>MHDY01000019.1:5397-27916 GCA_001803705.1 Nitrospirae bacterium GWC2_56_14 | reverse complement strand
ACTTGCGGGCCCAGCCCTTGGTTACCGCATCGACAACGTATTTCGAATCGCTGGTAATAGTGACCGCACAGGCGCCTGAAAGGCTTTCGAGCGCTGCGATCACGCCAAGCATTTCCATGCGGTTGTTGGTGGTCAGGCGAAAGCCGCCGGAAAGGACCTTTTCCTGACCGTTAGAACGGAGAACGGCTCCGTATCCTCCGGGCCCGGGATTGCGCTTGCATGCTCCATCAGTATAGATCTGGACCTCTTTCAATGTCGTAATTCCTTCCGGTAGATCTTAATTAGTGCGTCTTAACGCAGCACCATTTCAACTCGACGGTTTTTAGCCCGTCCGGCCTCGTCGGCATTGCTTGCCACCGGTGCCAACGGCCCGATGCCTTCAGCGGTAAGCCGGTCGGCCTTGATGCCATGATCCCTGGTCAATGCGGTGATCACCGAAGCCGCCCGATCGCGCGACAATTTCTGGTTGCGTTCGACAGACCCCTGCATATCGGTATGGCCGACGATGAAGACTTTCGCACTGGCGTTGGTCATGAGCCACTTTGCCATCTCGGTCAGCGTCGGGGC
The DNA here is from genome assembly GCA_001803705.1 of Nitrospirae bacterium GWC2_56_14. Classification (GTDB taxonomy): domain Bacteria; phylum Nitrospirota; class UBA9217; order UBA9217; family UBA9217; genus GWC2-56-14. The sequence continues at coordinate 27,349 of MHDY01000019.1, read as the reverse complement.
AGATTCTGATTTCAGCGCAGCCTTGTCGTTGTCAAAGTAAATGCCGTAGAAAACCACCTTGCCCTCGTCGCCCATCGCCTTGGCGATCTGTTCGAACGAAACCACGACGGACTGCTCCATGCCGGCTACGCGAATGATCTGGTGTGATATTCCCGAACATCCTCCTGAACCGCTCTCCATCCCGCAACCTGCCTCACCCCAAAACTCGTCGTTTCCTTTGCGCAAGCGGTAGTACACCAACTTGGAATTGACAGACAGCACCTCGCCTTTGGCCTGGCGCACGGCATTTTCAAAGTTGCGGACCACTTCCAATATGCCGGGATGCAGACCTTTGGCGTCCTTTTCAATGGGATTGAGGTAATACCAGTATTCGCCCTCGACCTTGAACGACTCGCTGCCGGATTTCGAGTCATTAGCCTTCTTCCATCGCCAAAGGTTGAGATCCTTGAAGCGCGCCCGATCGCAGTTGCCCGTCATTTCCCCTGCGAAACGGTTGAACACCGGGTTGGGTTCGCATTTAGGATTGTTCTTTGGCGATTGCGCCATTGCGTTAACGGTAAATACCAACATAGCACTGATCAACATCAAACTGTTCAGACATTTCATCAATCTCTCCATTTAATGATGGGGCATGTGAGGGCTAACGCCGCGATGAGCCCCGCGCCGCAGAGCGCGGGACTCGAACTACTTGTTATCATCCGTTTACTGGGCCTTCCCATTACAGTTTTGGTTGTAATCAATTCTCTTCGCCTTCGGTCTTATATTTGGATACATCTCTGTCAGTTTTATCGCCCTGTCGCTATATAGTTTTGCATCGTCATTCTTGCCTATCTTTGATAGTGCATTAGAATATTGCTGAAAGTGACCGATAAACGTTCCAGGATCTGTTTCTATAAATTTTTGATTATCTACTAAAGGAATCGCTTCAGCAAAGTAAGACGCCGCTTGTGCAAAATCATTCTGATCGTATTTTAAATAAGCAAGTTCAAAAAAATCCATATAAACAGGTCATGATGATTCTTTATCAAACTTCAAAGCCTCTAGTAACAATTTTTTCGAGTTTTCACGGTCACACAGCGCACCTAACATACGGCCGAGAGAATAGGAGCTGCTTGCATGAAGTTCAGGTTCAAGATTACCTATTCTCGCATTAACCAATGCGCGATAATAATTTTCCTTTGCCGCATTGTAATCACCTTGGCTTTCTGCCCCGATGCCCGCCTGATAATATCTTTGGAACGTTGCTCTATTTAAAGGATTGGCGCAACCAGAAAGTAAGACGAGAATACTAAGAACAAAGAAGAACCCTAGAACATTCTTTTGAGTCATTTGATTTTCACTCCTTGGCTAACGTTCAAGTTGTGAGGCGCGCAGCGAAACAAGCGTCCCACACGAACGTATTGTTATGCGTTTCGAACCACAACTTGTAGATTAAACCCTTCACTTTGATCGGGCTCCTGAAAATACTTGGTCACTTCAATGAACATTGATTCTGTGTCAAAGATTGCCCTTTCTGTCCGTTCTAAACGCCTTTTCTCTATCTGTTTCAAACAAATGTCATTGCTTACATTTAGATAAATAAGCTCGTTTGGCGCATTGGCTTCGATAATCAGTTCCTTAAACCACTTCCGTTGTTTTACAGTATTTGCAGGAAAATCCATAACCACACTTGTACCTGTTTTCAATATATCCAAAATATGTGATTTTACAAGTGGTTTCAATAATGATGAATAATGCATGTAATCATCAAATGAAGTGATTTGATTTGGGTAAAGTTTTGACAACCACTCATCTTCAGAGATCAGAACAGCATTTCGTTCTTGAGAAACCTGCTTCGATTTAGTAGATTTACCTGCCCCCATCTTTCCTGAGAACAATATCAATGTACCTACTTGCACTTTTCCTCCTTTTTACACATAACCAGTAACTGTCGAGTTAGGGCTAAGTCGTAAAGAACGGATTTTCGGTGTTAGCGACCCCAACAAGAAGGATGCCCTAACCATTTTTTGACTAAATGGAACCAGCCTCTACAGGTATATGCTTTCGTAGGGGTCTGCCCGAACGACTTCACCCTAACCCAACAAATATAAGACAACGACATGGAAGAGTGTAGCAGAAACAAGCATTCCAGTATATCGAATTTTTTCCATTTTATTGGTAATTGAATAAGCGTTTGAAGGCGGGGCCAAGGGGGAAGGTTTGGATTTAAGCGCTAACGTTGTGCAGAACCGGCGTAGACATAGTTCTCTTCAAGGAATGACCGAGCGTAGCGTTTCACTGTGTAATCATCGTTCAGCACGGCATCCAGCTGACGGGTGAAGGAAATAAGCCTGCCCACCTGGTCCAGAACGATCAGCATCTCGGCCTGCGGCATGTTCGCAAGGCGCGCCACGATCAGGTCTCCCTTTGTCCCGATGGTAAAACCATAGTGTTCCAGGACCAGGGCTATCAGATGAAGCCGCCGCGACCGCTTGGACATGTCGGTGGCCCCGCCGGTGAACCGGAAATAGATATGATTGTTCCGGGCGTTCCCGCTGCAGAAGCAATCGAGCACAATGAAGTGGTAGCCGAACTTGAGGCTCATATGGGCATATTCTCGTGATATGACCGCCATGTTCGTTTCGACCCGTCCGTTGCTATCGGACATGAGGTCCGGCACGCGCAGCATGCTCGCCATGAAATCATGGACCTGCATCGGTACGGCATCGGATCGCCAGGTACCGGGATAGGTCATGCCGCTCAGGATCGCGCGAAGCGGCGCCGAGGTGACCCGTTCCGCAGGTACATGGTCGGCGCGCGCGGGGTTGTCCAGTCCGCCCCCGATATCGATGAGCGTGATCCCCGCAGGGATCGGCAGGTCCAGCCGGACCGTGCCGGACCTGACGCAATCGGCATATTCTATCAAGGACGAGACCGACTTTTCATGGATGAACCGCAGGATATCATGCATGGTCCTGCAGGCCTCGGGCACGAACTCGTCCCGGAGCGGATCGATCAAGTTGAGCGGAGCGATATAGCGCAGCAGATAGCGCTTCTTGCGGAATTCGAACAGCTCTTCCATGGTCGACTCATCATGCATGGCTTGCTCGGCGAGCTGCTGGTCCGCTCCCGCATAGAGCGTCGCGCCGCCGCCATCCACCGTGACCGTGATCTCCTGTCCCGTAGCGAGCAGTTCCATTGCCGCGGACGCATTCACCACGGTCGGGATCCTGAATTCCCTGCATAATGCCGCCATGTGGCTCGTCGGCGCTCCGGTCTCGGTGATGATCGCCGACACCTCGGTCATGACGCGTACGAAATGAGATGAGTCGTGGCGCGCAACCAGTATGGCGCCCCGCGGGATGGCATCAAGCTCGCGCTCGTTCCTGAGGACAAAGACCTTTCCCGCAGCAGCGCCTTTTTGTACGGCCACGCCCAGGTCCTTTGCAATGACCTTCCGGGCCGGGTCGACCGCCTCCCTGTGAGCTGCAGGCAACCTGTCTTCGATCGTCCGGAGCGGCCTCGCCTGCAGCAGTACGATCTTCCCCTTCCTGTCGATGGCCCACTCGATGTCCTGCGGCCTCCTGAAATGCTTCTCGACACGGAGCCCCAGGCGGGCCAGCTCTGCGGCCTGTTCGGGAAGGATGCTCGGCTGGCCCTGCTTATCAGCCGGCGTGGCAACGGTAGCCACACCCCTTCCTTCGGCTGGCACGACCATGGAGCTCTTGGAACCGATCCGCGAGTTTACCGGTTCGTGACCGCCCTCCCTGCTGACGCTGAACAGATCTGCTTCAGCCTGGCCTTCGACGATCGCAGCGCCCAGTCCCCACGTTGCACTGATGACCATGCGGTGACCGTCCCCCCCGGGATCGCGTGTGTAGAGGACCCCGCTCGCTTCTGCATCCACCATGACCACGCACGCAACAGCCATCTTCATATCTTTGAGATGAAGGCCCAGCCGTGCCTGATAGAGGGACGACTTGCCGGAGAAGAGGCTGGCGATCACCTTCCGGTATGCTTTCTCGATCTCGGGCGGATCAAGCGGCACGTTCAGGACCGTATCGAACTGGCCCGCGAAGGAGAACTCGCCGTCCTCTTCTCCTGCGCTGCTGCGGACGGCGATGCTGCATCCGGGGCAATGCGACTGTATCTTTTGAACTGCCCGTTCGATGGCGCGGCTGAGTTCCGGCGGCATGGCCCCGTGCAGCACCAGCTCATACAACTCTCCGAGCATGGCTTCGGACACCGGGCCGCTGTCAGCAGGAAGGCCTGTCTTCTCTAAAACGCGGTTGTGACGCATGAATGCGTCGAAAGCCCCGGTCGTGATCGCGAATGCGTCGGGGACCTCGATCTTAAGAACGTTCCTGAGCTCGGCCAGGTTCGCGTTCTTGCCGCCCACCTCCCGCAGTCCGTCGCCCGTGATCCGGTCATAGGGAAGGACCAGCTCCTTCGATTCCGGGAAGCTCTCTTCGATGACATGCCTGATCCGTTCATCGATGCCCGCAAGGACGCCGGTAAGCTGAGGATAGCGGTCCTCGGTCAGCCGCGTGAAGCTTTCGAGCGATCCGCCCATTGCCGCGTACAGCTCGGCATAGGACTGCCGCACGTACTGGATGTCGAACAAATAGTCCCCGCCCAGCGTGTCGCCCATACCGGTGATGATCTCCAGGGAGCGGTTGTTCCGGTCGAGGACCTCCCTGAAATTCCCGAACACCTGCTCAAAGGACTGACGGCGCCGCGGCCTCCCCGTGAAGGCGCGTAAAAACGTCCGCATATGTACGGCGATCCTCTTCATGCTGCTATCCCTGCTTCTCCAGCGCGCGGCTGATCGATGCTTTTAATTCCTTGATCTTGACCGGCTTGGGGAAGAAATCATGAACATCCCGCCTGAGCGCTTCAATGGCCGCATCGAGATTGGCAAAGGCCGTAATCATGATGACCTGGGTCGCGGGATAGCGGTCCTTCACTGTCCGAAGCACCTCCATGCCGTCGATGCCCTTCATCTTGTAATCCGTTACCACGACGTCGAATTTTTCTTCCTGCAGCCGTTTCAGCGCAGGCTCGGCGTTCAGGAACGTCTCTACAGCGTAGCCTTCCTGCTCCAGCGACAGCTTTGCCATGTCTCCCACGATCTTTTCATCGTCAATGACCATGATCCTGTGATTACTCATTGTTCGTCTCCTCTTTCCTGTACCGGGGAAGCTCGATGGTGAACGTCGTGCCGACGCCGACCTTGCTCTCCACCCTGATCTCTCCGTGATGGTTCTTGATGATCCCGTAGCTGACCGAAAGCCCGAGCCCGGTGCCGCCTTCGCCTTTGGTGCTGAAAAAGGGATCGAAAATATGGGGAAGGAACTCGGGGGCTACGCCCTTGCCCGTATCAGCAACGCCTATCTCTATGGAATTTCCGCTTTTCCCTGACCTCGTTGAAATGACCAGCCTGCCGCCCGTGGACATGGCCTGTACTGCATTGGTCACCAGATTCACCAGGACCTGCTGGATCTGATGCTCATCGACAAACACATGGGGCAAACCCTCGGTCAGGTGGATCGAGGTCTCGATGTTCGACACATCGATCATGTTCTGCACGAGCGTGAGCGTCTTCTGGATAACGGCATTGATGTCCCCTTCGCTCGGCGTCGCGTCCTTGGGTTTGGAAAAATCGAGCAGGTTTTTCACGATCTTCCGTATCCGTTCGGTCTCCGCATCGACCTTGTTCATGAACTCGATGCGATCCTTTTCGCCCAGCTTCTCGTACAGCTCTGCGTAGGTCTGGGCGATCATGGAGATGTTATTGAGCGGGTTGGTGAGCTCATGCGCGACGCCCGCAGTCAGGATGCCGAGCGAAGCAAGCTTCTTGGACTGGATGAGCTCCTCCTCGCGATGGCCCAGCTCCTCGGACATGGAATTGATGGCCGTGATGACTGCTCCCAGCTCGTCGTTGGACCTGAACCCTTCTATCTTGTTGAAGTTCCCGTTGGAAATGGATTTTGCCAGTTTCTCGATCTCGCGCAAGGACCTGAGTATCTTCTGGGAAATGAAGTGGCCGATGAACAGCGCGGAGAACAAGATGGCCCAGAACGAGAAGATCAGGATCCGTTTCGAGTTCAGGATGATATCGCTCACCCGTTTTCGTTCAAGTTGTGTCAGGGAATCAGAATATTCCTTCAGTTTTTTTCCAGCCGACCGTATCCGTACCTCCAGTTCCTGATCAGGCTGTTGTTTGCCCTGTATTTCCTCGATCGTATCGGAATAGCCCTTCAGCAGAGACTCGAGTTTTTTGAGATCGGTCTCACCGATGGCCGGAATGATATCCTTCTTCTCCGCCTGGATCGTGTCCATGGTGTCAGTGATCTTTTCCCGTATCTCGACCAGCGCTTTGCGATCGTGGTACAGGAAATAGTTCTTTTCCGACAACCTCAGCGTCAGAAAGGAAGCGTTCAGATCGTCGGCGATCTCGACGAAACGAAGCTTGGTAAGAACAAGACTCATGTTCTGAAAAGCGAAGAAGCCGATCAGAATGATGAACGCGCCGTTGATGATGTTCGACAGTATGAGTTTATTTTCTATTTTCATGACATTTCTAAACTTCTAACTTCCAACTTCTAACTTCAAACCGTACACCGCGCCACCTCCGCCTGTTCCTTCCGCACCGGCAGATACCACAACAGCCCGTCAAGAGCCATGAAAATCCCTGCGACAATGAGCAGAACGTCAAAGGCCGTTGACCAGCTGTAGGAGAAATAATGCATCAGGCCGAACCCCAGGCCCGTGAAAGCGACACCGGTCCTGATAAATGCCAGGCCGGTCCGGGCCCGCGCATAAATGGTCCGGTACGCGGCTGCGATGGTCCGCTGGGCCGCCAGCACGTTCCGCTCACGTGCCAGATGGGTCCGCTCCCTGCTCGCCGGAGAGGGATAGAGGATGGTGCTGTAGCCGCCCACACAGTCACCGAGCCGCGCAAGCATGGTCCCTTTTGTCGTTCGTTCGATGCTGCACTGGTCCAGGTCGTGGTAGTTCTCGAGGAACTGCAGGGTCGCTGCGGTCACCTCGACAAGGGTATGCTGTCCCGGCGCCTTCATGCGCGTCCTGCGCACCTTCAGATATCCCTGGAGGCCGAAGCTCCCAAGCACTGTGCCGGCCACGCTCAGGGTCCAGTATGCCCATGCCATGCCGTCGGTCTGCGACCGGAGCAGCACGTCTGCCAGGGCGACAAACCCCAGCCCCCACCTGAGAAATGCAAGATCGGTCCGTCCTTCTGCCAGATCGTTCCGGTAGCAGGCGAGCCGCGTCCTCCAGTGGGCCATGGTGTTGCGACAGTACGCGAGGCCTGTCCGCTCCGTCCCGATCAGAGCCCCCGGCTTTGCATGCAGGTAATCCTGGATGAACCACTGAATGTCTTCGTCCAGCGCAACCCGGAACTCATAGCGTTCGGCTTTGATCGTTTGCCTGACCTCATCGAACAAGACCGGATTTTGGGGATCGCGGGCCGCGATGATCACCGTGTTCCGGTCGCGGATGACCGGGAACCACTGGTTCAGCGAAAGTCGTTCGCCGTCGAGACCGCTCAGCAGTTCATCAGGAACGGGCATCCGTTCGTCATATTCGATTGAGGGGCATCGATAGTATTCGGTAAGCGCCGCCAGCAGGATCTGCTTCGGGACCGCGTATTCCTTCATGAGCACCTGCTCGAAATCCATGCCCCGTGCGTTCGACGCACGCTCGGCGGAACGGAATTCCTCCTGCGTCAGCACACCCCAGTCGAGCAGGATGAGGAACTGGCCGGCCTGCGGCCCGGCATCGACGTCATAGGTTATTCTATAAGTCATCATGATTGAACACCGCCTTGCCCCAGGAGCGGGCCGGAACGCCATAATCGGGGATGGCAATTTCCATTTCTCCGTAACAGTAAGGAAGCTGTTGTCTCGCCCGTTCGGCCGGAAGATACCAGTAGGCCCCGTCGGCAATGAGTAGCAGACCGGTCCCCAGCAGCGCAAGATCGAACAGGGTCCAGAGCATGCTCGCAGCGCCGAAATAGACCAGGAGCCCCAAACCCACGGCCGAGATGCTCATGCCTGTTCTGATGATCGCCATCCCGGTCCTGGAACGCGCCATGATCGTCCGGAGCCGCGCCATCACATTGCGTCTTTCAGCAAGAAGCGTGCGTTCCAGCGCAAGCCCTGTGGTGGCCCATATCCCGGGTTCGGAAAAACCTTTGACCAGGGGAAGGACCTGCTGCCTTTGCGTCACGGCACTCAGCGCGAACGCGGGAGGAAACACAAAGTCCCAGATGCGCGGTTTTTCCTCGGAGCGTTTTACGGACAAGGAGCTCTTTGCGCCTGCGCTGCGGCCCGGGACATACCAGAAGAATCCCTCTGCCACCATGGCCGCTCCGGCCAGAATGAACAGCGCATCGACAATGCTCCAGGGCCCTGCGGGAAGCTGTCTGATCAAAGCTACGCCCAGCCCGATAAAAGCGATGCCTGTGCGGGTAAAAGAAAGGCCGGTCCGCGCCCGCGCCATAAGTGTCCGATAGCAGGCCAGGGCTGTCCGTTCCTCGGCAAGATCGGTCCGGTCGCTGGCCAGGAATCGTCTTCTCATGACCGGCGACAGCCGGTTCCAGCCCTGCCGGAGCGTGTCGGCATTGGGAACCTCTGCTGTCCGGTGAAATTCAGGCGACTCACCTTTGAAGTTGGCTGCAAGCACGCTTGTCCCGTTGGTCGGTTCCGAGGAAATACAGTCGGGCAGGCTCTTTCCTGTTGCCCGTGCAGGCAGATACCAGCGCAGGCCGTCTATCGCCATTACGATGCCGGCAGCAAAGAGTAAAGCTTCCGGAATGGTGAGATAGCCCATACCGAAAACACGGAACAGTAAAAGCGCGGTCGTTACGAACGCGATCCCCGTGCGGAGAAATGCCAACCCGGTCCTCCCCTTTGCCAGCGATGTACGGTAGCAGGCGTACTGGGAGCGCGCATTGGCAAGAAAGGTACGCACTTTTGCCAGCGGCGTTCTGCCTGCCGCAGGAGGAAAGCCGGGATTCAGGTCCTGATTGTGTTCGATGATCCTTATGAGATCGGAAGGAAGGGCCCCTTTGAATGCAACGTCGTCGACGCCCAGCGTGCTGCGGATATCCTCCACTACCCCGGGGTCACCGGGATAACAGGCAATGACCTCGGCTTTTTCTTTCGAGATGGAGAGCGGAAGCCAGAGAGCGCGTTTTAATTGCTCCATGTCCATGCGCCTGGTGATCTGCTGGGAAACGATGAGCCCTTCTTCAAATTCCACAAAAGGACAGTTATACTGCGCGGCAAGGCAAAAGAGGATCTCATGTTTCGGCACGCCCGCCTTTAAAAGCAGGTCTTCGAGCGGAACGCCTGATGCGGAGGCATCCTGTTTAAGCCGGTCTAATGCCTCACGGGAGATGACTTCGCGCGTTACCAGTCTGTTGTATGTATGCAGTATTTTCATTTCATATCTCTACTTTTTTTCTCGCAATGGCCGCTAAACGGGCCGCTCTGAGCGCGCAAAGGGCGCAAAGGAAATCTTTACTTCCTGATCTTAAAACCAAATGATATTACGTTCTTTGTTTTTCTGAATTGCCTTTCTTTGCGGCCTTTGCGAGCTTTGCGAGAGACACCTTTTTTTTCAATCTTTTCAGTTCTCCTTGTCATGCCGCACCCATAAAAAAAAGGAGGCCGCTGGTGCCTGCCTCCTCCTGAATGGGTCATACCTTATTATGATGTCTTCAGATCGCCAGGCACCGGTTCCGTTGGATCGCAACCGTTTACCGTGCTGTTCCTGTTCCGCTGCTGCTATTCACCCGCTGCACCGGATTTTCAGATCGCGACGACATACACCGGACAGGGGGCCTGATCGATGACGTTCTCTACAATATGGTCGCCGAAGAGCCTGCTGAAGATGCCCTTCTTTTTTCTGGATCCCATAATGATAAGGTCGCACCGTTCCTCTTCCGCGACCTCCACGATCCGCTGCGTCACGTCACCCTGCTCCAGCCTCGTCTTGATCATGACGCCTTCTGCCAGCGCCGCTTTCCTGACCTCGGTCAGGGCCGCGTTCCCGCCGTCGTCCAGTACGTCATCCAGGTTCTTGATGCCCGTCAGGTTCAGGTCCCCGTCAAAAGGCTGCACCACCTTGACGACCGTGATCCAGGTTTTTTCGTCCTGCGCGAGTTTGATGCCCTGTGTCAGCACTTCCTTGTGGCCGTTCAATGCTATAAGAACTTTTCGGTAACCCTTCATTGGAACTCCTTAGGTGCGTGGATGCGTTGATGCGTGTATGGGTGTATGCCTTAATGCGTCAATGCGAATATGCGTTTACTCGTATTCACACCTTTACTCTTACACGCAAACGCGCTTATACGCATCCACTCTTTCACGCTTTCACGCTTCCACGCTTACCCGCATTTGCGCATTTCATCTCACGATCAATATGGGACAGGAGGCATTCGCGATGATCCGCTCGGCCGTGCTTCCCAAGAGCGCCTTGTTCATGCCCCGCCAGCCGTGGGTCCCCATGACGATCAGATCGTGCTTGAACGTGTTGGCGATCTCGACGATCTTGTCGCCGCTATGGCCTTCCTGTACCACCGCCTTGATCTGCACCTTCTGCAGGCCCGCGATCTCCTTCGCCTGGTCCGTGATCTTTTCCGCTTCCTGGAACAGGCTTTTGGTGATGGTCTCGGTCTTGAAGAAATCCATCATCTCCTCGTACCTTGGGATCACATAGAGGACCGAGATCTCGGAATTGTCGATCTTTGACAGCTCGCAGGCCCGGACCAGAGCTTTTCTGCTCGTCTCCGACCCGTCAAAGGGCACCAGGAGCGACTGGTATGCGCCCGCGCATTTCGAGCAGGGCTTCTTTACCACGAGCACATCGCAGGGCGAGTTCAGGATCACCTGTGACGTCACGCTGCCCATGAGCAGCCGCTTAAGCCCTTTTCTGCCGTAGGTGCCGAGCGCGATCAGGTCCGCATGCTTCTCCCGGGCGATCTCGATAAGCACCTCGGGCGGCTCGCCTTCGCACACCAGCGAATCCACGCTTCCGTTCAAACCGAATTCGTTATGAAGGTCCTTCTTTGCATCCAGGCAGACGCGGGTCCCGAACTCGAACCGCTTTTCCATCTGCTCCGGCAGGATGGCGAACTCCTCCTGGTCGAAAAAAACCGAATGCACAAGGGTAAGTTTCCCGCCCAGCCGTTTGATCCGCAGCGACGCTTCCTTGAGCGCTGCCTTGCTCGACAGCGACTCATCGTATCCGACTATAATGGAGTTATACATCAGTGCGCGCCTCCGCCTTTTCTGAACACCATGCTCACGCCGAAACCCGCGCCCAGCGCGACGCCGATGGACAGGAACCCGTACATTGCAGGCATATCTTTTGCCATGCCTGCCAGCGACTTGACCATGCCGACCTGCTCGACATTGACCTTTGCGGTGGCCTGCTCCACGACCTTAAGGTCCTTCACCGCATAGACCGTCACCAGATAATCACCCGGTTGGGCCTGGTAGGGCCAGTCGGTCATGATAAAATATTCCTGCTTGCCGTCGGCATTCATGCTGGTCTTGATGTTGCCTGACGAGCTCGTATACACCCTGGAGTCCTCTTTGAACTTGACGAACTCATCGAACCATTTGGCCTTTTCCGCTTCGTTTTCCACCGGCGTGATCTCCACGTGTTTCGCCAAGGCCGGGAAACCGATCACGTGCCTGTCCATCTCTTCCGTGCTCAGGATGTCCTCGATCTTCCTGGTGCTGAAGACCTCGTAGAAGTTCGGCGTGTTCTCGAACTTGAGCTGCCCCACGTTCATCCAGAGCATTCCGCCCACCTTGCCCTTTTTCTTCAGGAGCTGGTGGCCTTCAGGAGAAGTTATCTTGACGACCAGGTCCGTTCCCGGCTCAGACAGTCCCTTTACGCTCACGGTGCTTCCGTGGTAAAAGAAATCGATCGTGATATGGTCGTGATTCGCCTTGGCCGTCAGCATGGCCGACGCGTCACCCGCCCACGTAGCGATGGCTATGACGACGATACCTATGAGTGCCGATGTGAGCTTTTTTCTGACTTCTGACTTCTGAATTCTGACTTCTGGCATTTTAATGTCCTCCAACTTGTGAAAGAAGTAACGACGGTGTCAGCGTGATCTCGAAAACGATCTTCACGGTCACGGCAAGCACGATCGTGGCGAGAAGGATCTTGAGCTGCTCTGCCTTGAGTTTTTTGCCGAAAGAAGCGCCGATCTGGGCGCCGACGGTGGAACCCAGGAGCAGAAGCACGGCAAGGATGAAGTCCACGCTGTGGTTGGTGTACGCCTGCAGGAAGGTGACCTCGATGCAGGTGAACAGGATCTGGAACAGGCTGGTGCCGACCACTACGTGCATCGGCATTCTGAGCATGTAGACCATGATCGGGACCATGAGGAACCCGCCGCCCACGCCCATGATCGCCGCGAGGATGCCGACAAAGGCGCCGAGCACGATCGGGACGAATATGGAATGGGTGATGCCCGACTTTACAAAATGGGTCTGGAGCGGCAAAGACTTGAGGAACCGTCCCACGGCGGACTCTTTCTCCTCCTTCGCCTCTTCGACCGTGTTCGTTTTCTTTCTCATGCTCTGGAGGCTTTCGATGAACATGTAGACGCCGACGATGCCGAGCATAAGGATGTAGGTTATCTTGATGACGAAATCAGCGTTGCCCATGGCATGGAGCAGTTTGATCAACTGGACTCCCAGAATGCCGCCGGCAAAACCGCCGACCAGGAGATAGAGCCCCATCTTGAAATCCACGTTCCCGACCTTCCAGTGCGCGTAGGTGCCCGAGGTCGACGCTGCCACGATCTGGTTGGAGTCCGTTGCCGCGGCAACGGTGGACGGTATGCCGAACATGATAAGCAAAGGCGTCAGAAGGAATCCGCCGCCCACGCCGAAAAGCCCGGACAACAGGCCCACGGCAAGCCCGAGCCCCACGGGGATCAGGATGTTGATGCTGGTCAATGCTACTGGTAGATACAGGTACATGTACGTAAGCTCCTTTTCAAATTAAAATTCATAAAAACGGAACAGGTCTGTCTCTCGCAAAGTTCGCAAAGTAAATCTTGTAGATCTTGTATTAAAACGAAAAGCTTCTTAGATTTTGACGTCCTCGCGGTGACAAGTGTTGACTTACCCTTGCTACTTGCCCCTTGCTATGGCTACTGGACCCTGCCCCCTTAACCCTGCCCTAAACCCTACGCCACTGCCGCCGCTTGCCGCGTCATGGTCACGATCGGACGGGAAGCCGTGCGCACCAGCCGGTTCAGGTCCTTGGACGTCACAATCCCGGACTCGGTCATGACCGGGCTGAGCACGACCTTGTCGATGCCGCTGTTGTTCTTGAGATACGACCGGATGCCCGAGACCGTATCCAGGTCGGTCCGCTGAACGTTCACGGAGATCCCCTCCTGCTTGCACCGGGCCGTGAGCTCGGCGAGCTTTCCCTCGTAGCCGGCTTGCTTTTCAATCGAATCGCCTGCCATGATCTCACGCGCTGTCTCGTGCTCGTCTGCTTCGGCAAAGCTGACCGCCGTCATCAGATTTCCGAGCTTGTCCATGAGATTGGTCGGCTTCTTAACGAGCAGGAGCGTAATGTCCTCATACATCGCCTTCGCCAGCTCAATGGCATACGAAACCCCTTCTTCCAGATTTTCACCACCATAGGTGACGAACAACAACTGTCTCTTTCCCATTTCAGAACCCTCCTTCGCATGTGCACTGCGTTGTCGACTATAATGCATTCGCAGTGCCAACACGTATGTCGTTGTTTTGTTTGGGTGAAATTGATTTTATCGGAAAGCGGGTCGTTTCAGATATGAACAGTGGTGAACAGTAGAACGGATCTGGAGAGAAGGAACAGGGGCAGAACAATGATATGGACCTTTGTTTGCAAGCTTTAAATCATGAGGAGGTTTTTTTCAGAGGGGATCACGCAGAAGGTTTACTATTTGAAGATGTGTTTAAATATGGAACGCCCTGTCGGGTTTCGCGTTGCCTGATACCAACTGCCGCACCAGCCGCTTTACCCGCAGCCTGGCTTTGCCATTCTTCTTACTCTTTGGGATCCACCGACCAGTCATAACTGGTATACATGGTTGTTGTACGACTGCCGTAGTCTCCCTCAGCGGTCAGTACTGTCTGGTCGAACGGTTTCGGTATAAAGAACGTTTTCTCATCGTAGTTGAACTGACCGATGGCTGACAGGTTTAAGCCAAGATCTTCGAGGTAGTAGTCGTCGATTTCCGGCGATAGTCTCGTCGTATGGTCGTAATTGCTGGTGTAGCTGCCTTTGCATTGTATCTTCCAGGCCGTTCCCTTGAAAGCGGGATGCAGTTCACTCGCAGGACCCTGACTTATCACTTCGCAGGACCGGGCCTGCACGGAATCGAACCTGGTATCCGCAGGAGAAGCACTCTGGAAGCTCAGCGACATCTTATTGCCCGCACGCATCGGGAAGAGACTGCCCTTCAATTCATCGAGACTCTTGAGGATACCGCCTGTTTTTCCGTCTACTGTATGGCCAAGAGACAGGAATCCGCCGCAGATATAGTCTTCAAATACAGATTCCTTCCCGGAATCGGTAATAGAAGTTTTTACCACCCCGCATTTGTCACCCAGTGAAGTTGCCTCGATCTTTTCTTTTTTAACGGCTGCCGCGGGTTTTTTCAGTGGTTTACTCTTCGCCCCCGTATATTCCCTTTGTATTTTGGCCTGGTAGCTTTTCTTGTATTCCCTTGCTCGCGGTGCAGCGCGATAGGCATCCGACGCCTCAAGAGCTCGCCAGACGTCTTCGCTCACCGTAAAGGGCAGTTGCGGCCGGGCCGGAAGGGGTTGATGCACCAGGTCAGTCCTGATCGCCTTCGAGCGGTCCTGATCAACGCCCTTACGGTCTGTACTCACTCCTGCCGCGGACGCCGACTGATTGACGGTCTTGGATTTCTTGCCCTTCTCCTGAGCTTCTATCTGCACTAGCAATTCAAGAACTTCCTTATAAGACGGGCCCTTTGTCCCGTATTTGTTGAAATATGCATCCAATTCACCCTTGGCCTCATTCGCCCTGCCCAGCCCAACCAGGGCCCTGGCGTAACTCAGTGCAAAGTCCTCGGGCAACGCGGGGTGCAGCTTTTTCACCCGGGCTAAATGAATGGTGGCGTCGCTAAAGGCGTTGGCTTTCAATGCCGTTTTGCCGTGAAGCATGAGCCGATCCAGCTCAACCGCCGGCGGCAGTGTCAGAGCGGTACCGGCTGGTTTGCCTTTTTCCCGAGCTTCTATCTGCACCAGCAATTCCAGAACTGCTTTATAGGACGGGCCCTTGGTCCCGTATTTGTTGAAATATCCACCCAATTCCCCCTTGGCCTCATGCGCCTTTCCCAGCCCATCCAGGGCCGTGGCGTAGCCTAATGCGAAATTCTCGGGCAGCTCGATGCCCAGTTTTTTTGCCTGAGAGAGGTTATCGGCGGCCTCGCCATAGGACCCGGCTTTCAAGGCTGCTTCGGCATGGGCCATGAGCCGATCCAGTTCTACTGCCGGGGGCAGTGCGAATGCGGCTGCGGCCGATATGACCACAAACAGTGCCGCCAGAAGCGGTTTCGTGAGCATTCTCGCGATCACGGCGGGTAAATAAAAAGAGGTCAGGTTCATGGCTGCTTTCTTTGGCGCTGAGGGAGAGGTTTGCTCTCGGTTATTCTTTGGTGTCATAGAGGAATCCGGCGGGCAGTGCGTCCCACAAGTTCGGATGACCCCATTTGCATAACACCACTCTTTTATTGTCACTGGACCCCGATGAAGTCGATCCGGAAGGTAAGCGTGGAGGGGGAGACCAGGCTGTTCTGCCTGCTGGCAGCGGCGGTTACCTCAATGGTCAGTCTTCCGGGAACGGAGAGGTTGGACAGAGGGACGCTCATGTCGATGACCTGCTCCCCGGTGGTGCCAGGCCCGTAGTTCTTAGACCACAACACGAGCGTCCCGCTTCCGCCTCCGTTGGGCTGAAAGAAGATACTCACCGTTGCGGCGCCGTCGTACCCCGACAGACCGCTCCCGGCAAGAATGCTGCGGTTCGTGACCTCGTAGTCGAACACCAGGCTCGTGGCGCCCGAGAGATTGACGTCGTCCTGGTATGCCGTCAGTAAAGGATAGGAACCGGGGAAAATCGTGGCTCCTTTGTCGCTCGCGGGAAACTCCAGGAAGTACTGCCCGTCGGTGGGCATGAAGCCCGTGCCGGTCTTGCGTCGAACACCGAGGGTATTGAGGCTCCAGTCGTTAAACCCCTCGCGAATCCATCCGTACGGCTGCCCGCCGTCGGGGTTCGCGCCCAACTCCTCGAAGCTGGCGTTGATGATGGATGGCTGAGGCGGCGCCGCGGCGCCGCCGCCACCCCCGCCGCATCCGGTCAGCGAGACGGCCAAAACGGGCGCCAGGACCAAGGCGCAAAGGAACATCAGGGGCAGGTTCAGCTTCATTGTTTTCATCGCTTGCTCTCCACGGTTTTTCATGTGATCTCTCTTTTATGTCTGCGCGGCATACTACCACTTTGAATTGGAGTGTCAACATGAAGTTGCAATTTGACATGAACTTTCCCGGGGTCAGGACCGTTGTATTGAGTATGCAAGCAAAGGTCTGTACGCACATGCGGGTGAAAGTCGGTAGAGGGAAAGCAAGGCGGGACCAAAGGGGAAGGTTTGGTTCCTGGCAGGAGAGGATCTATTCTTCCTTCAATATCCTCCACAGGCTGGTGCGCGAGATCCCGAGCACCTCTGCGGCTTTTGACTTGTTGTCACCGAACATTTCGAGCACTTTCGAGGCGTACTCCTTGTTCAGTTCCTCGATCGTCTTCACGCGGTCCGGCTCTATCGTCTCGATCTGGAACATCTTGATGGTCTGGGGCAGGCTGGCAGGCGATATGACGTCGCCTTTTTCGAGGATGATCGCCCGTTCAACGATGTTCTCAAGCTCGCGCACATTTCCCGGGTAGCTGTAGTGCATCAGCACGTCCAGCGCCTCTTTCGTGAACCCCGAGATCTTCTTGCGGGAACTGAGGATATGCTTTTCCAGGAAATAGGTGCAGAGCGGCATGATGTCGTCGCGGCGGTCCCGGAGCGGGGGGATGGAGATCTCCATGATGTTCATGCGGTAGTACAGGTCCTCGCGAAATCTTCCCTCGGCAATGATGGAGCGCACGTTCTGGTTGGTGGCGGCAATGAAGCGCACATCGACCTTGACCGGCCTGGTGCCGCCCACGCGGTAGAACTCGCCCTCTTCGATCACCTTGAGCAGTTTGGCCTGGAGGTTCGGCGCCATTTCCGCGATCTCGTCCAGGAACAGCGTGCCCGTGTCCGCGATCTCCACAAGCCCCTGCTTGGTCTTGATCGCACCGGTGAAAGCGCCCTTCTCATGGCCGAAAAGCTCGCTTGCCAGCAGTTCCTCGGTCAGCGTTGCGCAGTTGATCGAAAGAAAAGGCATGCCCTGCCTGCGGCTGGTGAAGTGGATGATCTTTGCCAGGAGGCTCTTGCCCACGCCGGTCTCGCCGGTGAGCAGCACATTGCAGTCGGAATCCTTCATCCCGTCGATGGTAGCCAGGATGTTGTTCATGCTTGCGCTCTTGGCGATGATCGAGACCTTCTTGTCCATGCCTGCATAGGCCTTGAGCGCGACATTCTCCTTTTTCAGGAGCTTCTGGTCGCGGATCTTCCCAACCTTGAGCAGCAGTTCGTCCAGGTCAAAGGGTTTGGTCACGTAGTCGTAAGCGCCCTTTTTCATGGCATCAACCACGGAGCCGATGCTGCCGTATCCCGTGATGATGATCACTTCAAGGTCGAGCTGCCGCTCTTTGATGGTTTCCAGGAGCTGTATCCCCGTGAGCCCCGGCATTTTAATATCGGCGATCAGCAGGTCGAAATGGTCGGACTCGATCTTTTGGAGCGCATCGGCGCCGTTCTGCGTGCCGTCGACCAGGTAGCCGTCTTTCTGGAGAGCCTTCACGAGGTGCTTTAAGGTTATGTCCTCGTCTTCCGCTATCACAATCTTAAATGCCATTATTCGCTGTCCCCTTCTTCGGCAGGGTGATCGTGAACGTCGTGCCCTTGCCTTCTTCACTGACAACCGCAATGTCGCCCTGATGCTTTTTAATGAGACTGTAGACGATCGCAAGGCCGAGGCCGGTGCCTTTGTCCTTGGTGGTAAAAAAAGGCTCGAATATCTTTTCCAGCGATTCCCGGGGCATGCCGGCGCCGGAATCAGCGACCTGGATCGTTATGAGATCGTCTGCTGAGGAAATGTTCACGCGCAGCTCTCCCCGGCCCGCCATGGCTTCCATGGCGTTCGTGAAGAGATTGATAAAGACCTGTTCCATCTGTCCCTGGTCGGCCCATACCACGACTTCCTGCTGGTCCGACGTGAGGGTGCATGCGATCTTCTCCCCGTCGTTCCTGAGGCGTTTGAAGAGGCCGCGGATCAGGCCGGCCAGCTCAACATTCTGGAAGTGCGGTTCTTTTCCCCGTGCGAATTCGAGCAGATCGCCGACGATCTTCTTGACCCTGATGGTCTGGGACAGGATATCGTGAAAGACCTCCTTCATGTCCGGCGGGCAGGTATCTTTTACTTCGCGCGCCAGCACCTGCGTTGACAGGTAAATATTGTTCAGGGGGTTGTTCAGTTCGTGCGCCACGCCCGCAGCCAGCGTGCCGATGGCGGCGAGCTTCTTTGTCTGCATCAATTCCTGGTTCTTGTGTTCAAGCTCCGCCTCACGCAGGGCAAGCTGGTCTTCCATATCGTTGAACTTGTCGATCAGGACGCCCACCTCGTCGCTGGCCTTCCCTTTTTTTCGCGGGACCGTCAAATGGGGATAGGAGCCCTTGCCGGTCCTCTCTACGACGTTGATCAGCAGCATGAGCCTCCGCACCACGTTCGTGCTGATAAAGAACAGCATGCCGATGCCGACAATGAAGAACAACGGGAAGAATATGAGGATCGCGATCTGCGACACCCGGATCACGGTCTCGGCCTTCTCGCGGGCGATCTTGTCGAGGTCTTTGGAGATCACCAGGATGTCCTCGCCCGTCTTTCTGAGCAGAAGGATCTCTTCGCCCAGGGACCGGAGGCCGCTGGTCAGGGCGTGGCCGCGCGGCAGGTGGAACAGGGTTTCCAGGAATTCAGCGGACCGGGCAGGCCGTTCGAGAAAAGTAGCTTCTACCAGCGGAAAATATTTTTTTTCGTTGTTCCGGTACGTGGCCTTGATCCGCTGAAAGAGGACGGACAAACGCCTGGCTTCTCCCTCGATGGCCGTAAACCGCTGCTCATAGTCGGTGATGCTTTTTTGCAGCGACAGGTTGTCCGCCCGGTCGATGCCGGGATTTTTAATAAGGAGGTCATTAAGCTCGCCGAGATAGGCATGGACCGCCGTTGATTCTTCTTCCATGTTCTCAGGACTGTACAGGAAATAATTCTTTTCATGCCGCCGCAGTTGGAGCGATTTTCTGCTGATGGTGTCGGTGATCTCAAGGTAGCGGATCTCCTTCCTGATCTCCACGAAGCTGAGATACTCAAAGGCCGCAAGAATGGCGATGATGAAGGCGCTGATGAAGAAGCTGAGGACTATTTTTCTTTTAAGCGACATGTCTTTACCGTAAAAAAGTGCGGTTGAGCCACAAAATGCACAAAATTGACATTCATTCACGTGAAATCGGAAGCACTCGGCAATCATGCCGCCTCGAATCACCCCACCTTCCCTCCCCTTGGCAAGGGGAGGGAAATCCGTAGCCCCTCCTTGACAAGGAGGGGTTGGGGAGGTGATTTCCGATTACGTTGTTTTAATTTAGAGACGATTAATCTGTGCTTTCTGTGGCTAACTCTTTATAAGTTCACAGTAACATAAGTTATCAGTCCCGTGCAATCATAAAAAAAGGCTGAAGGATTTCTCTCCTTCAGCCTCAAGTACCAAGGGAATGCTTACGACTTCACCACCAGCACCGGACAGGGAGCATGGCCGATGACCTTTTCCGCCACGCTCCCCATGAGGAGCCTGCGGAGGCCGGTCCTGCCGTGAGAGCCGATAATGATCATGTCCGCCTTCTGCTCTTTAGCCAGATTGGTTATGGCCTCGAAGGCTTCGGACTCGCCTACAAAGGTTTCCGCGTTCACACCAACCGCCTCAGCCTGTTTTTTTACGACAGCAACATAGCCTTTTGCCTTCTTGACCAGGTCATCCACTGCCTGCGGGGCTTCGGCGTAAAATTCCGCGGGCACATCGGCAACGGAAACGACCCTCAGCTCTCCACCGTAGGACTGCGCGAAGGAGATCGCCTTTTCCGTTGCCACTGAGCTGTGCTTCGAACCGTCCGTGGCGAGCACGATCTTCTTCCACCCGATAACGGTGTTGTTCGGAACGACGAGCACATCGCGCTGGGTATGGCCGATGACCCGGGCCGTCACGCTCCCGATCAGGCTGCGTTCGATATGATGGACCCCGCGCCGCCCCATGACAATGACGTCACAGTTCTCGGCATCGGCCAGGTCTACGATGCGTTCGTAGACCTCCCCTTCCTCGCAGGCCGTTTTGACGAGCATGCGCTCGGTCCTGGCGATGTTCTCCACTTCCGCGATAGCGTCCTCGCAGGGCTTCCTGAGGGCCGCCCGGAAGTCATTGACGCCTACAGTCTCGATCTCGCCCTCGTAGGGCGGGACGACCGAGGTGACCGTGATCCAGCATTTTTCTTCGTTCGCCAGCTTGAACGCCTGGTGAAGGGCGTTCTTGCCGGAGTCCGAACCGTCTACCGCTACCAGGATCTTTCTATACTTCCCCATGCTCCAGTGCTCCTGACGCATGCAGCAGTTTCTCGGCTTTCTTCCCCTGCCACATGGCCCGAAGGACGATAAACGCGCCGAGCAGCAATGCAAAGATCATTATAGCAAAACTGCCGTTCTTGAGCAATTTTACGGTGGTGTCTCCGAGCGTGTCGATGAGCCCGAGCTGGGACAGGTACACCGGGACCATGAGGCCGCGGCTGAAAAGCACGATCACCATGATGAGACCCATGACTACCTTGATCATGAAGGGCTTCACATAGGTGGTGCCGATGGCGCCGAGCTGGATGCCGAAGAGCGAACCAGCCAGGATGATCATGGCGAGCCGGATATCCACCATGCCGTGCATGGCATATTTGAGCGAACCGCCGAGACCCATGACGAAAGCGATGACGAGCTCCGTGGCGGATGCCATGAGGCTCGGTGCGCCGAGGACATAGATCATGGCGGGAACGCCTACAAAACCGCCGACCGCGATCGTGGCGGCCATCAGGCCTGTTGCAAAACCGAGGGGGATGGTGAACAAAACTGAAACACGGGCATTAATGCTCTTGAAGTGGACCATGGTTCCCGGAATGTTGATGGACTGTATCCATTTTGCGAGCTTGCCCGCCTTCTCTTCCGTATTAGCGTTGCCGGACCGGTAGGTCTTCCAGGCATCATACAGAACAAAGCCGCCGACCGTTGCCAGGATCACCACAAAGGCCACGCTCACATAGAGGTTGGAACCCGCGTCGCCGTAGGTCGCCTTGATCTTCTCCTGGATGCCCGCGCCGTACAGAACGCCTGCTTCAGCCGATACGCCGAGAATGAGGCCGAGTTTCACGTCGACCTGACCGTACTTGAAACGCTTTATAGCGCCCACGAGCGCTTTGGGGAACTTGTGGCACATGTTGCTTGCAACAGCCATGAGACCCGGGACGCCCAGGCTCATCATACCGGGCGTGAGCACAAACGCGCCGCCCGAGCCGATGAATCCGCTGACCAGACCGCCTACAAATCCGACGCCGAAGAGATAAAGGATGGTGATCGCATCAAGATTAATAAAACTCGTCGCTATATCCGGCATGTTACTTTACCTCCTTTTTCTTGCGTGCTGCCTCAACACCCAGAACGGTCCAGAAGTG
>MHDY01000019.1:0-5385 GCA_001803705.1 Nitrospirae bacterium GWC2_56_14 | reverse complement strand
GCCGTGAAAATACGAGAACACGAATGCGGTGATGATCGGCAACAGCGCAAACCATCCCCCCTGGGCGAAGGTGCTGTTGATCACGTCCTGCTTCAGCAGCAGGGTCGCATAGAGCGCTACGGAAATGACTCCCATAACGATCATTGCTGCCACTGGCTTTTTCTTGGTAGTGCTTTGTGCCATTGTAATTCCTCCTTATAGAAATGAGTACCGCTTGTGTATATTTGTGTTTCTGGTTTCTTGTTACCGTTCATTCCGCAATCCGAATTCCGCAATCCGAAATGCTACCCCGCTTCCATCACCACGACGAGCGGACATTTCAGCTTCTGCCACAGTTCCGAAAGCGTTTTGTCCTTTTTGTTGCAGTCCATATCCAGACTGTTCGGGGACTCGATGATGGCGAACGCGATTTCCTTGTCCTTCCCGGTATGCTCGATGATCTGTTGTTTGAGGCATCCAGTCCGCGTAATGAGCCGGTAAGGAACTCCTTCAGCTCTCAATGTTTCCTGGAAACGCGCGAGCTCCGCATCAGGAACGACAACGCCTGAGGGATCCGACCCGGAGGAGACGAACAGGATGTCGAGCTGGGCATTGATCCTTTTAGACATGTTCAGCGCATACTTGAGCGTTTTGGCGTCTATCCGCCCCTGCTTGAGTCCGAGCAGCACCCGACGCCCTTCGCTCAACAAGGACCGCGCGGCCTCCGGCACCCCTTCTTCCGCAAAGGTCGCTGCCGCCATTACGTCCTCTATCTGTTTCATCATCTTCTTCAATCTGTCCATCCCCATGACAGGACCTCAGTGAACATGGAAGTTAGCCGACCCGGAGTTCCTTGCGTGCTGCCGGACGCTGCTGGTCGCGTTTTGCGGGACGGTCCGTCGTGCGTACCGTATCTTCCTTCATGATCTGCCGTGCGGTCTCGAATTCGCCTTCCTCGGCAAAAGCTGCTGCTACCATTGTTGTTTCGAACTTCTTAAGTAAGCTTTTCATTTTGCTGCCTCCTGTGTGAATAAGATACTTCTCCTATTACATTTACCGTGCCAAAGAGGAACAACCCGATAACACACTGATAACAGATATAATTTATCATTCATTGCTCTTGCTGCCCCTGACAGAAATGTTATACTTTGCAATAGAAGTTTCAGCCGTTTACTCTTATCCATTGTATTGTAAGGATTAATTTAAATGTTGCATAGGAACTGAAAACGTTGTATTTTGTAACACTCCCATATGGCGGCGGTGGATCATGAGCTTTTTCAAAAAATCCGAAGACAGTGAACAACAAACGAACCTTGCCGACCTGAAGCGCAAGGTCGCCGACGCCCAGATGCCCGCAGCGGTCGAGAAGATCGCCGGGCAGGAACTGGAGATGCTCACCAAGATCAGCCCCGCTGCCGCCGAATATTCCATCGGCCTCACCTACATCGATTACCTCGTCACCCTTCCCTGGAACAAAAAGACCGAAGACAACCTTGACCTTATGCGCGCCGAGCGGCTCCTGAACGAGAACCACTATGGCTTGAGCAAGGTAAAAGAGCGCATCCTGGAACACCTGGCAGTAAAGGTCATGCGGCTGAACCGGAAGCCGCTCATCCTGGTGGTCGACGATGAAGAGATCGCGCGCAAGAACCTCGAACACGTTCTCTCCAAAGAGCAGTATGAAGTGGTCACGGCAGCTGACGGCGCTGATGCTCTCCGGAAGCTCGATGCCCATGAGTTCGATGTGGTCATTACCGATCTCAAGATGGCGTCTCTGGACGGCATGGAACTGCTGGAGAAGATAGGCGGACGCTTCCCGGACATCAAGGTGATCGTGGTGACCGGCTTTGCCTCGATCTCTTCGGCCATCGAGGCGGTCAAGAAAGGCGCCTTCGATTACATTGCCAAGCCTTTCAAGCTCGATGAGGTCCGGACCGCCGTGCGGAAAGCGCTCGAAAAAAAGGCCGTGATCAAAAGCACCAAGGGCTCGGTCCTCTGCTTCTCCGGCCCTCCCGGCACCGGCAAGACCTCCGTCGGCAGGGCCGTGGCACAGGCGCTGGGGAGGAAATTCACGCGCATCGCCCTGGGCGGCATGAAGGACGAGGCCGATATCCGCGGGCACCGCCGGACCTATGTAGGGGCCAAACCGGGCCGCATCATCGAAGAGATCCACCGCCTGGAAACAACGAACCCCGTGATCATGCTGGACGAACTGGACAAGCTCGGCCACGACGTCAAGGGCGACCCGGCCTCGGCGCTCCTGGAGGTGCTCGACCCGGAGCAAAATCAGGCTTTCGTGGACCATTATCTTGACGTGCCTTTCGATCTTTCCAGCGTTATGTTCATCGTGACCGCCAACCTGCTCGATACCATCCACGCTCCCCTCCGGGACCGCATGGAGGTGATCGAGTTCCCCGGTTATACGCAGGAGGAAAAGGCGCAGATCGCGACGCGGTTCCTGGTGCCGAAGCAGATCAGGGAAAAAGGCCTGTCCACGAACCGGATCGGCTTTGCCCCGGAGGCGGTGCAGAAGGTCATTCAGGAATATACGCGGGAGGCCGGCATCAGAAGCCTGGAGCGGAAGATCGCCACCATCTGCCGCAAGATCGCCAAGGAGTCGCTCCAGAATTCGGAAGACGGCGCGATCAGGGTTACGCCCGAACAGGTCGAGCACTTTCTGGGCAAGCGGAAGTATCAATTCGAGGTCATCGAGGAGCAGGACCGGATCGGCGTCACCACCGGACTGGTCTGGACCGGGGCCGGCGGAGACATCATCTTCGTGGAAGCTGCCCGGATGAAAGGCGATAAGGAGCTGATCATTACCGGTTCGCTGGGCGAGGTCATGCGCGAATCGGTGCAGGCCGCGCTGAGCTACATCAGGAGCAGCGCAGCCTCCTTCGGGATCGACGAGAACTTCTTCGAACGCCAGGACATCCATATCCATGTGCCGGGCGGCGCCATCCAGAAGGACGGTCCTTCGGCAGGCATCACCATCGCCGTGGCGCTCCTGTCGCTGCTCACCAAACGGCCTGCCCGGCGCGATGTGGCCATGACCGGCGAGATCACGCTTACCGGAAGGATCCTGCCCGTGGGCGGCATCAGGGAAAAGGTGCTTGCGGCAAAGCGGGCGAAAGTGGCCGTCATCATCATGCCGGCGAAGAACCGGGTCGATGTGGAAGAGCTTTCGCAAGAGATCACGCGCGATATTACGATCAAGCTGGTCGATACGGTGGCCGAGGCGGCGGAAGCGGTGCTGCGATAATAACGGCAGTTAGCCACAAAAAGCACAAAAGTCACATAAACAAAGAATTTGAATCACCCCACCTCACCTCCCCTTGGCAAGGGGAGGAACTGTAGCCCCTCCTTTCCAAGGAGGGGTTGGGGAGGTATTTTGCGATCAAGAGCAGATCTGTTAGGTCTCCAAAGCACAGATATTTTATTTTGTGAATTCTGTGCATTTTGTGGCTCAATGATTCTTTTTTAGGATAAACCATGTTCAACTACCAGCAAAGCATACGACAGAAGATACGGTTCGGCTACTACGCTGTCGTGGTGATGATCGTGGGGCTCTCCATATTCACCTACATCGAGCTCAATTTTCTCGAAAAGAAGATCATGTACGGCGAAGCGATCTCCGAGTTTTTCGACGCCACTCTTGAGATCAGGCGCTTCGAAAAGAACTATTTCCTGTACGAAAAACGGCCCGACTTCGACGAGAACATCCGGTATGTGACCAAGGCGCAGGAACTGCTGGCCGCGAACAGCATTGCCTTTGCCGCGGTCACCTCAGAGGGCCAGATCCCCGCGCTCGTTGCAAACCTTGAAAGATACAAAGACCACATGGAACGCTACGAGAAGCTGATCCGGCAAAAAGCAACCCAGCCGGAAGGTGAGAACGCGTCCATAACAGCGATTGAAAAGACCATCAGAAAGTACGGCAAGGACATCCTCACCAGCGCCGAGGACATCTCGAAAACAGAGCGGAAAAGCCTCCAGGCCACGCTGAACAGTTCGCGCCGGGTGCTTATTCTTTCCATTGCCGCCCTGGTGGCCATGGTGCTCGTCATCGGCCAGATCATGGCCCAGGTCATCGTGAAGCCGCTGAAGCTCATGGAACGGACCATGGAAAAGATCGCCGAAGGCAGCTTCGAGAACATCCGCATCAACTCCCGGGACCGCGAGGTGCTCTCCCTGACCAACGCCTTTAACAAGATGCTGCGCGAGCTGGAACTGCGCCAGCGCCACCTTGTCCAATCGGAAAAGCTCGCGTCCCTGGGCACCCTGCTGTCGGGTGTGGCGCATGAACTGAACAATCCCCTGTCGAATATCTCTTCTTCAAGTCAGATCCTGTCCGAGGAATTCGACGACGGAAGCGTGGAGTTCAAAAAAGAGCTGATCGCCCAGATCAATGACCAGACCGACCGCGCCCGGAACATCGTACGCTCGCTCCTGGAGTTCTCGCGCGACAAGGAGTTCAAGAAACAGTCGCTTTCCCTGAACGGCTTGCTGGAGGAGACCATCCGGTTCGTCAAAGGCCAGATCACCGGGAACGTCTCGGTTAAGGTCGATGTTCCTTTGGACCTCATGATCATTGCCGACAAACAACGCATCCAGCAGGTCTTCCTGAACCTTATCAAGAACGCCATCGAGGCCGTGGAGGGAGGCGGCGTGGTCACGGTGACGGCCGCGAAACACAGCGCCCTGGACAAGGCAGGCGAAGATGAGAACAGCATCTATAACTACCTTAAATACCGCGGCAAATGCACGCTGGAAGAAGACACCGTCGACATCCAGGTCCACGACACGGGACCGGGCATCCCAACCGAGCTCCTTTCAAAGATCTTCGACCCCTTCTTTACGACCAAGGACGTGGGCAAGGGATCGGGCCTGGGTCTCTTCATCGTCCACGAGATCATAGACGAGCACGACGGCTGCATCGGCGTGGACAGCGCAGCCGGCAAGGGGACGACGTTCCTGATACGGCTGCCGATGAAATGATCAGAAGCAGGTAAAAGGTTTTTAGGCTGACGGCTGAAGGTTATAAAACAGGACGTTAATTTTTTACCTTCAGTCTTCAACCTTCAGTCTATCCACCTGAAATAAAGAATAAAGGAAGTAAGAATATGCCGAACACAGTCAAACTATTGATCGTCGATGATGAACGGATCGCGCTCCGCAACCTGGAGCATGTTATGAAAAAGGAAGGCTACGACGTGACCAGCACGCAGAGCGGCATGAATGCGCTCAAGCTGCTCGACGAGATGCAGTTCGATGTGGTGCTTACGGACCTCCGCATGGAAAAAGTCGACGGCATGCAGGTCCTGGCAAAGAGCCGCGAACGCCATCCGGACTCCGAAGTGATCATGATCACCGGCTTTGCCACGCTCGACTCGGCCGTGGACGCCA
>MHDY01000018.1 GCA_001803705.1 Nitrospirae bacterium GWC2_56_14 | reverse complement strand
TGCCCAGGCGCGTGGCTGAAAAGCCGATGGAAGTGGGTTCTTCCTCTTTTTTAACGAGGTTCATGAAATCGCATCGCCAGCAGTTATGCAGTTTCTGCGCATAGGTCCCCTGGATCTTCCCGCCGCAGAGGGAGCCGGCGATCGCCCAGCAGGCCCTGCCGGCGTTCTTGCCGTCATGGGCACTATCCAGCTCCTGATAGGTGGTCACCGGGCATACGCCCAGTTCCTGTGCTTTCTGCCCGCCTGGCTGCCTTCCGCACTTTTTATGTTCCCAGCAATTGAGTTTCATTAAGCCCCCCCTGGTATGCGTTTCTTAAATTCCTGTACTGTCAATAGCAAGAGCGTTGCCAGAAGTGAAAGCGTTGATTTTTCACGTGATATGCTCCTTGTCATCTTGGAGCTATCGGGCGAACTGCCCTGCGGTTCGGTCAGAATGCCCGATGATGCAGAGGCGTTGTGCAGGGTCACTGTTTTGCGGGAGGATGACACGAAAACCTTCGTGGAGAATATGGAGAAAAATGGCGAAATGGTTTTTATGATGTCCGTGTTTCACTTCTTTTCAGTCTCCAGCCTTCAGTCCGTCAACCTGAATGGTCAGACAAGCCGTGGTCAGATTATTCTACCAATATGCTGTGAGCCGTGTTACTATTGAATCACCTTGCAAATGACAGGGGGCGTTTCATGAAAGACCGGCTCGCATTCGTCATCTTTTTCTGCTTCTCTTTTTTCCTGCTCCATCCCGCGATCACTCTTGCCGCAGCGCGTCCTCAGGTCATCAAGATCGTTATGGACAACAACTACCCTCCCTATGTCTTTCTGAACAGCGAGGGCAAACTTCAGGGCATCCTGGTGGACCAGTGGAAGCTCTGGGAGCGGAGGACCGGCATCAGGGCGGAGATCAGCGCCATGGACTGGGGCGAAGGGCTGCGCCGTATGAAGGCCGGGGAGTTCGACGTCATCGACACGATCTTCAAGACCGAAGAACGGGCCCGATGGCTCGACTTTTCCGGTGCTTACGACCGTCTGGAAGGCTCCGCTTTCTTCGACAAACAGGTCTCCGGCATTTCCGGCGCAGCGTCCTTGAAAGGGTTCGTGGTGGCGGTAAAGGCCGGCGATGCTGCCATCGATTTTCTTAAGAAGCATGGTGTTGACCGTCTCCTGCTTTTCAACAGCTACGAAGAGATCATCCAGGCGGCCAAAGAACACAAGGTCACCGTGTTCGTTCTGGACAACCCGCCAGCGCACTATTATCTCCACAAATTCGGCATTCACGATCACTACAAACAATCGCCGTCTCTCTATAGCGGCGAATTACACCGGGCCGTCAAAAAGGGGAACCGGGAACTGCTGAAGGTCGTGGAGGACGGTTTCGGCCTCATCACTTCGGAGGAACTGGGGAAAATTGAAAATACCTGGAGCGGCTCGCCCCTGGTCAATAGAAAACAGCTGCGCTATTTCCTGGGTATTGCCGGCGGTCTTTGCCTGCTGGTGCTGGCATTGTTCACCTGGAACCGTGCGCTGAACAGAAAAGTGGAGAAGCGCACGGCAGAGTTGAAGACCAGCGAAGAACGCGTTTCGCTGCTTCTCAATTCCATCGCCGAAGGCATCTACGGCGTTGATTTCCAGGGGAACTGCACGTTCTGCAACCCGGCCGCGCTCCGGCTTCTTGGATATGAGCGTTCGGAGGATATCGTCGGAAAGAAGGTCCACAGGCTCATCCATCATACAAAGCCCGACGGCGCCCATTATCATGCGAAGGACTGCAGGATCTATTGCTCCTCCTGCGAGGGGAAGGCCGCGCATGCCGAAGATGAGGTCTTCTGGCGGTCCGATGGGACCAGCTTTCCCGTCGAATACTGGGCACAGCCAATCATGCGCAACGGGGTCCCGATCGGGGCGGTGGCGGCCTTTGTGGATATCAGCGAACGCAAGCATACCGCGGAGGCCCTGCGCGAGAGTGAACGTTTTCTCAGGCAAACGCAATCAGTGGCTGAACTGGGCACCTATGTTCTGAGCCTCTCCACGGGCGCCTGGGTAAGTTCTGATATTCTCGACCGCATCTTTGGACTCGATACTCAATTTGCCCGCACCGTGGAAGGGTGGGCCTCACTGGTCCACCCCGAAGACCGCCGCATGATCGTGGAATACTTTACGAACGAGGTTGTTGGAAAAGGCCGCCGCTTCGACAGGGAATACCGGATTATCCGCAACAGCGACCGAAGTGAACGCTGGGTCCACGGTCTCGGGGAACTGGAATATAACGGTCAGGGAAAACCCGTCAGGGTGATCGGGATCGTTCAGGACATCACCGGCCGGAAGCAGGCGGAGGAGGACCTGCGCGCCAGTGAACGGCGCTTCAGAGAGGTACTGGAGAACGTAACGCTTATGGGCGTCATGCTCGATATCGACGGCAGGATCATTCTCTGCAACGATTATCTGCTTTCCGTCACCGGCTGGAAGCGCGAGGAGGTATTGCACAGGAACTGGTTCGAACTCTTCCTGCCTCCCGATGTCCGGTCCGAGATCGAACACGCGGTTTTCATCAAATCCATTCAGACGGGACAGGTCCCGGTCCATTACGAAAACCCCATCAGCACGCGGCAGGGAGAGCGGCGCCTCATTGCCTGGAGCAACACGATCGTCCGGGACAAATCAGGAGCGGTCACGGGCATTGCCAGCATCGGCGAGGACATTACCGAGCGGAAGCGGATGGAAGAGGCGCTCATGCGGAGCGAAACCCTGCTCCAGACGATCATCGACACCGAACCGGACTGCGTCAAGATGATCGATGCAGAGGGGAATCTGATCATGATGAACCGCGCAGGCCTGGAGATGCTCCAGGTCGATGAGCTCGATCAGGTCAAGGGGCACAGTGTTTGTCCGCTGGTGGCCTCGGAATACCGGCAGGCATTTACCGACCTTACGGCGCGTATTTTTCAGGGACAGTCGGGGACCCTGCTGTTCGAGATGATCGGATTAAAGGGGCGTCACCTGTGGCTGGAGACCCGCGCGGTGCCGTTCCGCAACGAGAAGAACGAGATCATCGCGCTGCTCGGCATAACGCGCGACATCACGGAGCGCCGGAAACTGGAAGAGCAGCTTCGCCAGTCCCAGAAGATGGAATCCGTCGGCACCCTTGCCGGAGGAGTTGCCCACGACTTCAACAATATCCTGACCGCCATCACCGGGTACGGCCACCTGACCCTCATGAAGATGGCCCCTGACGACCCGGGCCGGATGAATATCCAGCATATCCTGGAGGCAGCGGACCGGGCCGCGCACCTGACCAAGGACCTCCTGATGTTCAGCAGAAAACAGCCCATCCACAAACTGCCCGTTGATCTGAACGAGGGCATCCAGAAGCTGAGCAAGTTCCTGGCGAGAGTGATCGGCGAGGACATCGCGTTCAAGACCACGTTGTCCGGCGGGGCCATTCCGGTGCTCGCCGATGCGTATCAGATCGACCAGGTCCTGATGAACCTTGTCACGAATGCGCGGGACGCCATGCCGAAGGGCGGCGCGTTTACGATCACCACGGAGCAGGTATGGTTGAACGAATCCTTCACTTTCTCCCGCGGCCTCGGCATGTCCGGCAAGTACGCGGTGATCAGCGTGTCGGACACGGGCCAGGGGATGGATGAGGAAACAAGGCAGCGGGTCTTCGAGCCCTTCTTTACGACGAAAGAGGTTGGAAAAGGCACCGGCCTGGGGCTGTCGGTCGTTTACGGGATCGTACAGCAGCATGAAGGCCAGGTAACGGTCTACAGCGAACCCGGCCACGGCACGACCTTCAGGATCTACCTGCCCGTTAATGAAACGAACCTCTCCCCGGAGCCGGCGGCCGCCGCGGAAGAGCCCCCGATCGGGGGCACGGAGACCATTCTTCTGGCCGAGGACGACAGATCGGTCCGGGAGATGACCGTGCTTCTGCTGGAGGATTTCGGCTATGCGGTCATAACCGCCGTTGACGGCGAGGACGCCGTGAAGAAGTTCAGCGAGAACAGGGACCGGGTCGAGCTCCTTCTGTTCGACCTGATCATGCCCGGGAAATCCGGCAAGGATGCCTATGATGAGATCCGGCTGATGCGGCCCGGTATCAAGGTCATCTTTGCGAGCGGCTACGATCCGGACATGGTTCGCCAGAAGGCGCTGCTCGAACAGCACGTGCCCGTGGTCTATAAACCGGTGCCCATGGCCGTGCTGTTGAAGAAGATCAGGGGGGTGCTGGACGGAAGTGAGGCGTAGGAATGGACAGGTGGATAGGCTGAAGGCTGAAGACCGAAGGTAAAAACGAATAGTAATGCTCGATCACGCTTACAAGATCCGAAGGAAGAATCCTGTCTCCCGTTGTGTCACCGTCAACCTTTAGTCTACAACCTTCAACCTGATCCTCCCGGCAGCGTGATCGTGACTGTGGTGCCGTTCCCCTGCGCCGAGGACAGAGTGATGTCGCCCTTGTAGTTGTCCACGATCTTTCTGGCGATCGCGAGGCCGAGGCCGGTGCCGCCCTGGCCGGACTTCGTTGTAAAGAAGGGGTCGAAGACCCTGCCGACCAGTTCCTGCGGGATGCCGGGGCCGGTATCCCTGATCGTGACGGAGACGCCGCCGCCCTCCTCGCGGGTGCCGATGGTGAGCACACCGGAGTCGTTCATGGCGTCCAGCGCGTTCGTAATGACTGCGATAAAGACCTGCCGGAGGTCGCCTTCGCTCCCCTGCAGCGGCGGCAACCCGGGAGCAAACTCCTTATTGACCTGCAGGTCCTTCAACCGCCCCTGATATCCTATGAGTTCGATGGTCCGTTGCAGCGTAACATTGACGTCAATGGTGCCCTTTTCGTAGGTCGCATTTCGTGAGACCGAAAGCATGTTGGTCGTTATGTTCTTGCACCGCGCCACTTCTTCCTGCACGATCGTCAGGTACTTCTCGAACAGGACGGCGTCATACCTGCCTTTTTTGACCCGCAGATGCAGCGCCTCGGCGCAGCCCAGGATGGACGCAAGCGGGTTGTTGATCTCGTGGGCGATGCTGGCGGCCATCTGGCCCAGGGAGCCCAGCCGCTCCGCCATGATGAGCCGCATCTCTTTTTCCCGGTCTTCCGTTACATCCCGGATGAGGATGACTGCCCCGCCGAAGGACCCATCGAGCAGCGTATAGGGGAAATGAGACACTACCAGGGTCTTTTTCCGGACGGGGTCCGTGATCTCGACGTCGACTGGCGTGCCGGTTCTCTTCAGCGTCTGGTGCGGACAATGCAGATAGGGTTCCCCGGTCCCATGGACCAGGTCGTAGCACTTCCGGTCCAGGACCGCGGAAAAGGGCTTGCCCATAAAATCGATGAACGCCTGGTTGGCCCGTTTGATGGTATAGTCCGCGTCGGTGATATAGATCGGGTCCTGGATATTGTCGAAGGTATCCTGCCATTCCCGCTGGGAGTTTTTGACCTTGTCTATCAGCTTCTGCAGCTCCCGGGTGATGTTCTCCCGTTCCTTCTCGGCGCGCTTGTGTTCGATGCCGAGCGCGATCTCATGCCCGATCGACGCCAGTGCCTGCACAGCGGCCTCGGACGGTTCGTTCCGGAAGAACACCCCCAGAACGCCTACGAGCCGGTCCTTCACGACCAGCGGATGGCCCACAAAGGCGGCGATCTGCTCCTTGCGCGCCCACTCCTGGTCGCTCATGAGCGGATCGCCGGTCACCGCGTTGGTGTGGTGCGGTTTCCGGTTCTTTGCGATCCAACCGATCCGACCGTCATCATGATCGAGCGGAATGCGGCTCTGGGGGCCGTCGAGATGCGTAAAGGCCCCTGCGCTGGCCTGCAGCTCAAGGGTGTTCTTCTCCTCGTTCAGCGTCCAGATCCGCGCAAGGAACGCGTCAAGGTGTCTGACCTGGGCTTCCGCGCAGGACTGGAGCATGGGCTGGACGCTGTCCCCCCGGGTCAGGGCATTTCCGATATCAGCGCCGAGCAAGGCATGCCGCGTTCGTTCCAGCAGGTCCGCCCCTGAACGTTTTCTGGCGGTGATGTCCCGCGCTATTTCGATGCCGGCGATGATCTTTCCCGAGGGGTCCCGAAGCGGTGAAGAGGTGATCTCTACATGGATGGTCCCCCGCCCGGTGGGGGCGGTCCGTTCCACGGTATGGATGCCGCCATCCTGAAAGGAGAGGGCAACGGGGCATTCTTCGCAGACCGCGTCCCTCCGCTCGTAGGCCTCGTAGCAGAACCGGCCCACGTGGTCGCCCACCATATTCCGATGCACTGCATTTTGATAGAGAACGCGGTAATCCCTGTCCTGGATGCTGATACCGTCGCCGATGGCCGCAATGATCGCCTCGGCCCGGTCCTTTTCCGCTTCCGCTTTTTTCAAAGCCTGTTGCAGCGATTCAACGGTCGTGCCTTCGGGATGTTCGTTTTTGTCATTCATTTTTTTCATGCGCTCAAACGGTGAAGAAAAGCTGCTCAGGTGGATAGGCTGAAGGCTGAAGACTGAAGGTAAAAAATAGCAATGCAGTTTCTACCACCTTCAGCCTTCAGTCTTATAACCTTTAACCTGTCTCCTTACTCGTTCACTCCATACCCGACCAGTTTTCTATAGAGGGTCTTGGGATCGATGCCCAGCGTCTCGGCAGCCCGGTTCCGCTGGCCGCCCGAGGCTTTCAGGATCTTCAGGATATGCTCCCGTTCCACATCTTCAAGGCGGGCGCTGCCGCTCTGCTGTGCTCCGCAGAGGTCCAGGGGGAGGTCGGAAGGTTCGATGATATCGTTTTTTGACAGGAGGAGTGCGCGGTGAAGCACATTCTGCAGTTCCCGCACGTTCCCGGGCCAGGGGTACCGTGAGAGCATTGCCAGCGCCTCCTTGCTGAACCGCTTGTGGCGGAACTCAGGCGAGCGTTCCGTGAAATAGGCGATGAGCGCCGGGATGTCCTCCGGCCGGTCGCGCAGCGGCATGATATGCACAACGAACGACGAGATGCGGTAATACAGGTCCTGACGGAAGGAACCCCGGGCGATCTCGGCCTTCAGGTCCTTGTTCGTCGCGGCGACGATCCTCACATCCACCTTCTGCTCCCGCGTGCCGCCGAGCCGGAAAAAGGTCCCCGTCTCTATGACGCGGAGCAGCTTCACCTGGAGCGCCGGGGGCATATCGCCGATCTCATCAAGAAAGAGGGTGCCTTTGTTCGCCACTTCCAGCAGCCCGAGCTTCCTGGCCTGGGCGCCCGTAAAGGCCCCTTTTTCGTAGCCGAACAGCTCGCTTTCGATCATGTTCTCGGGGATGGCCCCGCAGTTGAGGGCGACAAAGGGCTTGTCCGGCCGTTTTGATCCCGCGTGAATGCTCGACGCGATGAGTTCCTTGCCCGCGCCGCTCTCGCCGGTGATCATTACCGGGTAGTCGGAGGCGGCGATCTTTCCCGCGGTCGCCAGGAGTTCCAGCATGGCGGGGCTCTTCGCCACGATGTAGCCGTTGTCCTGCTGCCGTTCGATCTGGGTCTTCAGGATAAGGTTTTCGCTGCGGAGCTTCTTTTTTTCAAAGGCTTTTTCGATGATCGGCGCAAGCTCTTCCAGCCGGAAGGGCTTGGTCAGGTAATCATAGGCCCCGAGCTTCATGGCCTCGACCGCGGCAGTGATGGTCGTGTTCGCGGTGAGGACGATCACTTCCCCGGGGATCTCGAGGGCCTCGATCTTCTTCAGGACGTCGATGCCGCCCATGCGGGGCATGTTCAGGTCCAGGAGCACGACGTCGTATTCCTTTTTTTCGAGAAGCTCCAGGGCTTTGACACCGTCCTCAGCCGTATCGACCTCATCTCCGTCAGCGGAGAGCTCGATGGCAAGGACCTGCCTCAGGTTCTTCTCATCATCAACAACCAGTATTTTCATCAGGCGACGCCTCGTGGACCGCGGGAAAGCTTGTGCTGTACTCTGCGGTTTTAAAATACAGCAGAAGGGTTCTCAGTGTCAACTGATTTGAGGCGGGAGATTCTAAATGCGCAATGCGGAATGCGGAATTCGAAATTTTTGCGGCGGGAAAAACGGGCGATGGTAGGGATAGTTACAAAATAAGATGGTCTCGTAAGATGTTTCCTCTGCCGTCATTGCGAGGAGCGGAGCGACGCGGCAATCTCGTTTTTTCATGCGGTTACGAACTGCGAGATTGCTTCGCTTTGCTCGCAAAGACGGCTTAAAGGACTTTTTACGAACACATCAAATAACGATACTCTGTCGTCCGTCTTTTCTGCTATTATGTTCCCGTGCAGAACTCCGACGACCTCGATCGTATAAACAGATTCAAGAACGGCGACACCGCGGCATTCGGCGAGATCGTCCTCGCCTACCAGGACAAGATATACAACCTCTGCCGCTACATGCTCGGGAACGCGCATGACGCAGAGGATGCCGCGCAGGACGTGTTCCTGAAAGCCTACCAGGCCCTGCCCAGGTTCCAGCCCGACGCTTCCCTCTACACCTGGCTCTATCGCATCGCCGCCAACACCTGCCTCGATTACCGGAAAAAGCCGGTCTTTGCGTCCCTCTTCGGCGATTCCGGGGAAGGGGAAAGGCTTGTCCATGACCGCGCCTCGGATGCTCCGTCTCCCGAACAACTCTATCATTCAAAACAGATAGGCCGGGAATTGCAAATAAGCCTCGGGAAATTGTCTCCGAAACTGCGGGCGATCATTGTTCTTAAGGAGATCGAGGAGCTTTCCTATGAAGAGATCGCCGAAATCCTCGCTATTTCAATGGGAACGGTCAAGTCCCGCATCGCCCGCGCGCGGGAGGAGCTGCAAAAATCAATGCAAAAGTTCAGGGAACAAAATCCATAGTAGATCGTTTAACCTTATAGGAGATAAAAATGAGTTGTCCAAAAACAGAACTTATCTCGGCATATCTTGATGAGGAAGTCCGGAGCGGCGACAGGGCCGCGCTGGAAAACCATCTGCCCGGCTGCGCGCAATGCGAAGCGGCCCTTCTGGATATGCGGTCTTTGCGAAGCGCATTCGCAAAAACGGACCGCCATCAGGCTCCCTACGGTTTCACGACCAGGGTCATGGCGCGAACCGCGGAACTGAAATCCCCCTCACCCCACCCTCTCCCCTCAGGGGAGAGGATAAAGGTGAGGGGTTGGTTCATCCCGTTTTCCATACGATTCGCAGAAGCGGCTGTTCTGCTCATGGTCATCTTCGTGGGAATTATGGCGGGAAGCTTCATGACGAACGGCTCATCCATGGCGCAGACCGCGAACCTGGCATCATCGCTTTCCCTCGATCTGTTCGATGCAGCTCCTCCGGGCTCTCTGGGCGGCGCGTACCTCGCCATGACGGAGGCGAGCAATGAAAAATAGCCTCCTCAAATTCGCCCTGGCGGCTTCCCTGGTCCTGAACCTGACGGTGATCACAACCGTGGGATACCGGTATTACGCCCAGTCCCGCATGTGGGTTTCACCCTTCGGCAAGGTCATGGAGAAAGACCGGTTTATGTTCGAAGAGCTGTCCCTGAAACCGGAGCAAATGAAGGTCATGAAACAGGAAGCAATGCTGTTTCGCGCCGAGATAGACCGGCGAAGGCTGGAGATAGGCGAGAAGAGAAAAGAACTGGTGGCGCTCATGCGCTCCCAGAGCGCCGATAAGAAGGCGATCGACGGAACGATCAGGGAGATAAGCGGAAAACAGGAAGAGATGCAGCGGATGATCGTGGGCCACATGCTGGAGATAAGATCGTCTCTCGATGCGGACCAGCAGCGGAAGTTCTTCGAGCTCATCGAACGGAACATGACTGGAAGCGGACCGATGGCTTGCCCGCCTTCGCAGGGGCGGATGTAGTTCAGCAGACAAATCCCGAACCTTTCTCTCTCTATCCGCGCGCTCGATCCGGTATCTTTGAATACTTCGCGGAAAATAATCTTTTTTGACAAAAAGCTTCTCTGCATTTATAATTTCTGGCGTGAACTCGTGGGCCGGGTGCTTTTGGAGACGAACTCCTCGTTGTCTTAGGGTCCACCTAATGCCCGAGGTTGCCAGAGAGGGAATATGTCATACTGGGGATTTCCAAAATATGTAAGCGTCGCGGAAAAACGGGCAAAGGCCGCGAAGAAGCTCGAAAAACTGAAGAAAAAACGCGACGTGAAACCGGTAGTTCTTCAGGGGAAGGCAATCGCCCGCACGTGGTGGGGTAAGGCATGGAATGAAAACCTGGAGCGGTACGCCGACTACGAAAACCGCATTGGACGCGGCCGAAGCTATGTTCGGCACGGCGCGGTGCTCGATCTGCAGATCCGCGAGGGCGAGGTCGTCGCGCTGGTGCAAGGCTCTCAGTCCAACCCCTACGAGGTCGTCATTACCATCAACAAACTGGCCACGGATGCGTGGAGAAACATCAGCGACTCCTGCGCGGGCATGATCGAGTCGCTGTCCGAGCTGATGGAAGGGAAGTTCCCGAAGGCGATGGCAGAGGCTTTTAT
>MHDY01000017.1:13650-16337 GCA_001803705.1 Nitrospirae bacterium GWC2_56_14 | reverse complement strand
GAGCAGATGAAGTACAATGGCCGGGTGATCATAAACTATACGCCTGATGAAGCGGGCTGTATTGAAGGCGTAGTCGACATTACCACTCCGACTGACAAGCCGCTCGTGATGACCAGCGCTGACGGGTATAGCTGCCCGGTCTCCGGCACGCTGAAGGTGAACAATGCGACAATAGTGTTCGGGAGCCCCATCACCATCACGGTCGGGACACAGGCCCCCGTGAATTATGCTGATTGCACCGCTCTCGGCGGAGGGGTGTGTGGCGGGTCGGCCGGGTCGACGCAGCCGCCGGCGTCGATATAATACGGCATCGGATAAAGAGAATGACGCAGTGATGCGCGAGGGGAGGGTTCCTCCCCTCGCTTTTTATTTATCCGGGGAAACCGCCCGGGAAGTGATGAGATCCAATCATCTTCGAGCTTACCGAAAAAGCATGATCATTAAATTTTGCGTTTCCCTGCGCTCCGGTGCGGGTCTTATCAACCTTCTTTTATTCCTCTGCCTGTTTCAACCCTCCCTGGCCGGCGCGGCGCCCCATATTTCGGGCAGGCCGGAGACGAAGCTCGATCACGTAGGGACAGCCCTTCACGAGCGGTCGGCGGCAAAGGCCCTTGCCCCGGCCATTCTGCGCGCCCCTACGGCCTATCCCGCTGAGGTCTCCATTCTTTTTCTGCGCGTGGATTTTCAAGATGAATCCAGTAATGACACAAATCTTTCGGTCTGCTATTCGACCCTTCCAACTCCGGTCAATGGAGACCGTGATCCCAACACAACAGGACTCGGCACATGGAGTGACCCTGTCTATTCCTATAATAGCGATCCGGACTACTGGCTAAACCTGGCCAAACTACGCTTTCCCCAGTATTACACCGAGGCGTCGTACAACAAGCTTGCGATTACCATAGACGTTTCTTCGGCCGTGTATCGCCTGCCGATGCCCATGTGCTACTACGGAACGGAAACGGACGATGATCTCCAAAGATTGGTTGTGGATTCCGCGGCACTGACAACGGGCATAGACCTTTCCCTGTATGATGCTGTGTTGATCGTTCATGCGGGAGCGGGAGAGGAAGCGGACGTAAACAGTGATTCCTCCCGGGACCTCTGGTCTCTGTACTATTCAGCGGACTGCATCGATACCGACGCGGCTGCGGCCGGATGTCAGCTCCTGCCGTCGCTGCGGAACGGGGCCGCCTTCAATGAGTTCATCATTATGCCCCAGACCAACTCACAGGACGGCATTACCGTGGACCCCTTCGGCATCTATGTCCATGAGTTCGGTCACTGGCTCGGTCTACCGGACCTGTATGACACTTCATGGTTGTATCCCACGGACGGGATTGGTGTCTGGGGGTTGATGGGGTACGGCCTGTACAACGGTGACCCGGCGGGCAGCATGCCTCCGCACCCGGAGGCCTGGAGCAAAATATTTTTAGGGTGGATCAGCCAGGAACAGGCCGCCGCGGGGGTCGATGCGGGTCCCATGACGCTTGAGCCCGTCATGAGCAGCGCTCCGCGGGTGATCAGGATACCCGCAAGCTCCGTTTACTCTGAGACCCAGTATTTTCTCGTCGAAAACCGCAGAAAAACCGGCTACGACTCGGCCCTGCCGGGAGAAGGCATGCTCGTCTGGCTGGTGAATGAGGCATATATCAACGCGAACCTGTTGAGCAATACGGTGAATGTGCGGGCCCGGGGCGTACGACTGGTGGAGGCGGATGGGCTGTACAATCTTCTGAACGGTGCGGACGGAGATGAAGGCTCACCTGACGATCCCATCCCTGGAGCAATAGGAAAAAAAATGCTGACACCCCTGAGCGCGCCGTCATCCGCGCCCTTCACTGATCAGGCATGGGTCTCACTCAGGGACATCGTCGAGCAGAGCCAGGATGTTTCTTTTACGTTAGGGTATGCGCCTTTGCCGCCCCGGGATCTTTCGCCGTCCTCGCAGGGCCCAGACGCTGTTCTAAACTGGACGCTGAATGCCGAGACCGATGTAGCTCATTACAATATTTACCGTGAGGATGTACTCTGGGCATCGCCTCAGTCGCCGCCCTATACTGATGCGGGTGCCGGCAGCGGGCATACCTACAAGGTTACGGCCGTAGACGCGTCAGGAAATGAGAGCGGTTATTCACAAACAGTGACTATTCAGGCGCCCTCTGGCGGCGGGGGAGGCGGTTGTTTTATCGCCACGGCCGCCTTCGGTTCGTATCTCGATCCGGACGTCAAAGCGCTGCGGGAATTCCGGGACCGGCGTTTGCTCACCAATGCGCTGGGAAGGATGTTTGTCGGGTTCTACTACCGGCATTCACCGCCGGTGGCCGCGTATATCTGCCGGCATGAAGGGATGAGGACAGTGGTACGTTTCGCATTGACGCCGATTGTGCTTGCGGTCCAATACCCTGTTGCGATATGCGTGGTATTCCTCGGTGTTATCGGTGTCGGGTTGAGAAGGGTGAGAGCATCAATCGTGCGGTCGTGAGAGCGGAAGGGTTTTCGTCAATCTAATGTAATGCACTAATACGCCAACGTTATTTGCCACCGATCCGACCGCCGACCTCTTACTTCCCGAAGGGACAGGCCGGATACCGGCACTCCTCGCAGTGGAGACACATCCCTCCATGGCCGAGTTCGGCAAGCTCCCTTCTCCCGATCTTCTCGCCGGCCAGCAGGCGAGGAAGGAG
>MHDY01000017.1:4819-13621 GCA_001803705.1 Nitrospirae bacterium GWC2_56_14 | reverse complement strand
GCCGAGTTCGGCAAGCTCCCTTCTCCCGATCTTCTCGCCGGCCAGCAGGCGAGGAAGGAGCAGGTCGATCACGGTCGTCTTGTGGTACATGCCGCATGCAGGGATGCCCAGGATGGGAACCATCTTAATTTCGGATTGCGGATTTCGGATTGCGGATTTTTTCGGAGGACAGCTGAGAATAGGGGCAGCTTCCATTTTGAATTGCGGATTTTTGATTCCGGATTTTTCAGTGGCATCAGGCTTTGACCCTAAATCCGCAATCGGCACATATCCTACCAGCATCATGGCCCCGGGCAGCACCGGGGAACCGTAAGAGACCTCGACCGCGCCCAGATCACGCACAGCGAACCTTGTCACGTCATCGGGGTCAACCGACATCCCGCCGGTGGTGATGAGCAGGTCAGCGCCCGCAGCCAGGAACTCCTCAAGACGCTCCCTGATAAAGTCCTTGTCGTCGGGCGCGAAGGAGGTCCCGATGATCTCGCCGCCCAGGTCTTCGATCTTTTTCGCGATCACCGGAGCAAAGCTGTCCTTGATCCTTCCTTCGTAGACCTCTCTGCCGGTGATGACCACGCCGGCCCGCGGTTTCTTCATTTCCTTGATTGCAATGACCCCGCTCGCTCCGGCAGTTCGCACCTGACGGGCGATCGAGACCGCTTCCTCGATCATAGACCGCTTTGCCACCAGAGGAATGGCCTTGGTGGCTGCGATCACCCTGCCTTTTTTCACGACCGTGTTGTTATGGATCGTGGAGCAGAGCACCTCACCCAGCATATTGAATTGGAGCAGGGCGTCCCGTTCGATCTTGAGCAGACCGTCCCGGCCGGCGATCAGCGTGATCTTGCCCTCTTTCGGCCCTCCCTGCATAACCACCCCGTCGCCCATAAGGGCTTCTGCAAGGGCATAGGCTGCGTCATCTTCGTGCATCTCATCGCGGGAGATGTTCAGGACATACAAATGGTTCTTTCCTATTTGCTGCAAATGGAGGACATCGTCCTGTTGGATCACGTGTCCCTTGGTGAACGCCCGGCCCTTGAATTCGTTTTTTCTGATCTCGGTCACATCATGGGCAAGGACCAGGCCTATTGCCTCTTCAACAGGAACGGTCTTGGTCGCAGGGCCTGACGCCGGACGATGGTCACGCTCGATGCACATGGTTCTCTCCTGCAGGTACGCTGTCCGCGCGCTTCGCGAACTTTTCGGCGATGACGAGATAATCTTCCCTGGTATCCATGTCCAGTACCGCTCCCTCATCGGGGACCTCGACCATAAGCACCTGGCCGTTATTTTCGCGGATCAGGTCGCGAAGAGTAGGCAGAAAGAACAGCTCGCTGATGAGGTCGAAGGGAAAGAGACTGGGGTGTCCGCGCTTTCCCTGGAAGGCGGGGATGATGATCTTTTCCGGCGATCGTGCATGGGCGTCGATGATCGCCTGGTACGTGCCGGGTGTGACGAGCGGGTGGTCGACGAGGCACACTATAACTCCCGAAGAGGTTTCATCCAGGGCGCGCAGCCCGAGGCGAACAGAATTGGCCATCTGGCTGCCTTGCGCCTCATTTCGTACGATGCGCACGCCCGTGCCTTCCAGCTCTTGTGCACAGGCATCATGCTGCGTTCCGGTGACCACAACGACCTGTTCAATGCCTGCGGCGGCAAGCGTGTCGACGCAATGGCGGATGACGGTCTTATTGCCGAGCCGCAGAAGCTGTTTGGAGGTCCCCATCCTCGTGGATGAGCCTGCTGCAAGTACGAGCGCCGCCGGTTTTCGATGCTCCATTCGCTCTCCTTTTTTGAATGATCTGCGCCATGATGCTCACGCTGATCTCCTCGGGTGATACGGACCCGATCTCCAAGCCAACGGGTATGATGACCCTGTTGATCTCTTCCCTGGAAAAACCGCTTTCCTCCAGCGACCTCCAGAGCAGCGCCTTTTTGCGCCTGCTTCCCAGAAGGCCGATATACCCCGCGGTGGTCCGGAGTGCGGCCTTCACTGCGTCCAGATCGTGATTGTGGCCGCGCGTCGCCACGACGACGAAAGCGCTGTTTTCCATTGGGAGGTCCTCAAAGGCCCGGGTGAACGACCTGACCATCAGCTCGTTCGCATCGGGTATGT
Organism: Nitrospirae bacterium GWC2_56_14; assembly: GCA_001803705.1. GTDB lineage: Bacteria > Nitrospirota > UBA9217 > UBA9217 > UBA9217 > GWC2-56-14. Next base: position 11,508 of record MHDY01000017.1, on the reverse strand, counting down.
TCTCCTGGTTGGCGTACTCTTCTCGATCATCCACCACGGTCACCCGGAACCCGGTGAAGCGGGCGAGCGTTGCCAGCCGTTTCCCCACATGGCCTGCGCCCAGGATCACGAGATGGGGTTCGAGCAGCAGCGGTTCGATGTAGACGAGCACCGTGCCGCCGCATACGAGCCCGCCTTTCTGTTCGGTGAGCTCGAAGGGCATGGTAGCCGGCTCTCCGTCCTTCAAAGCCATGAGCGCGGCCTGCCTCACGTCCGCCTCAAGGCATCCGCCGCCGAGCGTTCCCAGGATCGAACCATCGTCGCGCACGAGCATCTTGGCGCCCTGTTTCTGCGGCGACGAGCCGCGGCATTCGACGATGGTCGCGATGGCCGAGGTCCGGCCCTGTTTTTTGAGCCTTAATGCTTCTTCGTAGATCTGCATGGATCACCTCACTGCAAAATTTTTTGACACTAATGCAAACGAATTAAAAATTGTTACATCCCTCGGAGGGATCCCCCTCACCCTACCCTCTCCCGCAGAGGGGAGAGGATAAAAAGGTACAGCATGTGTCATTATTTAATGCGTTCGTATTAATACCATCTGACAAAGACTATGAAACATCTGCGACGAAAGACGGCGATAGATGAATAGCATTCACATTCGTCATCCCCGTGAGAACGGGGATCCAGTAACGGCCTGAAGGACTGGATTCCCGCCTTCGCGGGAATGACACAAAGGAGCGAGACGGTTTCTCGCTGTATCCTGACCCTTCATAGCCTTTATCCGCCCTTATCCGTGTCAAAGATATTGTTTCTGTTCTCATTGCCTTCCTCGCGTCCTTCGCGCCCTCGCGGTAAATGCCTTTCTATTCAAGCCATTTTCATAGCCGCAAGCACTGCTTCCGGCCTCATGGGCAGCTCGCGCACCCGTGCCCTGGTTGCGGCAAAGACCGCGTTCGCGACCGCAGGCGCCGCGGGCGGCACTCCCGGCTCGCCGATGCCGCCCAGGGCCTCTTCGCTCTTGACGATATGCACCTCTACATCCGGCGCCTCGCTCATCCTGAGAAGATCGTAATCAACGAAGTTTTCCGACTTGACGCCTCCGCTTGCGATCTCGATCTTTTCCTTGAGCGCGGCGGAAAGGCCCATGGTGATGCCTCCGATCATCTGCGCGGAGACGGTGGCGGGGTTCACGGTCGCGCCGCAGTCAACAGCGCAGGTCACCTTATGCACAATGATCGCCCCGCTTGTACGGTCAACAGATACCTCGGCCACTTCGGCCACGTAACTTCCGAAGGACAGATGATAGGCGATGCCGCGCGCCTGGCCCCGGGAAAGGGGCTTGCCCCATCCCGCTTTTTCAGCGGCGACTTCGAGCACCCGTCGTGCCCGCGGATGGTTCTTGAGCATACTGAGCCTGAAGTCGAGCGGGTCCCTCTTCGCGGCATGAGCGAGCTCTTCCACAAAACTCTCGACCGTGAAAGCGTTGTGCGAACTGCCGACGGAGCGCCAGAAGCCCACGGGAACCGGCGTGTCGATGCGCACGTACTCCACATGGATGTTCGGGACCTCGTACTCCAGGTTCTCAAGGCCCTCCACAGCCGCGTTGTCGATGCCGTTCTTCACCATTTGCGGAAAAACCCGGGCAAAGATCGAGGGGCAGACGATGGTGTGCGACCAGGCGGAGACCCGGCCGTCGACATCGAGCGCTGCACGGATCCTCGTTGCGTTCATGGGGCGGTAGAAATCGTGCTGCATGTCCTCTTCGCGCGTCCAGACGAGTTTCACCGCTTTGCCCGTTGATACGGACAGGAGCAGGGCCTCTTCAACGAAATCGCGCTCAAAACGCCTGCCGAACCCGCCGCCGAGGTACGTGGTATGGACATGCACCTGTTCAGGCTTCAGGCCGGTGATCTGCACTGCCGCGGCCTGCACCCCGGTCTGGTTCTGCGTCGGCACCCAGATATCGCACCCGTCCTTTCGCACATCGACCGTGCAGTTCATGGGCTCCATGGTCGCATGGGAGAGGTAGGGGAGCTGGTACACTGCTTCGATCTTCCGGCCGTTCTCTTCAAAAGCCCTTTTTGCGTCGCCGTCGTTCCGCGCCACGATGCCGGCAGTGTCCAGCCTGCTCAGGAATTCCTTCTGCAGAGACCCGGTGCTGAGCCCCGGATAGCCTTCGTTCTGCCAGACCGGCTTGAGGGCATCGCGGCCCTTCCACGCCTGGTCTATCGTATCCGCCAGGACAGCCATCCCCGATGGGACCGGAACCACTGCGCGGACGCCGGGCGCTGCCAGGGCAGCCTCCTTGCTGGAAGTCGCGAGGCCCGCCCCGTAAGCCGGGGGCCGGGCGATCGCCGCATAGAGCATGCCGGGCACAAAGGAATCGATGCCGAACTTCGCACTGCCGTTCACCTTGTCATCCATGTCGAGCCGGGGCATATCCTTTCCGATGTACCGGAACTGGCTTTCTTTCTTCAGCATCGGGTTCTGAGGGACCTTCAGTTTTGCCGCTTCCTTTACAAGCTTGCCGTAGGAGATAGTCCTTTTGCTCTTCACGTGCCGGACCGCGCCGAGCTCGGCCGCGCACTCTTTGGCCGGCACCTTCCATTTGCGTGCCGCGGACATGACCAGCATCTCGCGGGCCGCCGCGCCCGCCTTCCGGAGCGGCTCGTACATGTGGCGGATGCTGGAGCTGCCGCCGGTGGCTTGCATGCCGAATGCGACATCCTTGTATTCGTCGCCGGCGGGAGCGGCTTCCATCTTTACGTTTTTCCAGTCCGCGTCCAGTTCATCGGCCACGATCATGGGGAGCGATGTGTACACGCCCTGTCCCATCTCGGACTTGTTCACGGTGACGATCACGCTGTTGTCAGGCAGGATGCGAAGCCATACGCTCGGCTGGAATATCTGCCGCTCCTTTTCCATTTCCGCAGCAGACAGCAGGCGGTAGCCGGCAGAGGTCGATACAACGGCAATGGCCAGACCCGTACCGGTCATTTTCAGAAAGTCTCTTCGTGTCAGGTCGGTCTTCATTTTTTCCCTCCCGCGGATGCAAGGCGAATGGCGCTCTTGATGCTGACATACGTGCCGCAGCGGCAAAGGTTCCCGTTCATGTGCTCGACGATCTTCTTCTCCGTGGGGTGGGGGTCTTCGGCAAGGAGCGCCGCGGCCTGCATGATCTGGCCGGGCTGGCAATATCCGCATTGAGGGACCTGCTCCTTGACCCAGGCCTGTTTCACCGGATGGCTTTCCGGCAGCCCTTCGATGGTTATGATCTTTTTGCCCTGCGCTGATCCAGCCGGGGTCTGGCACGAACGGACCGCCTTGCCGTCCAGGTGAACGGTACAGGACCCGCACATGCCGATGCCGCATCCGAACTTCGTGCCAATCATCTGCAGCCGCTCGCGGATGACCCACAAAAGCGGCACGTCCTCCGCGACATCAACGTCATACTTTTTCCCATTGATCTCCAGATGTATCATCGAACACCTCCGTTTCTGTTATTGTTCTTACCCGGACGAACCACAGCCTCCTGTCGCATCATCGGGAGCGTGGCGCCGGACCGGATGCAGTGTCTGGTCAATATTGATTGTTTTAAATGAAATGAAAACAATTTGTCTAAACTATAGCGCGGAAAAAACAAAGCGCAAGTTTGCTCATTGGCACTTTAATACTTTATGCGTAGAAAATTGTGCATAGGAAGTGCAACTGACCGGAGGAAGTTCAACGATATTTATCTTGAATAGCGGCCGCACACGCTAACCAGAAAACCGTTGACTTTGACTGGGGTGTGCTGTATTTTACCTACAATTACATAGTACGAGCTGGGGGAGCCTTAGGGCTGAGAGTCCTTTTCCGGACGACCCTTAGAACCTGATCCGGGTAGTTCCGGCGTAGGGAAGGCGAGCAGTGTACCATCATTAAAAGCCCTTCCAGCCGCATCTTTGGATGCGGCTTTTTGTTTTTATCCATCGGAGACAGACGCATGAACATCACGCTGAACGGTGAAAAACGGGCCGTCCCTGACGGACTTACGGTCCGGGGCCTGCTGGAGCATTTGAAGGTTAAAACGGAGAAAGTGGCTGTTGAGCGGAACCTTGAGATCGTGAAGAAGGCGACCTATGAGACGACCGTATTGCAAGAAGGGGACAGTTTTGAGGTTGTGAGTTTTATGGCGGGAGGGTTTTCAATTGCGGATTTCGGATTGCGGATTGCGGATTAAAATCAGCGGATACAGTCAAGGAGCAATCTTTCTATGAATGATGATAAGCTGGTAATTGCCGGTATTGAGTTCAAATCCCGTCTCTGGGTCGGGTCGGGGAAGTATAAGGATTTTGAAGAAACAAGACGGGCGACCGAGGCGTCGGGGTCCGATGTGATCACCGTGTCGGTGCGCCGGGTGAACATCATCGACAAAAGCAAAGAGAACCTGCTCGATTACATTGACCCGAAAAAGTACAAGATCTTGCCGAACACGGCGGGTTGCTATACGGCAAAGGACGCGATCCGGACGGCCATGCTCGCCGCCGAAGCGGGGATCACGAAACTCGTGAAGCTCGAGGTGATCGGCGACGACAAGACCCTGTTCCCGGACAACGAGGCGACGCTCGAGGCTGCGAAAGTGCTGGTCAAAGAGGGGCTCATCGTGTTGCCCTACGTCAGCGATGACCCGATCATGTGCAGGAAGCTCGTGGATGTCGGCTGTCCTGCGGTCATGCCGCTTGCCGCACCCATCGGGTCAGGCCTCGGCATCAGGAATCCGTATAACCTCAGGATCATCATGGAGACCGTGAAGGTGCCAGTCATCGTTGACGCAGGTGTGGGTACGGCCTCTGATGTGGCTTTTGCCATGGAGCTGGGATGCGACGCCGTGCTGTTGAACACCGCCATTGCCGGCGCCAAGGACCCCATTGCCATGGCCGAGGCCATGAAGTACGGTGTGCTCGGCGGACGGCTCGCCTACCGCGCGGGCAGGATACCGAAGAAGCTTTACGCCACGGCAAGCAGTCCGCTGGACGGGATGATCGGAAGCTGAGAGAAGCTGGAACCAGCTTTGCCACGAAGGCACGAAGTCACGAAGAAAGGCTGGAAAAGCGATTTTTTCTTTCTTAAGCGTTAATTTTAAGATCTTCTTAGTGTCTTCGTGCCTTCGTGGCAAAAGGATTTTTCATTTTTTGTGTAGGAGCTTTCTTTGCCCGTTGACTTCAAACTTTATCTGATAACCGACCGGAAGCAGACGAAGCTGCCGCTTCCCGAAGCTGTCCGTCTCGCTCTGCAAGGGGGAGTACCTGCAGTTCAGCTCCGCGAGAAAGACCTTCCTGTACGTGAGCTGCTGGCTTTAGCGCAGGAGCTTCGTCTCATTACCCGGCAGTTCGGGGCAAAGCTGTTCGTCAATGACCACGTTGATGTTGCTGTTGCCGTGGAAGCCGACGGGGTGCACCTGGGCCATCAGAGCATGCCGGTGGATGCCGCACGGAAGATCGTGGGAAGCGCCATGCTGATCGGAGCTTCGACCCATTCCGTTCAGGAGGCAAAGGATGCTGAGGCCAAGGGGGCTGATTTTCTCACCTTTGGCCCGATCTTTGAGACACCTTCAAAAGCTCAGTATGGAGCGCCGGTGGGAAAATCGACCATCAGAGAAGTAAAATATCATATCAATGTGCCTCTCTTTGCCATTGGCGGAATAAAAACCACGAATATTCTTCAAGTCATTGCCGCCGGAGCAGACGGAGTGGCGCTCATATCATCGATCTTTGCTGCTGATGATATAACAGCCGCAGCCAGGAAGTTCATGCAGGCCATAGAGTTTATGGACAGAATAGCTTGCGATTACTGCACTCCGAGATAAAAAATTTTGAAAGCCCAGAAGTCCCGCATGCGAGGTAGATCATGACCCAGATACTGGAAGCACGAAAAGGCAACATTACTCCGGAGATGGAGGCGGTCGCGCGGACCGAGAGCGTCAGCCTGTCCCACGTGGTCGAAGGCGTGGCGAACGGCACGATCGTCATCACCCGCAACAAACGCCACACGTCGATCACCCCGCTCGGCATCGGCAAGGGCTTAAGGACCAAGGTCAACGCGAACATCGGCACCTCCAAGGACCGCATGTCCGTGGCTGACGAGATCGAGAAGCTCAAGGTCGCGGTGGCTGCCGGCGCTGACGCGGTCATGGACCTCTCGACAGGCGGGCCGATCATCGAGATCCGCAACGAGATCATGCGGCATTCCACCATCTCCGTCGGTACCGTGCCCATCTACCAGGCTGCGGTCGAGACCGTGGCAAAGGGGAAACCCATCGTCCAGATGGACCCGGAAACGCTTTTCCGCATCATCGAGGAGCAGGCGGAAGAAGGCGTCGATTTCGTGACCGTGCACTGCGGCGTTACGCTGTCGAGCATCGAGCGTCTTAAGCGCCAGGGCAGGATCATGGACGTGGTGAGCCGGGGCGGCGCGTTCCACCTCGAATGGTGCATCGTGAATGAAAAGGAAAACCCGCTCTATACCCAGTACGAACGGCTTGTCGAAATCTGCAAAAAGTACGACATGACGCTTTCTTTAGGCGACGGCATGCGGCCGGGGTGTCTCGCCGATGCCACGGACCGGGCGCAGATCGAGGAGCTGATCATCCTGGGCGAACTGCGCGACCAGGCCCATGAGGCGGGCGTGCAGGTGATGATCGAGGGGCCCGGCCATGTGCCGATCAA
>MHDY01000017.1:3741-4603 GCA_001803705.1 Nitrospirae bacterium GWC2_56_14 | reverse complement strand
CGTGATCACGTGCCGCATCGCGGCCCATGCCGCGGATATTGCCAAAGGCGTCAAAGGCGCCATGGACTGGGACAAGGAAATGGCCCGCAGGCGCAAAGCGCTCGACTGGAAGGGCCAGATAGAGCTTTCCATCAACCCTGACCGGGCGCGCAAACTGCGCGAATCGAGCATGCCCACGGAGTCCGACGTCTGCACCATGTGCGGCGAGTTCTGCTCCATGAAGGGCGTGAGCGCGTATCTTAAAAAGAAGTGAATCTATTTCGGATTAGGTGAACAAATTGCGGATTTCGGATTGCGGATTGCGGATTGAAACGCGGAAACAGATAAAACAAATATCCTCTCCCCACAGGGGAGAGGGTTGGGTGAGGGGGGCTTTTTTCTTTCTTGTCGCAGTATTATGTCTCCCTTTTACCGCCTCTGCAGCAGAACCGGTGGTCCATCATCCTCAGCCGGAGATAATTCTTTCTCCGTCCAGTCCCGGTCCGGGCGATATCATGATCGTTACGGTCAAGGGGACGAACCTCCTTGTTGAAGGCGCCTTTAATAATAAAAAGATCTACTTCAATCCGTCTGATAATTCCTTTCGGGCCGTGGTCGGCATCGATCTCTTTACTGAGCCTGGTTCTTATCCGTTGGATATCACCTTAATGGGCAGCACGGAACATCGTACGGTCGTGGTCCGGAAAAAGGAATATCCTGCGCAGCACCTGACGCTTCCGAAAGGCATGGTCGAGCTTTCTCCCGAGAACGAGGCGAGGGTGGAGCGGGAACTGAAGCTGACGAACTCGATCTGGCCGAACGATACCAACCGTGTCTGGGACGGCGGGTTCCTGAATCCGCGGGAAGGAAAGATCGCCACCCT
>MHDY01000017.1:3218-3735 GCA_001803705.1 Nitrospirae bacterium GWC2_56_14 | reverse complement strand
CGTGCGCAGATTTATGAACAAGATCCCCAAGAACCCCCATACGGGTGTGGATGTTGAAGCGGATGAAGGGGATCCCGTCCATGCGCCGAACAGCGGTGTAGTTGCGCTGGTTGACGACCTCTATTACTCGGGCAATTCAGTGGTGCTCGACCACGGCCAGGGGATCTATACCATGTTCTTTCATCTTTCGAAGGTTCTGGTGAAGCAGGGGCAGCAGGTCAAAAAAGGAGACGTGATCGCCCTGGTGGGTTCCACCGGCCGTTCCACCGGCGCCCATCTGCACTGGGGCGTTCGGATGCAGGGTGCGCGCGTTGACCCGTTGGAATTGATCAAGCTGGACCTGCATGACGGGGCAGGAGCTCAGACCACCATGCCCGTGCGGTAGTGCTTTCGATCACTTCATCCAACACCATCAGGCCGGAAACACAAGACATCTCTCGCTAAGCTCGCAAAGGACGCCAAGAAAATCCTAAAATCAAAGCTTGGTTTTTAATTTTTAAACCAAAAAAGATTTTGA
>MHDY01000017.1:0-3200 GCA_001803705.1 Nitrospirae bacterium GWC2_56_14 | reverse complement strand
ACCAAAAAAGATTTTGACTCAGGGTTCCTTTGCGCGCTTTGCGAGCTCAGAGTGGCCCGTTCATCGGCCATTGCGAGAAATATTCTTGCCCTTTGACTGGAATTAAATTTCTTTATTCCATGATGAAAAAAGTCCTCTCCATAGCAGGTTCCGATCCTTCCTCCGGCGCAGGTATCCAGGTCGATTTGAAGGTCTTTCAGGCTCTCGGCGCTTACGGCATGGCCGTCCCGGCCGCGCTTACCGTCCAGAACAGCAGGGGAGTCTCCGCAGTAGAGCCGGTGTCGTCATCTATGCTGTCGAAGCAGATCGAGGCGCTTCTTTCGGACATTGTGCCTGACGCGATCAAGACCGGCATGCTGCTGACAAAACAGAACGTCATTGCCGTTGCCGCGTCCGTACGGAAATACAAGATCAGGAACCTGGTGATCGATCCCGTGCTTCGGTCCAGTTCCGGCAAGGCACTGCTGGAGCCCGCTGCGGTCTCATCACTGAAAAAAGAACTCTTCCCGCTGGCGCGGATCGTTACCCCGAACATCCCTGAGGCTGAGGCGCTTACCGGCATTACCATCAAATCGGAGCAGGATATGGATCGTGCTGCAGGAAAACTGCTCGATATGGGGCCCGCCTATGTTCTGATCAAAGGCGGTCATTTAAAGGGTGCGGCAGTTGATACGCTGTATGGTGGAAAGACCGTGCTGAGCTTTTCCACAAACAGGCAAAAAGGCGAGTTTCACGGCACGGGGTGCGTACTTTCTGCAGCCATAACCGTGTTCATATCTCAGGGATTGTCTGTGGAAAAGGCTGTGGAAAAGGCCAAACTACGTGTGGACAGGATGTTGAAAACCGCGAGGCCCGTGGGGAAGAACAAAAATTCACGGTACTTTCTTTTCTGAATCATCTATGTCGGCGATTTAACAGAATGGCGAATGAAAACCCCTCACCCCGACTGTTTCTCCTGCATCACCCTCATCATTATTCCTGCTGCTCGTTAAACTTCAACGCTCATAACCGAGACCTTGTTCCTGCCGCTTTGTTTCGACGTGTAGAGCGCCGAATCGGCGAGTCTCACCAGGGTATCGATGTTCTCTGCAGGCGCGCAGCATGAGGCCACGCCGAGACTGAGAGAAAGGCCGATCCGTTTATTTTTATGAACGGACAGCTCGATCTCCGACACGGCCAAGCGGACTTTCTCGGCAAGCAATTTTGCGCCGGCGAGCGACGTCTCCGGCAGGATGATCATGAACTCATCGCCTCCATGCCGGCCCAGGATGTCCGTTTTTCGGAGCGAGGTCTTGAGCGCGTCCGATACTGCCTGGAGGGCCGCGTCGCCTGCAGCATGGCCGTAGGTATCATTGATGAGCTTGAACTTGTCCAGGTCGCACAGGATGAGCGAAAGGTCCGTGTCATACCGCTGCGCGCGTTCGATCTCACGATGAAGCGTATCGGTGAGCGCACGCCTGTTGCACAATCCGGTGAGACTGTCGGTCGTGGACAGATAATTCAGGTTCTCGATCAGCTGCTTCTTTTCTTCTTCCGATTTTTTTCGGTCCGTAATGTCCCGGGTGTATTCGACGACATGCGTCACATTCCGCTGCTGGTCCAGAATGGGGTAGGTGTAGATCTCGATCCATAAGTCCGTCCCGTTGGCCTGTGCTATCCGTTTCTCTTTTGCGCAGGGGTCCTTGGACAAAAAGGTTTTCACGATAACGCAGTCCTCACAAACGCTGTTCCTGCCATGGAGCGTCTCATAACATTTTTTCCCGAACAGGTCCGTGGCCTGCATGTTCTTCATGCGGGAATAGGCGTCGTTGAACTTGACGATCCGGTAGTCGCGGTCAACGATGTTAAAGGGGTCGTGGAAACTGTCGAAAATGGTGCTGAGAAAACTTTCGGACCGGTACAGTTCCTCTTCCGTCCTGGTGCGGTCTATGATCTCCTTATGCAGAAGGTCGTTGACCGAGCGCAGCTCATCGGTCCGTTTCGCGACCTCCCGTTCGAGTCGTTCCCGGTTCGCACGCAGTTCCCCATGCATTTTCCTCCGATCGGAGCTGTCGCGCATCTTGGTGATGACAACGCCGTAAACGACGATCCCGGTGACAAGGAACAGCCTCGAAAAAAGTTCTTGCCACGAACCGCCGAAGAACACGAGATCTGAGAACGCGCCCTGGTGCAGAATGAAGGCATAGATAGCGGAGTCCGCAACCCAGAGGCTCATCGCGGCCATGGCAGAAAAAGCTATTAGTTTCTGTTTGTCTTTCATAGTTTGTTGCACAAAGTGTATTTTTGATGGTTTATACCAATATAAATTGCAATTGCTGTGCCTAGTGGATATGTAATAATAACAATTGCTTGGATAATAATTAGAATGTTTATTAGGTAATGCATTACCTAAAATAGGTGTATTTTTAACACATTGTCTCTGCTACCGGTAACACCGGTATCCCCGAGAGTTCTAAGAGCGCAGGTGGTATTACGTATCGGCTGATTAAAAAAACACTGCAAGTCCTCCTGCTCGCGTACTTCTCAGATGTTCCTGTTTTGATCATTTGCCCTCAACTGCGACCACCTGCGAGGTTTTGATCGTACACGCGGAAGTGAATTAACTATGCTAGTATTACAGGAGAATGACAGGGAATGGGACGGCTGCGCTTCTTCATGCGGCAGCGAAAAAATGACAGGCTGTTCTTCGGGGCTCACGCCCCTCTTGATGAGGACCCTTATGAAAAAGATCGTGCTCGCCAAAGACCTGCATCCGGTGCTCATGTCAGCTTTGCACTTTCTGCATCGTTCAGACATATCGGTTCATACGGCAGCCACCGCGGATGAGCTGCTCACGACGCATTTCGAGCACCGTGCGGCCCTTATCGTCACGCTGCTGGACCTGCAGGGCATGCACTGCGAGACGATGATCAATGTCATCCGCCGGAACGAGGCGTTCAGGTCCGTGTCGATCATGGTGCTCTATAACGATGATGCGGTGCAGCGGGCACGGAGCGCACGGTGCGGCGCCAACATCGTCATGGCTCTGCCGGCCGAACCTGCGCTGCTTGCCGCGCACGTGTCGCAGCTCCTGAGCGTCGAGCCTCGCCGGGCCTACCGGGTGGTCCTGAACATGGCCGTCAACGGCGTTCATAATAACAGACCGTTCCTCTGCAACTCGGAGAATATCAGCCCCAGGGGCCTGTTGATCCGGACCGCCG
>MHDY01000016.1 GCA_001803705.1 Nitrospirae bacterium GWC2_56_14 | reverse complement strand
GTCAACTTCTTCCCCTTTGTACACATAGGTCCTGGTCTGGGCGAAAGAGCCGACGGTTGCGGTATTCGGCATGCGGAGAAAGCTTCCCTTCCACAACGGCGTCGGAGATGTCTTGCTGCCAACCTCCATCATTGTCTTCGAGTCCTCTGCACGCAGTTCCCGATTTGCCCTGAGGAACACCTCAAGGGGTGTGCCTTCGGGAAACCGGTTCCGGAATTCACCTGCCACCTTGTCGAGAAGGGCATCCGAAATAGCTATGCGATCATTAGGATATGCTTTCGGCAGGAGGTGGTAGTTGATGGTCACCAGCCGTTCGTTCCCCGCCCGGTCGACGGCCAGTACCTTCGGGATGTACTTTTCTTCCTCAATGTCATAGGGGAACGGGAAGAGGCAGGCGTACACGTTGCTCCCCTGGAGGTACCCGGGGAAAAACCGGTCAGCGAAAATGACGCCTGTTTTCTCGACCTCCTTCGACACCGTATAGACGACGAGGGCTGAACCGCCCCGGCGGATATTATGAGCGGTGGTGAGGACGGCAACGGCTGGCGGTTTGTTTTCCAGTGTAAATGAATACTGCTTGCGGCTGGTTTTTCCCATGCCGTATCGTTCTGCGGTGGCGCGCGCGATTACCTCGACGGTGAGGGGGCCATCCTGCATTTTTGCGGCGGAGAGGGTGACGGTTTCGGCGGCAGTATGAGTGGCGGTGGGAAATGTGCGATTGACTAGTGCCGCCGTCTTTTCCCCCTGCCGGGCGGTGACGGTGAGAGACTGAAGATTCGCTCCTGGGGAATCAACTTTCAGGGCCAGTTTCTTGGTCGCCGCGATGATTCCCTGGTCGGGGACAAGGGAAATGGCCGGCGCCTTCGTTCCGAAGAAGTAGAGATACCCGCCAACTGCAGCAAGGATGATGAGTATGAGGGAAAAAACCGCTGACCATCGCATAAAAACCTGACCAATCCCGGCATCAGGGGCGGATGATGCCGCTATAAAATAAAATACCTCTGGATGATTCTATCATGTAATAAATGTTTGGCATCCGTGCTGCCATAGCAGGTTGTTGAAAAACAGCCATCTCGCTGCCGTCCTTGCATACGCGGCGCCATATTTGCGCCCTGAGTTCGTTGGCAGCGTCGCCGGCATCCTCAACGTAGCCTACGGTGCCGACTTCTCGCCGCCTGCTCAGGACACAAATCTGACGACGCTGGGTGTGCGGTGTAGCGCTGCTACGCGGGGCTTGCTGCGGGTGACGTTCTGACAATTTCTGAACGACCTGGGGTTGGCGTAGAATGTGAAAACAGCTACGTGACGCACCAGGGTCGCTCCGCCATCCATTCGGCGAGTGTCGCCGAAAGCCATGGTTCGAGCCCCTTTGCCAGGTAGAAGGTGGGGAAAAGCAGGTTCGATCCCGGGGGAATCCTCCCATCTGCTACCGCCGTCTGTTCCAGGGCGGTTCCGGGGTAGATGCGGATGCCGGTGGTCAGCTTCAGCATGTCGAGCCTGAGCGTGTCGGCGAAGGCAAGGCTTTCCATGACCGTCGCTGGCGTCTCTCCCGGGCCGCCGAGCAGGAGAAAGCCCATCCGGCGGATTCCGTGCCGGGCGAGCATCTCTGCCGCGGCTGTTACCTCCGATGGGGAATACTTCTTGTTTAGTTCGCGCAGGACCGGCGGCGAGCCGCTTTCAAAGCCGAGGCTCACTTCGACGCAGCCTGCCTTCGCCATCAGTGCGACCAGTTCTTCGTCGATCTGCCCCGGGTACAGGATGCACCGCCATTGCACCCTCAACCCGGCTCCGTCGATGGCGGCACATAGCTTCTTCGCGTAGGGGAGAGGGACGTTGAAGATGTTGTCCACGAAGTAGAACCGAGAAAAACCGGCAGCGACATGGGCGGAAAGCCCGGCCACCACATCGTCCAACTGTCGGGTGCGGATGGCGGTCCCTTCCAGGCAGGGAGTGGAGCAGTAGCTGCACTTCATGGGACAACCGCGTCGGGTTTGGAATGGTATCCACAGGTCTGCCTCACAGCCGGCCGGGATGTGCCAGAGGTGCGGGTCGGGGAGGGGGAGCGCGTCCAGGGGAGAGGGGACGGCGGGCCTCGGTTCTCCTTCGTCTCCGGCCAGGGAAAGTCCTGGTATCGTCGCAAGATCCCGACCCTGCTCCATGGCTGCCAGCAGTGCCGGAAAGACCGCTTCTCCCTCGCAGCGGACCCCCATGTCGGCCCTAAGGTAGCCGAGGACTTCGGCGGGAAAGATGCTGTAGCCGGCCCCGCCGAGGACGATGGGCGCGCAGGAAAGTTCGCGGCAGATTGAGACTGCTTCGCGGACAGGGTCCAGCAGGAACTTGGTGTCGGTCATTTTCTGGTCGTCGATGTTGCGGACCGATATGCCGATAACCTGGGGAGTGAGCCGCTTGACGGCGCCTTCTATGACCGCCCGATTGTCGCCGTTCCCCATCAGGTCGATCATCTCCACCTCGTGCCCCGCATCGCGGACGGCGACCGCCACGCAATTGAGGCCCAAGGGAAGAGGAACCATGTTGATCGTTTCGGTATTGGCTGAGATAAGCAGTACCCGCATTGGACCCTCCCACAGAATGTCAATCGAGTATAGTCCCTCCTCGCTGCCGGGTCAATACGGTCACCTGACAGGAGAAATCATCCGCGAAGGCGCTTCGAGTGTTTCAGGAGGACCGGCAGCAGGGAAAACAGACCCATCAGGAGGAATGCCGCCATCAACGGCAGGGAGACGATATCGGATGCCGATTCGATGCGGGCGAGCCTGCTCCCGGCGTAGGCATAAATTAATGCACCGGGAAGAACGCCAAGTGATGTGGTCCAGATGAAGGTGCGAGGTGGGACATGGGTCAGGCCTGCCAGGTAATTAACCAGGAAGGCGGGGAGGATCGGGATTATCCGCAGAGTGAGAAGGTAGCTGTAGCCATGCTGCTCCAGCTCCCGATTGAACCGGGATAGCTCATTCCGGTACCGTTCCTGTACCCACGCTGCAAGAAAATAGCGAGTGGCATAGAAGGCGAGAACTGATCCGATGGTGGCCCCTGCGGTGACGAACAAAGCGGCCGGCAAGGTGCCGAAAAGGGCTCCCCCCGCGACGGTGAGGGCAAGAGCCCCGGGGATGACAAGTGAGGTTGAGAGGTAAAGCAGAATGAAGATAATGGCCGCCCGTGCGTAATGTGCCGCCACATAGGCGCGGAGAGCGTGATGGTTGGCTTTCAGGTATTCAAAGGTAAGGAAATCCTGTTCCGCGACCAGGAGCCAGAGAAGCAGAAGGGCCGTAACGAACGCGGCGAATATGAAGAGCTTCCGATAGTTTCCCATGAAGTCATTTCCGCGGTCCTTTCCATTTAGTTTAATCCATTATCGATCCAAGTAAACTGGGGAAAGGCGCCGGAAATGTTTCCGGGGATGCCTGATCTGGCATCCCCGGAGGTTGTGTCGCTGGTGCGGCTGAGATTCAGCAGGGATGAACCACTGCCGAGCCGACTATCCGCGGTGCTGCGTATGTTTTTCGTTTCATTTGGTTCTCCTTTCTCCAGTAGTCATAGTTACTGTTTCCCTAGGGGGCCACAACCCTGGTGTTGTACAGCTGCCGGTACAGGTTGTGTTCCTCATCGGTCGGGTACGACTCCGTGTCGGGATACGGGTAGTCGCTCATGCCGTGGAAGGGGAGGGGTTCGAGGTATTTATAATCCTTGAACTCCTTGTAGTAATTGTCGACCAGCAGCACGAACCCGCGTTTCATTCCGGGTTGGGGCGGCATCGGTGCCGGGAAGGTCACTTCAACCTTGTCGGCGTAATTCAGCAGCGCGTACTTGTCGTCGCGCTGGTTGATCAGCGGCAGGACGTCGCCGTACCGGGTGAAATTACCGTATCCGAAGTAGGTCGGGTTAAGCGGCTGTACTTCGTCGGTGGCTATGATCCGGTGATTCCTGTTGACCATGGATTGGATCGCATGTCCCCCATACTGGAGATCCGCCGAGGTTGCCTGCAATTGCTGCATAGCAACGTTGACCGGTGCAGAATCATCTAACCTGATGCGATCGAATACCCACACCTGGGCTTTCTTGATTCCCAGGTGCAGCCTGATCCGGTGATCGGCGCTCAGGAACAGGTTGGACAGGTCTACGATCATCGCTTTCAAATCGCCGGCCGGCATGCCGAAAGATCGTACCTTAACCCACTGGCCGTTCTGATCGATCAGTTCGATGTACGGCTGGATCTGGATGGTCGACAGGTAGATCTTCGAGTTGATGTCCTGCCAGCCGTCTATCACCAGCTTGGCATGTTCCGGACGCTGGATCGTCCCGAAGTCGATGGTGTAGTAGTTGTCCGGATCGTCCGGGGCCATTGGTGCCGGTTGGTTGTCCACTGCGCTCGACGCCGCGAGCACATTGTTGCCGTGCTTGTCGATCACCGACACGGGAAGGACCGGATCCTTGAGCGTATAGAGCCGGAAAGGTTCTGCATATCCATAGTAGTAGGTGTTTTCGGAACCTGAGGAGGCAATCTGATACCCTTCCGGGTAATCGAAGGCGAGCAGGCGGGCTTCGTCAATTATGGAAGCTTCCTGGAGCGATTCCCATATTTTCACTTTGTACTGATTGTTTTCGTCCGGCGTCAGGCCTCCCTCCAGCACGATGTACGATGGCTGGTAGATGCTGACATTGCGTGAACCTTTCTTGATCTGCGACAATGCCGGGCCCTGCAGATCGGTTTCATAGGTATAGTTGCCGTTCCAGGAGTAGACGAGCGGGCAACTGCTGCTGGAGCAGCTGTTGTCGCAACTGCAGTCATAGTAGCCGCACAGGCCGCAGGTGTAGGCATCAGTTGTGTCGGCGAAGGTCCCGGCTGCAGAATAGGCGGACTCTGCCCCGTGTACGGCATCCTTGGCTTTCACGCGCCAGTACCAATAGCCATTGGGGATGACCGGGGTGGTCCAACTGGTGCCGGATATCCATCCGGACTGCTTGAGGTTCCCGCTGTTGAATGCGCTCGACGTATCGAGCTGGACGTAATAGTGAGCGGCATCCCCATCAGGGACCGTTACCGCATTCCAGGCAAGTGTATGAGCGGTTGATGTTGCACATCCAGTATTGATGTCCGTCTGGGCTATAAGGGCCGGAATTGCCGGGGGAGCCGCCACGCTGATGCTGTACGACTGGGTTGCCGCGGCAAGGGCATCGGCAACCCGTATGACGACGGGATAGCTGCCGAACGCTGACGGGGTCCAGGCGATGAGACCGGTACCGGTGATGGTCATGCCGGCGGGAGCGGTGTCGAGTGTGTACGTCATCGGCAATCCACCGGGATCGGTGGCGACGACCTGATAGCTGTAGGCTGTTCCGACGAGGCCGAATGCCGGAGGAGTCGAGGTGATAACCGGCGGCCGCGGAGTCTCGGCAACCGTGATAGTGAAAGAGTGGTCCGTGAAGAGGGTACGCGCGTCGGTGATGCGGACTGAAACCTGGTGCGTGCCCGACTGTGTGTAGCTTGGGGTCCAGGTAAGGACGCCGGCGGGGGACATGGTCATGCCGGTGGGGAAGGTCCTCAAGGCAAAGGTTATGGCATCTCCTTCGGCGTCAGACGATACGATGGGGTATGTGTAAGCCGCTCCTTCGGCTCCGGTCGTCACCGGAGTGGAGGTTACTGACGGAGCATGGTTGGCCGTCACCGTGACCGTGAATGTCTGGGCTGTGGAGAGGTCGCCGTCGGAAACGACTACGACGACGTCGTTGAGCCCGACGTTCCCTGAGGCCGGCGCCCATGTAATGAGGCCGGCACTGGAGATGGTCATTCCCGCAGGGGCGGAGGTGAGGGTGTAGGTGAGGGAATCTCCATTCCCGTCTGCGGCGATTACCTGGTACGAGTACGCGAGCCCTTCGCCAGCCGCGGTTACGGCGGAGGAGGAGATTGCCGGCGCATTGTTCTGAGTAACGACAACGGAGAATGCCTGGGAGGCCGTTGCCCCACCTGCGCTCGCCTCAACCGTCACCGGATGGCTTCCGATTTGATCGGCGGCAGGCGTCCAGGTGAGGAGCCCTTGTCCGGACATCGTCATTCCTGTCGGCCCGGCTAGCAAGTTATAGGCAAGATAGGCCCCATCCGGATCGGATGCGACTGCCTGGTAATGGTATTCGTGGCCGGTGACTGCTGCCGTCGGGGCGGTCGAGGAGAAGGCGGGCTCGCGGTCGGCATTGGCAACGATGATGGTGAAGTTCTGGTCGGTACTTCTGCCGAGGCTGTCGGTGGCCCTGACCGTCACGTTCTTTTCGCCGTCCTGGTCGAAGCCCGGGGTCCACGTGATGGCGCCGCTGCCGGATATATTCATCCCATTCGGCTTGGTGGTGAGGAGGTAGGTGACGCTTCCTTCCTTGGCTGTTGCGGCCACTTGGTAGGTATAGGGCACTCCTTCGACGGCCGCCGTAACCGGCTGTGACGTGAAGACCGGTGCGTCGACGACTGGTGCGTCGCAGGTCGCATCGCCGGCCTGGTATGCCGGGGTGGTGACGGAGACGGGCGTGCTGTAGCTGGAGTTCTCGCTCCCGCGGAAGGCTTTGATGCGATAGGTAAACGACTTCGCCGGTTCGATACCGATGCTGTCGCTGTAACTGGTGACATTGGGCGCAACGCTCGTGACGGTTACCCATTCACCATTCCAAACCTGTTGCTCGATGTTGAATCCGCTTTCATCCGCCGTGCTGTCCATCCAGGTAAGCTTGATGGTGAACCCGTTCACCGCAGCAGCTGTCAGCGTACTGGGAGAATCCAGCTGGGTGACAGCACAGGCGATATTGCTGAATCCGCTCGTCCACGGAGAGGTTCCTGTCTTGTAGCTCCTGACACGGAAACAGTAGGTGGTGGACGAAGAAAGGCCGCTGTTGTTGTAGGTTGTGCTATTGGCTGCGGGCGTCGCTATTTCGGCGAAATTTATGCAGTTTTCACCACTGCACCGCTCGATGCGGTAGCCGGTTTCATCAGATGCCGTATCGGCCCAGGTGAGATTGATCTGGGTATTGGAAACCTGCAGTGCACTGAGGCCGGCAGGTGCCGGGGCGGCCTGGGTCGTGGCCGATGCGGTATTGCTGTAGCCGGAATCCCATACGTATGGAATGGTCCTGGTGGCCCTTACGCGATAGCTGTAGCTGGTGCCGTTGGACACGGTGGTGTCGGACCAGGAGGGGAGAGTGCTGGTGGCGACTTGGCTGTAGTTGGTACAGTTGGCGCCGCTGCACCGTTCGATCCTGAACCCGGTTTCGCTTGCGGAATTGTCGGTCCATGACAGGTCGATACGGGTCGTGTTAACCACAGTTGCGGCAAGGGCTGCCGGGGCGGTTATCGTCGGTGTGCCTGCGGTTGCAGCTCCGACCGTTTCCCATGGGCAGGTGGCGGTTTTGTATCCCTTGACGCGATAGCTGTAGGTGTAGCCGGGTATGAGGCCGGAATCGGAGTAGGTTGTGCCGGTGAGCGAGGCGATCTGGTAGAATTCGGTGCAGCCGGACCCGAGGCATTTCTCGACTCGATAGCCTGTTTCGTCGGTGGTTGGATCCGTCCAGGAGATGTTGAGCCGGACTTCGCTCCCCTGGGTTATCGTCATGACCGGCGGCGTCGGCACGGTCGGCATGACCTGTACAACATTACTGTAGGGGGTCTCATAGGGGATCGCCGTGCTGTAGGCCCGTCCGCGGTAGGAGTAGGACTGGCCATTGCACACGGAATCGTCGGACCAGGTGGCGGTGTTGGCGCCGACCATGGCCACCTGGGTGAATGTGTCGCATCCGACTCCCTGGCATCGTTCGATTTTGAAACCGGTTTCATCCACAGTATTGTCGGCCCAGGTCAGGGTGACGCGGCTCGTGTTGGCGGTGGCGGTAAGGTTGCTGGGGGCTCCCTGGTCCGGCGTGACGGCCGTGGACGTGTTGCTGAACCCGGAATCCCAGGCGGGGGTGCCGCTCGTCGCCCTGATCCGGTAGGTGTAACTGGTTGAGTTGGTAACGGTGGCGTCGGTCCAGGTGGTTGCCTTGCCGGTGAGAACCGCTGTCTCGGTGAACGAGGAACAGCCGGCGCCGCTGCACCGCTCGATCTTATAGCCGGTTTCGGAGACGGTGTTGTTGGTCCAGGTAACCCGTACGCTGGTCGAGTTGACGGCGGTGGCGGTTACACTGCTGGGTGCGATGATGGTGGTTGACGCTTCGGCGGTGGCGGTCGCATTGCTATCCCAGGCACACCCTCCCGCCGGCGTCTTGTAGGCCTTTACCTGATACCGGTATAAGGTTCCGGGTGTAACGGCAGTGTCGTTGTAGGTTCTGATGTTGGCGGCGACGGTGCCGAGCTGAGTGAAGGTGGTGCAGCCGGACCCGGCGCACCGTTCGATGCGGAAGCCGGTTTCGTCGCTGGTGTTGTCGGTCCAGGCAAGGTTGATCTGGATCTCGCTGGAGCGTGTCGCCGTAAGGGAGGTCGGAGCGGACGGCGGCGCAAGGGTGATGGAGGCGGTGTTGCTGTAGTCGCTGTTCCATGGCACCGTCGTGTTTACTGCCTTGACACGGTAGCTGACCGGCTGGTTGTTGCATACGGTCGTGTCGTTGAACGATGAAATGCCAGTGCCGACCGTGGTAATGTTTGTAAAGTTCGAGCAGCCCGTCCCCTGGCACCGTTCGATGGCGATGCCGGTGTGGCTTGTGGTTTTGTTGGTCCAGGTAAGGCGTGCTTCGGTTGAATTTACGGCTGTGACGGCCAGCGAGGTGGGCGCAGCGGGTACGGTTGTCACGGAGGCCTGGTTGCTGTTGATGGTCCAGGCGCCCGTCTTGAATGCCTGGACATAGTATGTCTGGCTGGTTCCCGCGTTGCGTCCCGCGTCGTTGTAACTGAGTACGTTCGCGCCGAGGGTGGTGACGAGCGTGAACTCGGTGCATCCGACTCCACCGCAGCGGTAGACTTTGTACCCTGACTCGTCGCTGGTTGTGTTTGTCCAGGTAAGATTCACCTGGACCTCCGATCCGGCGACCGCCGTCAGGACAGGGGCAGTAGGTACCGGAGTGGTGACGGCTATTTCATTGCTGTACCCGGAGTACCATCCGGCGCTCGAACTGAGAGCTCTGACACGGTACCGGTAGGTGGTGCCGCTGGCAGCGGTGACGTCGGGGAACGAGGTTGCGTTGCCCCCCGTTGTATTGATCCTGGCGAAGGTGGTGCAGTCTGCACCGGTGCAGCGTTCAATCTCGAACCCAGTTTCCGATGCGGTGGTGTCTGTCCAGGTGAGGGAAACCTGTGTTGTGTTCGGCGTTGTCGCCGCCAGGTTGATCGGCGCGGCGGGGGTAGTTACCGCCTGGGCGATGGCGCTGTAGGATGTATCCCATGAACAGGAAGTGGCTTTATACCCCTGGACACGATAGCGGTAGGTTGTGTTCGGCGTGAGCCCGCTGCTGGCATAGGTCGTCACGTTGGCTCCGACCGTGCCGATCTGGGCGAAGTCGATGCAGTCTGCGCCGGCGCAACGCTCTACCCGGTATCCCGTCTCGTCGGTAGCGCTGTCGGGCCAGGAGAGGGCAACTTGGAGCTCGGAGGTGCGGGTGGCGGTAAGCGTAACTGTCTCGGGAGCGAGGCTGATAGCGTCGAAATAGACGGTGCCATTGGGAGTGCTGTCGGCGAAGCACCGTACGGAGACGGTGGAGGTGCCGGCGGGAATGGTTACCGTCTCACTCAGTTCCACCCAGCCGGCGTTGTTTTGTGCCGTTCCTGCTGCGACAACGATGCCGGTCGAATCGATGCCGGTCCCGGATACGTCGCATTGTGCCCTGCCTGTCGTAAGG
>MHDY01000015.1:12177-13990 GCA_001803705.1 Nitrospirae bacterium GWC2_56_14 | reverse complement strand
CAGATGGCGCTCTCTGTGACGTGAATCGAGCGGCGCTGGAGCTGTTCGGCCTCGACAGGGACGAATTCCTGGGGCGCACGTCATATAATTCCGAATGGCGGGTCCTCAAGGAAAACGGGCAGCCGATGCTGCCCGAGGATCATCCTTCGATGGCGGCGCTGCTCAGCGGCCAGCCGGTGTATGGCTCCATTGCCGGCGTCTTCAACCCGCGGCGCAACTCCTATGTATGGATCGAAATCAATGCCATTCCCCTGGTGCGCGAAGTTGAGACGAAGCCCTACCAGGTCTTCGTCACGCTGCACGATATTACCGGACGCAGGTTGATCGAAGAGGAGTTGCGGGAGAGAGTGGCCGACCTGGCAGAAGCGCAGCGTGTGGCCCTGTTCGGTAACTGGAAGTTCGACATGATCACCGGCAGGGTGAGGTGGTCGGAAGAGCTGTACAGCATCTTCGATATGGAGATGACTGAATCCGGCCCGACGTATGAATCATTTTTACAGCTCGTTCATCCCGAGGACAGGCAGCTTGTACTTGAAACCAATAGAAAAGCCGCTGCAACAGGTGAATCATTCGAGATCGAGTATCGGATTCTCCCTCGATCGGGCAAGGTCAGGTTCATCCGGGAAGTGGGAAATGCGAGGAAGGACCGGTGCGGCAAGGTTGTCGGCCTGTTCGGCGTCGCGCAGGACATTACCGACCGGAAACTCGCGGAAAAGAAGATACTCGGCTATCAGGAGCGGCTGAGAGCGCTGACCGAGGAAATTTCCTCGGTGGAAGAGCAGGAGCGGAAAAGGATTGCCGGGCTGCTCCACGACGAAATCGGCCAGGTCCTCGCCATCATGAAGATCAGGCTCGGCTCGCTCTGTTCCACCGAGCCGGAGGCCGAGCGAAAGGCAGAACTGGAGGAAGTCCTCGCCGAGCTGCAGGATACCATAACCTTCGTCAGGTCGCTCACCTCGGACCTCGTGCCCGTCATTCTCTACCAGCTGGGGCTGGACGCAGCGGTGGAGTCGTTCTGCGAGGATTTCAGGCAGCGGCACGGGATCAAGGTGGAGTATCAATCTTCATGCCCGAAAGTCCCTTTCCATGACAATCAGCTCCTCCTGTTCAAGGCGATACGGGAGCTTATGTACAATGCGCTGAAACATGCCGAGGCGCGGAACATCCGGGTTTCCCTTTCACGTGACGACACTGCCCTTCGTGCGGTCATCGAGGACGACGGCGTCGGCATTCATGGGAAACAGGAGCCGGAAAATGGCGGAAGGTTCGGGCTGTTCAGCATCAAGGAACGCCTCCGGAATATCGGGGGGACATTCTCCATCCAATCGACCCCAGGCAGCGGAACGTGCGTCACGCTGCTTTTTCCCTTCTCCGGGAGCCGGACGGATCGCGATGACCGTGCCGGCAGTTGAAGCTTCTACCGGGGAATGCTCAGCCCCACCTTGCCTGCCGTTTCCCGAACCTTTGCCGGATCGACCGGCTTCGTCAGGTAGGCCGAAGACTGGGCTTCCATCATTGCCTGCATGACATCCTGAGCGCCCTTCAACGAGGTCAGCATCACGATCTTTACCTGTCCCCCAAGTACAACCCCCTGCTCCTTTTCGAAAGCGCGAATCGTCTTTCCCACTTCGTGGCCGCTCAGGTCGGGCATTACGATGTCGAGGAATATCAACTGGTACGGCGCTCCGGAGAGGTACGCCGCCTGGAATTTTTCGATGGCATCCTTCCCGTCGACCGCCACATCGACACTCTGGACCTTTTCCAGGTACGTTCGCATTAGTTCTCTTCCGACGGGGTCGTCATCTACCACAAG
>MHDY01000015.1:11424-12165 GCA_001803705.1 Nitrospirae bacterium GWC2_56_14 | reverse complement strand
TTCCACTATGATCTCCTTTTGTTGGGTTTACCTGCTGGTGCGCGTGCCGGAGCAGTTCGAGCCCCGTCATAGAGGGCATCGGGTCATCGTCGATACTACGCACCGTTGCAGTCTCAAACATCACCCTGATTAACACGTATCTCCGCTCGGAAATACATCGCCCTCCCCCCTGGCGGGGGAGGGTCGGGGTGGGGGGGAAGTTTCTATGGAATAGCTACACTTCTAATTCACCCACCCCCTGTCCCCCTCCCGTCAAGGGAGGGGAATGACGGTTTGCGGAAGATTGATGCTAATCGGCAACATCATTGACTCCTGCCTCAGCGTTGAACAGGCCGAATTCCTCCCTTGCCAGGGGAATCAGCGCCAGCGCTTCTTCGAGATGTGCATTGCCCGCATGTCGCTCTATGTCGTTCGCCAACGTGCTGATTCGCATGGCGCCGATATTGGCCGCCGCTCCCTTGATGGAATGGGCCATCTTCCGCAGTTGGTCGCAGTCCCGCTCCACGGCCGCCTTTTCGAGGTCTTCCAAACTTTTGGCCACCGACGATGCGAACAGTGAAATGAATCTCCCCAGGAGGTTCTCCCGTCCATCCAGGCGGGCGAGCAGTCCCTGACGATCGAATACTGGCCTGCTGGCCGCCGTTTCCGTCGAAGCCGGTTGGGAGACGGACGGTGTATTCTTCGGCCCGGCCATGCAATGCAGTCGGACAACCTGCAGCAGGTCCTGGCTCTTGAGAGGCT
>MHDY01000015.1:0-11366 GCA_001803705.1 Nitrospirae bacterium GWC2_56_14 | reverse complement strand
GTAAGCGGTCAATGCTACGATCGGCGTCCGAGGCCGCCCCGAAAGCTGCTCCTGCTTCCGGATTCGGGCTGTCGCCTCCAGGCCGTCCATCACCGGCATCTGGATGTCCATCAGCACCAGATCGAACATCCCGTCGGTAAAGGCGGTTACCGCTTCCTGACCGTCCATGGCAATGGTGACCGCATGTCCGTGCCGTTCCAGGATTGTTGCGGCGATCACGCGGTTGAACTCCACGTCGTCCGCAAGGAGAATCCTGCGTTTTTCATGCTCCTGCGCGGCTGGCATGACCGTCAGCGGCTCGCCTGTTCCCGAAGCCGCTGCACGCAGCGTTTCCTGGAGCTCTCCGTAGACGAGCGGCTTCACGAAATGCCCGGCCAGAGCCGGGCCGGTTCGGGAACGGTCATCAAAGGTCGGCCGGGACATGGCGAACAGGTACAGGTCTGGCCATTCCTGCGCCAGCTGTGTCATCAACGGTTCCGCGGCCGTTCCGAGGTGGTCCAGGTCCAGAAGGACCATGCACGGCTGCCGGACGGCTACCGACTCCACCGCCATGCATGCCTCGGTTTCACTGGCAGCGGTCCTTACCGTCATGCCCCAGCGGGAAAGGAACTGGGCGATGCTGTGGCGATGCCGTTCGGAAGGATCCACCACCACAATGGGAACGCCTGCAAGGGGGGCGGTTCCCTCGGCGGCAGGTAGCTCCTGCTGAATCTCGGCGCGGAAGGAAAATCGGAAGGTGCTGCCGTTCCCCGGCTGGCTCTCCGCCCGGATTTCGCCTCCCATCAGTTCCACCAGCCGCTGCGCGATCGCCAGCCCGAGGCCGGTTCCCCCGAAACGTTTTGCAGTGGATAGGTCGGCCTGTTCGAATGCCGTGAAGATGCGGCCGAGAGCTTGCGGGTCAATGCCTACTCCCCGGTCTTCCACGGTTACCTGAAGGATGGCCTCGGCTCCCTGGCGTGACGCACGTTCCACGCTGACCGTAATGTCTCCCTCCTCGGAAAACTTGATGGCGTTTCCCACCAGGTTGATCAGTACCTGCCGCAGCCGGTGCGGGTCAGCCGCAATGTGCTCGGGGACGAGAGGATCGACCATGAGCAGCATGTCGAGGTGCTTTTCGGCAGCGCGCGTGGCGAAGGAACGGAGCACCTGGCCGATAACGGAGCGCACGCAGAACGATTCGGGCACGAGGGCCAGTTTTCCTGCCTCGATTTTCGAAAAATCGAGGATGTCGTTGATGATCACCATCAGGTTGTCGGCTGCGTACCTGATCGTCTTCAGGTACTGCCGCTGCAATGCCGGTGGGCAGTCGCCGTCCAGCAGGAGATCGGTCATGCCGACGATTCCGTTCATGGGGGTCCGGATTTCATGGCTCATGTTGGCAAGGAACGAGCTTTTTGCCTTGCTGGCCGCTTCGGCGAGTTCCCGCGCGGCTGCGAGATCGCGGGTCCGTTCAAACACGCGTTCTTCCAGGTTCGCCGTATGATCGCTCAGCAGGTTGTACAGCGATACGCTCTCCAGGGTGTAGGCGCTCATGTAAAGCACGATGGACAAGGCACTCAGACCGGCGAAATCCACCGCCGCGGAATCGCCGTCGAGAATGGCGGCAAACATCCCGCGGATGCGGGCCCTGGTGGCAATGAGATGCAGAAGGAGCGTCTTTCCGGACGCCATCGGGACCAGGATGGCCTGGTTGCGATTAAGGGCCCAGGCAAATGTGCCGTCCAGTATCCTGGCTTCGATCTCGCGCTCCAGCTCGCGGCGGAACCGCTCAGGTTCGCAGGCGGCAAGCTCGAAGGTGCCGTCATCCATTGCTTCGTAGCACCCCGCGCATCGACAGCGCACTATCTTCTTGCACTGCACGATGGTGGTGCGAAAGGTCGTGGCCGAGTCCTTCGTCCTGCTCAGGTCGCTGCGGAAATCGCCGCTGGAGGCGAGCATCTCCAGAATAGAGACAGTTCGGCGGTTCGCTTCCTCAAGGTATGCCACCCGCTCCTGGAGGTATTCAATGTTTTCCGGAACAGCTGTTCCTTTCATCGGTCCTCCACGAGAATCGCAAATGTCTCCTCGATCTGCGGCTCCGATTGTTTCAGAATCGAGTTCAGCATACTCGCCGGCAGGCCCAGACGGTCCCACGCATGTTCGTCCAGAGGCGGCACGAAACATTCCCCGGACGCTCCCCATTGAAACGCCTGGCAGATAATGTCCGCCACGTGAATGACGGCAGCTTCGAACGAATAGGAGGACGTTTCGTTATAGGGAAAGTGGTGAAAGGAGACGGGCTCGTAGATATTGGGGGGTATCTTCCATGCGTGAAGCAGCGCTCCTCCCAGCTCCGCATGGTCGAAGCCCAGCTCCTGCCGTTCCGTCAGGAAGTACAACTCTTCTTGTTCCCGGCTCCGCTTCAGCAGCTTCGCGGCGATATCGGGAACAGCGGTGCACAGGATCAGCTGCCCCACATCATGGAGAATGCCCGCCACGAAATACGATTCCACATTGTTTTCCCGAAGGCATGTCGCGAAACTTCGAGCCACGATCCCGCAGGCAATGCTGTGCCGCCAGAAATCACCCATGTTGATCAGATCTTCGGGAATGCCTTTGAAAACGTCCATGACCGACGAAGCCAGGGCGAGATCACGCAGCTGCTGGGTGCCGATGATGGTGACCGCCTTGGTGATGGAATCGACCTTGGAGTAATACCCGAACATGGGGCTGTTGGCCAGGCGGAGGAGGCGAGCCGTAAGCCCTTGGTCCTCGGTGATGATTTTGGCTATGTCGGCGATGGAGCTGCGCGGGTGGCTGATAGTTTCACTGAGCCGCTCATAGAAAAAGGGGAGGGAATAGACCGTCCTCGTTTTGTCCACGAGCCATTCGAGCGTCACGGCAGGGTGATCAGGAAGGGACATGGCCCGCCTTTCTCAGGGCGGCCAGCCGGAACAGGAGCGCAATGGCGGGATGATCCATGTTGGAGAGCCTGAAAAGGTGTGAGAGAGAGTGTTCGGCGGCCTCAAGCTGTTCCCGGGTCACTTCCGGCGGAAGCGGGAGCAAGGTCTCTCCGCCCGCCGCTCCGACTATGTCCACTTCACCGATTCCCCAGGTGCGGAACACCATCAGGTGCTTCTGGGTCAATTCCGTTCCGGCGCCGAGCAGAAACCTGCCGGTCCGGTCATGGACATCGCTGGCAACGGTCATTCCGGGCTCAAGCTGGTCGACGGTGAGTTTACCCATGAGCATCCTCTTTTTCTCGTGTGGTCATAGTGTCATATCGGTTCAGGTTACATTCAGGTAAAGAAAAAAGTGTTTCGAATTCCCCTCCTGATAATCACGAGTTCACCAATTTCTTTACAGCGATTTCAGCGTGTTGAACTATTGAGCAGCCGATGCGCCCAATTACCGGTCTTTGATTGCTGATGCGGGCGTGATCAGATTCAGGGATGGCGGCGCCGAATTTTAGACCAAATCTCATGAATAAGAATTGACCACACCCCCCATTCGTACTACATTTCCCAATATTCCAATCTTAGAGTTCCTTATCTTCAGTACCCATGTCAGGGTACGGAGTCGTAGAAAATTACGCCTTGGAATCCACCCGGATGTGGGGCAGGGGCGAAGTACCGTGCGGGAGGTATGTATGGAAATCCTATGGTGGCATTGGCTCATTGGCGGCCTGGTCCTTATCGGCCTGGAGCTTGTCATCCCCTCGTTCACCATTATCTGGTTCGGTCTCGGTGCCGTCCTCGTCAGAAACAGAAGTAGGGGTCAACAGAAGTAGGGGTCAGGTCTCAACCCTATACAGAAAAATATTTCTTTGTTATGCTGACAAAATTAATTCCGGCATACAGAGGAGTACAACATGGCCCGACCATTACGCATTGAATACCCAGGCGCGTTTTATCATGTGACCTCACGGGGCAACGAGCAGAAGGATGTATTCAAGAGCAGAAGAGACAGGGAACGGTTTCTCTCCTACCTGGAATCGGCTGTGGTACGCTATGGCGCGGTGATGCATGCATATTGCCTGATGAGCAACCATTATCACCTGCTCTTGGAAACACCGGAGGGGAACCTGTCGCAGATCATGCGCCATATAAACGGCGCTTACACAACCTATTTCAACGTCAAGCGTAAGCGGGCCGGGCACCTGTTCCAGGGGCGTTACAAAGCAATACTTGTCGAAGCCGACGAATATGCAATCGAACTTTCCCGTTACATCCATCTCAATCCAGTAAAGGTAGGGATGGTGGATAAACCTGAAGAATACGAGTGGTCAAGTTATCGGCAGCTGATTGGAATAACCGAACCTTCTGAATGGTTTACTACAAAATTCATCCTTGGCTATTTTCCGGGCAACAAAGCAAGAGAGATTTATCGGGAATTCGTGAATGAAGCAATCAATCAGGAAATTGAAAGTCCAATGATGAAGGTCATTGCCTCGACAGTATTAGGCAGCCCTCCCTTCGTAGTGAAAATGTCACAACAGCATCTTGGGGAAAAGACAGCAGACCGGGACATGCCGGCAGTTCGAGTGCTTAATCGTCCGAAGATGGAAGACATCATAAAGACAGTAAACATGGAAATAAAGGATGAAAAACTGGCGAAGAAAGCAAGTCTATACTTCTGCCATAGGCACAGTGGCGCAAGGCTGAGAGAAATAGGGGAGCGATTCGGACTGAGTGATGCAGCAGTAACGCAGGCCAGCCGCAGGATCAGGGTAGCGTCAGAAAATGACAAAACGCTACGGAAACGACTTGATGATATAAAAGTGAAGCTAAAACTGTCCGTGGTTGAGACCTGACCCCTTAAGGCTCTAAATAAGGCTCTAAATACAAGGAACGATCAAATATTAGAAGAGGTGGCAAGACTTGACGAATTATGGGAAGCCGCAAACGCCGCACTGCAAAGCATTGGGAAGCCTGTTTACGTAAAAGGTTGAGCCTTACCAGTCTTGACAAAGACAGATCAACCAGCGGCATGACCGGCCCAGAGACCGGCCGGTCAGCCTTACGACGTTGGCGAAGAATAAAATAATAGGAGTTGCTCATGCAGGGTGAATCGTGGAACTCTTTGGATATTGCCAAGTTAGCCTTGTCAGTACTTACTCCTGTTTCTGTAGCTGTTTTGGGCTATTTTTTAGTCAAAGGCTCAAGCGATTTGAGCAATTACAGTGGTCTAACCAAAAAGTTATTGAAAAAAGGCTATCGATATACGATGAGATTGCTCCAAAACTGAATAGACTGCTATGTTTTTACACATGGGTTGGAATATGGAAAGAAATATCACCAGAAGAAGTATTAAAACTAAAACGTGATCTCGATCAAACCATAAATATTTACTGTCACCTCTTTGACAGAGATGTCTTCGACTCCTACCAAAATTTTATTCATACATTATTCAAAACGTTCCAAGGGTCCGGTGCTAATGCCAAAATACGATCAGTTATTAAAGGCCCTGATGGTGACCGCACGACTCATAGTTACTATACGTGGGATAATAAGTGGGTACAAGAGTTTGATTCTAATGGTGCACCCGATAAAGCTGAAATACGGAACAAATATTATGCGTGTATGTCCTCGCTAAAGAGATCAATTGGTCTTGGACCGTAACAAACAGCCCCAACCCGAAAGAAGAATGAGGTGTCAGCCCTTGAAATAGGAAAATAAAGAGGATTAAAACTCCTTTTTCAAGGGCTGACCCTTTTTCTTTTCCGCTTTTTCTTTTCCCCCGATCAGCCGATAAAGTGGGTCAATTTTCGATTGTCGTTGACACGCAGGCTAGCCGCAGGATCAGGGTAGCGTCAGAAAATGACAAAACGCTACGGAAACGACTTGATGATATAAAAGTGAAGCTAAAGCTGTCCGTGGTTGAGACCTGACCCCTTAAGGCTTTTACTTAAGGCTTTTATTGTGATAGCTTGCGGCCCTTGAAACAAAATCGACTGCCGCTCACCAAAAAGACAGGTGGGACGTTGCTTTCTATCTTGCTATGTCGCCAGAAGGTCCTTTCGCTAATTAGCAAGCAACGCCCCCTTTGGATTTCTTATCAACAAAAAAACCGAGTAATAACATAATTGACAATATACATTAAAGAGATAGTCATTATTCTTGAAGAAACCGACCATGCTCTCGTTTTGAAGACAAAACCTATTCCAAAGGCGACACCTGTTATTATTGTGCTCACGGTGGCAACCAGCAGATAGCTGTTTACTGACTTGTAATTACATCCGAAGAGCGACCCGGTACCTATGAGATGGGCGTATTCTCGTGGGTTTGACATGAAACCGATTATGTCCCATGTAAGAATAGTGAACAGTGCTCCCGTTGCAACAAGGAGTAAAATATCAACCCACTTCAAGACATTGTTAAATCTACCGGTATTCAACGACAAGCTCCATATCTTTTCCGTATTCGAGAAACATCGATACCAAATCATTGATATACGATGTCATGTCGATGCATCCTGCTGAACCGGCTTTCCATCCTCCATGAATAGAAAAACCCTTTCTCCCGTAAGTGTTTGTCCCATCCTTGGGACGCAACCAGACGCGATGGGCACCCCACGCAATTACACTTCCCGGCCATTTGCCTCGTTTTAAACCGACAACGCTTGTCAGGCCAACTATGGCATCCTCAGCAGAGATTTTTTGGTACTCGGATTGTTTCACAATCCAAGCCCCTTCCGGTAGCGGACCTTGATTATGAATACTCTGCTGTTCTTCTCCTTGATGTCCTGGCCTTCCGGATACTGCCGGCCACCACTTCTTGATGTTACCAGCATAATCAACCCATGAAAGTTTTTCCCATTGTATTTCAAAAACTGGTTCCCGAGAAACCGCCTTTTCTTTACTACAACTGCTCTGCCGCTATTAATCATATGCCTTACTGCATCCAGAACCTGATGATCATTCATGCGGTGCAGGCTGTAGTGCATGACGTCATTATCACAGAGGAAAGACCTGAGTCTTTGCATCCGTGTAAAATCGCCCAAACAACCTGTAATGATGTTGTCTACAAGTACTGCTCGCTCCACGAATGCATACGGGGGTACACTCGACGAACAATGAAGATAGTAATCTTCAAAGCCTGATTTGATCAATACCCCATGTAAGTGCATGGCGTACCTCCTTAAATCATGGAAGCAATTCTATTGTGGTGCCATTAGACACGAAGGTCCAAATCTCTTCGATTTCTTCATTGGTCACAGCGATACATCCCTGGGTCCAGTCAAACAAACGATGAAATGGGCCGATCCAACCGAAACCATTCCTTATACCGTGAATCATGATATTACCGCCGGGACTGACTCCTGATCGCCGAGCCTGCTGAATGTCAGTCGTTGAAGGGTAAGAAATATGAAGAGAGCGATGATATGCGCTGTTAGCGTTGCGGCCATCGACTACGTAGATTCCTTCAGGTGTCCTTTTGTCGCCTTCCCGGAGCTTATGGCCCACTGGGTTTCTGCCCAGGGCTATATGGTAAGTCCGGACGGCTTTTCCTGCCGACATCAAGTGAAGACGTCGGATAGATTTCTCAACGATAATTCTGTCGATCTGAGGGGTGATTGTGAACTCCCCTCGGCGATCCTGTTCGCAGCCAAACATGGTTGTGATCAAAAACATTGCCAAAATTACATAAGCCTCTAATTTCATGACAATACTACCTGCGGCGTCTATTTACGTGGTGACTACGACAAGGAATGAAAGTAGGAGTTAAGTTTTTGCACAACTTCATGTTGCCGGACTTACCTTTACCTTCTTTATTCAGGCTTTTATACTACTGGAGCCGTATCTGATAGGTTACCGGCGAATTAAGGCTCATTATTTCTACATTATTAAAAAAAGTCAAAACATTTGGCATGTAAAAATGTGAACGGGGTCGGACCAAGCCAAGTAGCTGATACAAAGTCATTTATTTCTATTCTTTGTGGTCTTTTTTTGCCTTAGAACCACCTTTTTATGGCTAAAAGCGGTAGTTTAAAAAAGATGGGAATTAAAAGAGGTGGTAGCTTTTCAGCCACCGGGGTTTCTGGAAGACATCACTCGGAAAGACAGGAGGACGTTGCTCTATGTCGCCAGAAGGTCCTTTTAGCGAATTAGCAAACAACGCCCCCTTTGGGTTTCCAGGGAAGAACAAAGGCAAAGCGGGAAATCAAACAGTGAAGTAAAAAGTAGCTCCCTTCCCCAGCGCTCCCTCTGACCAAACTCGCCCACCGTGGCGCTTAATGATTCTTTCCACCGTCGCCAGACCGATACCGTGCCCTGCAAACTCCGGCTTTTCCTCAAGGCGCTGGAAGGGAAGGAACAGCTTTTCCGCATCAGCCATGTCAAAACCTGGTCCATTATCACGGACAAAGTACGCCGTTTCCTCTCCGACGGTTGTCACACCAAATTCAATGATGGCTTCTTCCTGCTCGGAGGTGTATTTCCAGGCGTTGCCAATAATGTTTTCCAGTACTATCTGCAAAAGACTTGCATCGCCGTTCGCTTTAATTCCTTCAGTTATCCTAATCGTCGTCCGGCGCTCGGGTTCAACCAGCTGCAGTTCCTCAACTACTTCCTTTGCCATGGCACTGAGATTAACCGATTCGCGGTTTAATTCACCCCGTATCACACGGGAGAAATTGAGCAGGGCGTCGATCAATCCGGTCATCCGCCAGGTGCCGTCGTAGGCTTTCTGGAGGTAGCCTTTCGACTTCTCGTCGAGCATGTCGCTGCTATACGTCATGATCATCTGGCAGTAGCCGTTGATGACCGCCAGCGGCTTGCGTAGGTCGTGAGCAACCGTGTAGTTGAATGTCTCCAGTTCACGGTTGACTTCCTGTATTGTGTCGAGTAACCGGGCATTTTCAAGAGCCAGGGTAATTGAGTTTTGCAGCTTGCGGACAAATTCAACCTGCCTCTCATTAAAAGGTACAGCACTGGAATGATAATGAAACGCGAGGTCGCCGAGCACCTCTCCTTTTATGATCAATGGGAAGTCAAGGAGGGAACGAATTCCGAGCATTCGAACAAATTCCTGATCTACATCCTGGCTATGCAATGCATCCGATACGACTATTGATCTTTTGGTTTCGGCAGTAATCGCCGTATGCAGCACTTCACTGCTGCTGAAGCTCCGACCGACGAGCGACCCGGAAAGCTTATATACATGCCGAACCCGCCACCTGTCGCCTTCTCTCGAAAAATATACCGCGGTTTCGGCACCGATTGCCTGGGTTGTCATTTCCAGCATACGCTGAATTGTGGCGTTGTAATCCTGCGTGGTGATAAGGGAGGAGTAAAGGAGCGTATCTATCTCGTTAAGGGCATCACCGAGATTTTTAGATTCTTCCATCTCGTCTGCGGATTTTCGGAGCGCTTCTTCCAACTGTTTACGTTCGGTTATGTCTTCCATGGCCAAAAGGATTATGTGTGAGCCGATATTTTCCCGGAAAATCTGCCGGGCATTGAGCAGAATAACTTTGTGACCGATATCGGCAAAATTATGCTCGACCTCATAGCCATTGAACACGGTATCTTGGGGGAGGATCTCCTCGATGAGTACCCGCAGCTTGGGAATGTCCCATTGCCGGTTACCGAGGTCGTAGATGAAATTGCCGATGGTGTTCTCGGGACTGACTTTGAAGGTATCATAGAAGCTGTGGTTGGCAGTGAGAACCTTCAGATCGGAGTTCAGCACCACAAGCGGCTCGCGCACGGTTTCCACGATGTTCTCGGCATATTCCCGTGCGTCCTGGATTTCTGCTTCCAACTGCTTGCGTTCGGTTATGTCTTCCATGGCCAAAAGGATTATGTGTGAGCCGATATTTTCCCGGAAAATCTGCCGGGCATTGAGCAGAATAATCTTGTGACCGATATCGACAAAATCATGCTCGACTTCATAGCCATTGAACACGGTATCTTGGGGGAGGATCTCCTCGATGAGCACCCGCAGCCCGGGGATGTCCCATTGCCGATTACCGAGGTCGTAGATGAAATTCCCGATTGTCTCCTCGGGAGTTACTTTGAAGGTGTCGTAGAAGCTGTGGTTTGCAGTGAGAATCTTCAGGTCGGAATTCAGCACCACC
Organism: Nitrospirae bacterium GWC2_56_14; assembly: GCA_001803705.1. Classification (GTDB taxonomy): domain Bacteria; phylum Nitrospirota; class UBA9217; order UBA9217; family UBA9217; genus GWC2-56-14. The sequence continues at coordinate 1,307 of MHDY01000015.1, read as the reverse complement.
AGCGGCTCGCGCACGGTTTCCACGATGTTCTCGGCATATTCCCGTGCGTCATCACTGAGCCTTTTAAACTCAATAAAATTTTTGTGCAGGGATGCGTCCTGAAGTGCGAGGGCAACACCAGTGGCAATTCTTTCAGCATAATCTATTTCAACGTCGGTAAATGATACAGTCCTCGAAGAGTAACCGTAGAACAGAGTGCCGATTACCACGTCTTTCTTCAGCAGGGGAAGTACCAGAATTGACTTCATTCCAAGCGATTTCATCATTTCAGTATTCGTTCTGTCATCATGAAAAGCATCATCAATGGCAACAGGCTTTCTGGATATCATGGCAAGTGCCGCGTGCGGGAGATCCTCGTCAGTGAATGAGCGCCCGATGATGTCATCAGGCAAATTTCTAACATATCGGATTACCCAGTTCTCATCCTCCCGCAGGGCGATTCGCGCCGATTCACAGCCTAATACCTTGCTCGACTCCTCCACAACTTTGTGAAGTATTTCCTCTGTATCGTGACCTGAATTGATGAGCATTATGATGTCGTTGAGGTCCAGGCAGAGCTTATGAGCCCTTATTACAAAATCGCAGTCGGGGGATTCACCTTGCCCATTCATTGCGGTGCTCCTTCGGTGTAAGAGGCTCCTCTGGGGTACTTTTATGAAAGTCTTTCGGCTAACGTAGGAGTTTAATTGTCTATTAATTATACCCACTCAAAAGGAGGCAGCAAATGAAACAGCTTACAACTCCAAGTATCATTATAGGGTTGGCTGATGAAAGGAAATCCGGGACAGATTTATTTTAGGCTAATGAGCGATAAATGGCCGTCCGAAACCATCACGGTGGTGTCGCCGATACGGACTTCCGCGTGTATCACCTTGTCCTCGGCACCGGGGGGCTCATGCCGGGGTTGGGGCTTTCCTTGTATCGCATGAGCATCGTCCGGGAGAATCGAAGCGGGTAACGATTCCTCCGGAGAAAGCATTTGGGGTGAGAAAACCGGAGGCAAGTTCACATCATTCGCACCATGATGCAATGGCTCCCATCCTGGGGACCACGATACTCGTCAATTCGGATCTCCGGCGCTCCTGCAAAATATGCTACGATTGGCAGAAGGGAGTGAAGAGATACAATGACGATGCACCTGGCATCTTTTCTTGCGAACCTCAAGAGCCGAACCGATCTCGGAGTGTACCTCGCATGCACCCTCCTGATGGGCCTGATCTTCTACGTCGATATGAGGGTTCCCCTCGGAGTCGCGGTCGGCAGCTTGTACATCCTGGTCATCCTCCTGGCACTCTGGTCTCGGCGGG
>MHDY01000014.1:26152-26294 GCA_001803705.1 Nitrospirae bacterium GWC2_56_14 | reverse complement strand
TGCTTGCCTATGCCATCTCTACGCTCGGGAAAAAACTTTCGATCCCGCTCTACATGCTCAAGAAGGACATCGCGAGGATCGCCGGCGGCGATCTGGCGACCGGGGTTTCTCTGAGAGCGGAAGATGAGTTTCAGGATCTGGC
>MHDY01000014.1:24244-26143 GCA_001803705.1 Nitrospirae bacterium GWC2_56_14 | reverse complement strand
GGACATCATGCGCAAGGGATTGGACGAGAAGTTGATCAAAATCAAGGAAGGGCATGCCGGGCTTTCCTCGGCGGTTTCCGGTCTCCAGAAGGCTGTCCTGAAAGGGGATCCTTCGGCAAACGCTGTTGGCTCGCTGAAGGAGGCGGCTGCACGCATGAAGGAGGAGCTGAACGGGTTCAGCTGTTAGCGTAGCATGCTGACGCTCGATCTACATCGACTGGACAGATACCATGAGCGGCCAACTGTAGGTCCCCGGCTGTGCGCCCTTTGCCAAGGAGAACCGGTAGCTCACGTCCATCGTTATCCCGCCCCGGATATACGGCTGGGGGATCCAGCCCCCGCCCGCCGGGATCTGAACATCCCGGCCTCCCACCAGCACATTCACCGAATTAAAAACAGCGTCGGGTCCGCTCATGACCTCGAACGCCAGCAAATACCCTGCGGGATTATTGCTCTTTACGGCAACGCGGGAGGCGGCGGGGACCTCGACAAAGCCGCGCATGATATCCGCCTGGGTAATGACGAATTCCTGCGCCTGGTGGAGGATCTGCATTCTCGTATGTTCAAGGACCGTCGCTGTCATGGATATTTTTGCGCTGGTTGACGGACCCGTCGAGCTTCCGGCGAAGGCCTCCCGGCCTCCGGCAAGGGCCGCCATGGACAAGGCCGCTATCAGCGCGGCGGTTACCAGCTTCCGTTGAAGTTTCAGACTGTAATCGATCTGATGGGGCTGCACATGACCCGCTTCGATCAGGAGTTCGCCGATCTTCTTTTTAGACAGCTTCTGATTCGCAAGAACGGCTTCGAGCTGTTCGCGGGTTATCTGTTCCGTGGCGACAAGGATCTCTCCCAGTCTGAAAACCGTCGAAGCCGGCGCCTCGCTGCCCTGGTGCTGCTGGAACGACAGGACTGCCTTCAGTTCGTTTTCATTCAGCAGCCCCCGCCGAATCAAGATCGAACCGAGTTTCCCGCCGGACTTCCGCTGTTCTTCCAGTGCGGCGGAAAGCTGTTCCGGCGTGATCCGTTTTGCTTTGAGAAGAAGCTCGCCCAGCAGTTTCCGGTCGCCCGCTGCCGCTTTTATGGATTCCTCGAACGAGGCAAGTTCCTTCTGGACCGACAACACGGCCTTGAGATCCACGGAATTCAGTTGACCCATGCTCCGCAGTATCTCTCCGAGCTTCTCGTTGGTATCCTTTTGGCGCGCCAGGGCGCTCTCGATGGCGTGTTGATCGACAAAATCGCCGTCGATGAGGATCTTACCCAGCAGGCGTTTATTGACTTTCACGTTCGGGACGTCCATCTTCTTTTTCAAGGTTAACTGCATAATAACCCCCATATAAACAATGTCTTATTCCTTATAGCGGCGAGCTTTTGTCCATACTTTCCGATCTTCATTAACTACATCATACCACTTAAATTTGATTTTGCAAGTTTTTTTTGACGTTATTTTGCTGTCCAGTAAAATAAAACTTTCAGCGTTGTCTGCGATCTCAGGCCGCACGGCCTGACCCGGTTGCTTTGCAGGCAATGGCTTTGCTGCGTGTGATCACTATCAGGGGAAAATACCCGAAAAACTAGGGATTCCCCGGTTGTAATCACGTTGGAAAGCTGTTAATAAATGCGTAGATGAGTAAGTGGTTTATTGCAAGGCCGATGTGACCTGGGGAAAGCAGTTAACCGCGAATGACGCGAATGAACGCGAAAGAACTCAATGGATAGAATCTGATGTAGTTGTCCGGGATTCTTCGCTGCGCTCAGAATGACATTCTGAATGGTTGGCGCGGTAGGGGAAACGCGAGGTAAGCAATGGTTCTTTATGAGATCGAGACCATGAACAGTGTTCTGAACGCCATCACCGATCCTGTGCTGATCATCGACAAGGACTTTAAGATCCTTTTT
>MHDY01000014.1:22379-24223 GCA_001803705.1 Nitrospirae bacterium GWC2_56_14 | reverse complement strand
CTTTGCGGCGTGGGCCGTGAAGGGATCGTCGGGCGAAACTGCCACGATATCTCCCGCCGCTGCCCGCTGCCCTGTGTGCTGTCGGGGAAATGCCCGCACCAGGAGGTCTTCACCACCGGCAGGCCGTCGCGGATCAAACAGACGCTCCGCTGCTCGGAAGGCGCGGCAAGAACATTCGACGTCAGCGTTTCGCCCATAAAGGACGCAGCGGGACGGGTCGTTCAGATGATGGAGGTCATAAAAGACATCACCGAGGAGGAAAACACCGCGGAAGCCCTCAAGACGGCGCTGCTGGATCTTCAGGAGACCGACGCTGCCCTGCAGCAGAGCGAGTCGCTGATGACGGCGGTCCTGGAGAGCGTGGGCGAGGGGGTCATCATCGTCGACCCCGACCACCGGATCATTTCCGCGAACCGGGCATACTGCAAGCTGGTAAAGAGCAAGGCTGAAAATGTCCTGGGCAAACACTGCTACGAGGTCTCGCACCACCGCAACGAACCCTGCGGCAAGACCGGAGAGGTATGCGACCCCGCGCGCGCGTACAGGGCAGGTGCGCCTTCCCCGGCTGTCAGCACGCAGTATGACAGCGGGGGCAAGCCGGTCTATATCGAGACGCGGTCTTTTCCCGTAAAGGACCGGTCAGGGGCCGTAACGGCCGTTATCGAGACGTTGAACAATGTGACGGAAGTACGGGGGCTCAAAGAGCAGCTGCAGCACTCCCAGAAGATGGAGGCCATCGGCACGCTCGCCGGAGGCATTGCCCACGATTTCAACAATATCCTGAGCGTCATCATCGGCTATGCCAGCCTCATACAGATGAATATGAAGCCTGATGACCGCGCCCTGCCGCAGGTGAGGCAGATCCTCGTTGCAGGCGAACGGGCGGCCCGGCTTACCACGGGGCTCCTTGCCTTCAGCCGCGAACAGGTGATGGACCTGAATGCCGTGAAGGTCAGCGCCATCGTTGCCGACTTCAGAAAGATGCTCGAACCGATCATCGGCGAGGACATCGAATTCCGGGTCGTGTCCGCTCCGGGAGAGATGGTCGTTCATGCCGATACCGGGCAGCTCGAACAGGTGCTGATGAACCTTGCCGTGAATGCGCGGGACGCCATGCCGCGCGGCGGGATGCTGACCATAGAGACGGGAAGCACGGACATGGACAGCTGTTTCATCAATGCGCACGGCTTCGGCCGGCCGGGCGGTTACGCCACGATCATTGTGACGGACACGGGCATCGGAATGGATGACGCGACCAGGCAGCGGATCTTCGAACCCTACTTTACCACCAAGGAGCTCGGCAGGGGCACCGGACTCGGACTTTCCATCGCGTTCGGCATCGTCAAGCAGCATAACGGCTTTCTCGAATGCCAAAGCGAAACGGGGAAGGGAACGACCTTCACGGTCTACCTCCCCATCGCGACCGAGGAAGCCGGGCTGAGAGACGCAGCGGAGGCGGCCCCCCCGGCGCGCGGCGAGGAGACCATCCTTGTCGCGGAGGATGATACGTCGGTCAGGAGCTTCACCAGGCAGCTCTTGAATGAATTCGGCTATTACGTGATCGAGGCGGTCGACGGCGAGGACGCGGTGAACAAGTTCAAGGACAACCGGGACCGGGTTAAGATGGTCCTGCTCGACGCGATCCTGCCGAAAAAGACGGGCAACCAGGCGTACGAAGAGATCAAGGCCCTCAGCCCGGACATCAAAACGATCTTTCTCAGCGGCTATGCCAGGGACCTCAGGCGGAACAGCGATGTCCTCGGCATTGGGCCGGAGTTCCTGCAGAAGCCTGTTTCGCCGAAGGACCTGTTGAGAACGATCAGGACCTCGCTGGACAGGGCATG
>MHDY01000014.1:16739-22346 GCA_001803705.1 Nitrospirae bacterium GWC2_56_14 | reverse complement strand
GGGCCGGAGTTCCTGCAGAAGCCTGTTTCGCCGAAGGACCTGTTGAGAACGATCAGGACCTCGCTGGACAGGGCATGAACCTTTTCACCGCGATGGCCGATTAAGCGGGCCACGCTGAGGCGCGAGGAGCGCGAGGACGTCAAAAACAATCAAAGTTCTTCAACATGTAAGGCCTTTAATATTTCCTCGCGACCTTCGCGCCTTCGCGGTTCCAAGGTTTTTGTTTTGGTCAGGATAAGCTTTCTAATCCCGGCAAAACAAAAAAGCCGAGCTGAGGCGAAGTTTTTTTGGGTATGTGGAAAACTTCCGTGCAGACCATCCAAAGTACCTTCTCTGATAAAATCCTTCCTGCTGTAAATAAGCATCAATTTATCAAATAATTGCATGGTGACGCCTGCCGGGAATGCAGGTCGCTTTGCTCGTGGCGGACTTATGGCATCCGCTTGATACCAGGGAAAAAGTACGAAGAATTAGGGTTTCCCCGGTTGTAATCCAATTGGAAAGCTGTTACAGATAGGCCATAAGAGAGTGCATAGTTTGTTGCAGGGGCGATTTTCAAGCTCGTTGTTCAAGGGATAGCAGTCGGACATTCCAAGGGGGTAAATCCGCTATGTACGAACTGTCGAAAAAAGATGCCAACGGTCTGATCGAGATCATTCATGAGAGCCTGAACTGCGAAACCTTGAGCGCGTTCCACCGGCTTGTCCAGAAACTCAAGCTGCTGACCGCGGACAGCGACTGGATGGACCTTCCCTACAGCGAAGGAGACCATGCAGGGGGCACGTGCTTCGATATCCCCGGGATCCTTCAGTGCCGGACCGATGCTCGGGACCCGCTCCCCGGTGCGGGGGACGCAGGAGCAGGACAGCATACCGCCCGCAGCGAGAGGCTCCTGGTAGCAACAGAACGCGGGCTGATCTTTCCCGGAAAAAATTCCCCTGGTTCCCGCAGCCGGTCCGAAATCATTCTGCATTACGCCCTGCCGCATCTCCGCCAGGCCCTTTCCCGGGCCACACAAGACGAAAGCCAAAAAGAAACAACAGCGCTCTCCCGACGGGAGCGGGAAGTGCTGCAGTGGATGAGCGAGGGCAAGTGCACCTGGGACATCTCCCGGATCATGCGGATCACGGAACGGACCGTCTATTATCACAGCCAGAACATCATGCATAAACTCGAAGCAACAAGCCGGTCCCACGCCGTATCCATCGCCTTAAAACGCGGGCTCATCCACCCCCTGAACTGAAGAGAAGACGATCACGGTTCCAGCAGGACAGGCTGTGGAATATCGTCGCAAACGGCCGCTCACCGCGAGAGGACCCTGTAGCACGTCATAACCCGCGGAAACCAGCGCGGGATGCATAAACCTGCTCTCTGCACCCCAACCTTCCCGGACGGCACGATCCTATCTCTTCGATACAAAACCCGCCGGCCCATCTTCCTCAAATATATTCATCAGAATCCCTTCCAAGCTCTTGATTTGTTCTTCAGGTTTAACTATCGAGCGAAAAAGAATACCTCCATTTTTCTTTGCCAAAGGGACGGCTTTCCGGTACACTATCTCCCACGGTTGCGGCCTAAAGGAGAAACGCATGTTCCTGAAGAGCATGAAAATATCGCACAAGGTTCAATTCGTGATCAGCCTTGCGCTTCTGGTGTTTATCGCCTTTGCGATCTTGACGATCTCGATGGGCAATAACCAGATCCTGACGCTCGAAGAGATCTATTCGGGGAAAATGGTCCCCCTCGACGATCTTCGCAAGATCCAGCTTTTGCTCAGGGAAGTGGAATATCGCATGGCCGCGGTCGTGGCGGACATGGTCGCTCCCATCGGCTCCGGCGAGCACCTCAAAATGTCCGTGGCGGAGATCGACCGGCTATGGAGCGGTGTGAAAACGCGGATGAACGACGCAACGCTCAAAAATGAGATTGCGGATTTCGAAAAGGGCTACGGCGGTTTTAAGGAACTGGCCGTCAGGCTTCAAGCGGCGTACTTCAGCGCCGAAACGGAAAAGGTCGCGGAACTGGTGAACGAATTTTACGATTATAAGCCGCTCTTGTATAAATCGATCGATAAAATGGCGGCGACCCAGGAACAAGCGGTAAAGGCATTTAATATCGAAAGGACGAAGACCGTATCGACCATAAACAGGACCGTGGTCACCTTGTCGGTCGTCCTGGGCGCGGTATTCCTTTTCTTCGGCATCGTCATCATTCGCTCCATTTCCCTCCCCATCAACAAAACCGTTGAAACGATCCAGGAGATCGCGCGGGGCAACGGCGATCTGACGAAGCGGCTGGACATCAGATCAAAGGACGAGATGGGGAACCTCGCCGGGTGGTTCAATGTGTTTATCGAGGGTCTGCAGTCCATGGTGCGGGGCGTGCTTGCCGTGACAAAAAACGTCTCAACCACGTCAACCGACATCAAGCGCTCCTCGAAGCTGGTCCAGGAGTCGGCGAAAATACAGATGGAGGCGATCGAGACCACCTCGACGTCCATCGAGGAAATGTCCTCTTCCATAAGGACCGTTGCCAGCGACCTGGAGGAGCTCCAGAAATTCACCGAGGGCGCTTCGGCGGCGTCCTATGAAATGTCCGCCGCTGTCGTGGAGATCGCCAATCATGCCGGAGAGCTCGATAACCTGACGGACAGCACGGGTTCCTCCATCAATCAAATAGCGGCATCGATCAAGCAGGTGGCGAACAGCGTGGAAACGCTCTTCGGGGAAACGGAGGACGTATCGGCCACGATGGTGCAGATGACCAGGACGATCCGGGAGATCGGCTCGTACTCGAAAGAACAGGCGGTCCTGTCCGACACCGTGCAGGAACACGCCTCGAAACTGGGCCTGAGCGCCGTGAAAAAAACGATGGACGGCATAGCGCGGATCCGGGAAGAGGTCTTCTCCATTGCGGGGTTCGTGGGCGATCTCGGGACCAGGTCCAAAGAGATCGAAAAGATCGTGGAGGTCATCAACGAGATAGCCGATACCACGACCCTGCTTTCCCTGAACGCGTCCATTCTTGCCGCGCAGGCGGGTGAACACGGCAAGGGGTTCGCGGTCGTGGCGGGAGAGATTAAAGGCCTCGCCGACAGGACCGCGCAGTCAACGAGGGAGATCGAAGCGCTGGTAAAGCAGGTGCAGAAACAGGTCGTTGACGCGGAACGCTCGACGAAACTCGGCCTCGAGCGGGTGGAGGAGGGCGTGCAGCTTTCCCGTGCCGCGGAGGGCGCCCTGAACAAGATCGTCGAAAGCTCGAAAACATCGCTCGACATGGCGAAAAAGATCGAACGGGCGATCGAGGAGCAGTCGAAGGGCGTTAATCAGGTGACGGAGAACATCCAGCGCGTCAACTCCATGGTGCAGGGGATCAAGAAGGCGTCGGATGAACAGAGCACGGCATCGGTCGACATCCTGAAGGCGACCGAGCAGGAAAGAAATTACAGCCGGCTGTTGAAGAAATCGGTCTCGCAGCAGTCGCAGGAAATTGCCGGTCTTTCAAAAGAAGTGGCCGAGGCGTCGCAGAGAATGAAGGCCATCGCCGCCGCCATGGACGAACAGAAAGAGACCGTCGCGAACATCGTCATGGCGATCCAGACGATCATGGAGCAATCCGAAAATAATGTGAGCCATGCGGAAGAGCTTGACGGGATCGTACTGAACCTTGAAACACAAGGCGCGTCCTTGACGAAACAGATCGGGTCGTTTAAGGTCTAGGGGCACAAGACACTATTCAAGCGCTGGCAACTGCGGGTTTGCAAATTTATTTTGTGGGAGGAAAACATGTTGAAGAAGATATCGGTTTTGGCAGTCGTGTGCATCATGGCGTTGGGCGCATCGACGGCTATGGCGGAAAAACCGCTTACACCGGAGTCGCTCAAGGGAGCAACCGTGGTGGATGACGCTTTTGTCAAGGCGAACCACGGCAAGATCAAGATCTATGACGTGAGAAAAAAGGCCGAATATGTGGAGTCCCACATTGCCGGGGCAATTGCGGCGCCCTATGACGAAAAGAGCGAGCTCGCCGTCAACTTCGATGCGTCAAAAGACAAGTTCGATCTGAGCAAATTTCCTTCGGACAAGAAAGAGCCCATCATCGTGTATTGCAACGGACCGCGCTGCTGGAAGTCCTATAAAGCGGCGGTTTTGCTCATCAAGGCCGGCCATACCAAGGTCGACTGGTACCGGAACGACGGATTTCCGGGCTGGAAGGCAAAAGGCTATCCTGTGGAATAATGTTCCAGCGGGCATGCGGCCCAATGCGGTCGCATGCCTGTAGTCTTTCCTGCAGGGGATGCCCATGAGTTACACCTCTCTCAAACGATCTCACCGGATCCCGGTCCTGATCCTCTCCGGCCTGCTCGTCCTTGCCGCCTTTCGGAGCGCAAGCGGGGACGATCACCCCGTCTTCGATCGAATTGAGCATCAGTTCGGCCCGATTTCCGAAGGCCGCGTGCATCAATTCACCATCCCCTTGAAGAACGCTTTGGGCCGGCCCCTGCATATCCTGTCGGTCGAGGCCACCTGCGTCTATATGGAGGCCTCCATCGACCGACGCACCGTTGCGCCCGGGGAAACAGCAATGCTCACGGTCCTGCTGGACACAGACGGCAACCTGGGGAAATTAGTCAAGATCGTAGAGATCATGACCGACAGCGCGTCGGAACCGCACATCCTTACTGTCCGTGGCACGATCGTGCACCGGGAATACGATCATGGACAGCTCCGGTTGATGTTTACGGGAGTGTGCGCAAAATGCCATGTGGGGACCCATATCGGGACAAAAAAGGGGCAGGAGCTTTACGATGCGGTGTGTTATCTCTGCCACAAGGATTCGTTGTTAAATTCGGTTCACGCTCCTGTTGCCGTGAGGAAGGCCATCGCGTTCGGCGTCCCGGGAGCGTCCATGCCGGGTTTTGCAGAATCGTCCGGGGGGCCGCTGACCATGCCGCAGATCGACTCCCTGGCGGGCCTCATTCGATCGCATTAAATCCCGTATCATTCCCGAACCTCTGATCTGTCCCTGCACGTGATCCGCCCCCGCCCCATCAAAGCGCTTTCCGAAAAAAAGCTTGCAACAACGTAGTAAAATCAGTAATATACACCTCGTGAAAAAAATACAGGATTCCTTTAAAAAATACTTCATTACCGGGCTGCTCGTCCTCATTCCCATATGGGCAACCTACTATGTGCTTTCAGGTCTCCTGGGGATCATTGACGGGATGCTGGGCGATCTGCCGGGCTCTCTGCTGGGACTGAAGTTCCCGGGGCTCGGCATCATTACGCTGATCCTGTTCGTGATGTTCATCGGCATCCTTTCCGCCAACTATATCGGCAAGCATCTGGTCCGCTACAGCGACAATCTTATGCAGCGGGTCCCGCTGGTGCGCGGCGTCTATTCCACCATGAAAAAGATCATGGATACCTTTTCCATGAAGCAGAACTTTCACGGGGTCGGCCTGGTCGAATATCCCCGGAAGGGCTGCTACAGCGTGGGATTCATCACCGGCTGCCTTCAGGGTGAGGAATTGGGGCTCACCGGCGTCTTTATGACGGTCTTTGTTCCTACCACCCCGAACCCGACTGCGGGTTTCCTTCTTCTCCT
>MHDY01000014.1:5507-16733 GCA_001803705.1 Nitrospirae bacterium GWC2_56_14 | reverse complement strand
TGCGGAAGTGCACCGCCTCAACATGTCCGTTGATGAAGGCATGAAGTTCATCGTTTCTCTCGGGCTGGTGTCACTGAGCGAGATCCAGGCCAATAAACTTAAGTGCAACGTTAACACGGAGGCTTCCAAGGCATGAAACCGACCGTGGTGATCCTTGCCGCAGGGCTGGGGACGAGAATGAAGTCAGGCCTTGCCAAAGCGCTGCACCCCCTTGCAGGACGGCCGCTGCTCCAGCATGTCCTGGAAGCTGTTTCCGGGCTCGCTGCCGGGAAGACCGTTGTGGTGCTGGGACACCAGGCCGACCGGGTGCGAAAAATAGCGGAAGGGTACAACGCGGCCATCGCGCTCCAGACAGAGCAGCTCGGCACGGGACATGCGGTAATGCAGGCACAGGAGGTCATTGCCGCGGCAAAAGGGCCGGTCCTGATCCTCTGCGCTGATACGCCGCTTCTCACCACGGCTACGCTGCGTTCGATCGTCGAGCTCCATGCCGCGTCCCGGGCCGCAGTGACGGTCATGACGGCCGTGGTGCAGGAACCCTTCGGGTACGGCAGGGTCGTGCGGGGCAAGGGCGGCATCACGCGCATTATTGAAGAGAAAGACGCCACTACGGCCCAGAAAAAGATCAACGAAGTGAATGCCGGCATCTACTGCTTTGAACAGCGGTTCCTGCTGGAAGCGCTGAAGTCCATCAAGAATACTAACGCCCAGGGGGAATATTATCTGCCCGATACGATAACGCTGGCGCGGAAAAAGCGGCTCGTTGTAGCGGGCCTGGTCTGCGGAGACCCTGATGAGGTCATGGGGGTCAATACGCGGGTCGACCTGAGCCGCGCCGAAGACATCATGCGTACCCGTATCAACCGCGCCTGGATGCTGGCCGGCGTGACCATGCTCGACCCCAACGCGACCTTCATCGGGAGCGAGGTCACACTGGGCAGCGATTGTATTCTCTATCCGAACGTCAGGCTCGAAGGAAAGACCGCGATCGGCAAGGGGTGCACGCTCTTTTCCGGCAGCCGGATCCTGGACAGCACCCTCGGCAATGACGTGACGATCAAGGATTGCTCGGTGATCGAACAGGCCTCGATCTCCGACAACGCGTCCGTGGGGCCTTTCGCGCATCTCCGTCCCGGCTCCGTTATCGGCGCCCGGGCCAGGGTCGGCAACTTTGTGGAGATCAAGAAATCAACGATCGGCGAAGGCAGCAAGGCAAATCATCTCGCCTATATCGGCGACGCTACCGTGGGAAAAGACGTGAACATCGGCGCCGGCGTGATCACCTGCAACTATGACGGGTTCGAGAAATTCCCCACGATCATCGAGGACGGGGTCTTCGTCGGCAGCGACAGCCAACTGGTGGCGCCGGTCCGGATCGGTCGCGGAGCGCTTATCGGCGCAGGCTCGACGATCACGAAGAATGTCCCGGCTGACGCCCTGGCCATCAGCCGCTCGCCGCAGGACCTTCGCGAAGGCTTTGCCGCACGGCGAAGGAAGATGAAGCAGAAGAAGTGAGAAGTGAAAAGTGAGAAGTAAGAGGCAAGAAGTAAGAAGTAAGACTCACAAGGTGTTACGAACTGAGGTGTTTTGATCTATGTGCGGAATTATCGGCTATATCGGCAAAGAACCTGCGGTCCCCATCCTGATCGAGGGGCTCAAAAAACTTGAATACCGCGGCTACGATTCTTCAGGCGTGGCTGTCATGCAGAACAATACGATCGAGGTCCGCCGGGCCGTAGGCAAGCTCCAGAACCTGGAGACCTTGCTTCGCAGCGAATCCTTGAGCGGCAGGATCGGCATCGGCCATGTCCGCTGGGCCACGCACGGCAGGCCTTCCGAGGAGAACGCCCATCCGCACCGCGCCGGAAACATCGTGGTCGTGCATAACGGCATCATCGAAAATTACATTACGCTCAAAAAGGAACTGGCTGCCAAAGGCCGCACCTTTCTGTCCGAAACGGACACGGAAGTCATTGCCCATCTGATCGACAGCCTGGCCAAAGACGGCGTGAGCCTTGAAACAGCTGTCCGGGAGGCGACGCGCCACCTGGAAGGGGCCTATGCCATCGCCGTCATCGACGCGCGCGACCCCGAGATCGTCGTAGGCGCGCGGAAGGGCAGTCCCCTGGTCGTGGGGCTGGGTCAGGGAGAGTTCTTCCTCGCCTCAGACATCCCCGCCATCCTGCACCGCACGCGCGACGTGCTGTTCCTGGACGACGACGAGATGGCCATCCTTTCGGAAGTGGGCGTGCGCATTACGGACCTCACGGGAAATGAAGTGACCCGCGAGATCACCCGCGTGCTCTGGAACCCGGTGATGGCGGAAAAGGGCGGCTACCGCCACTTCATGCTGAAGGAGATCTTCGAGCAGCCCCGGGCGATCACGGACACCATCCGGGGCCGCCTGTCCCAGGAAACAGGGGCCATCCATCTGGAGGAGATCAACATCAGCCAGGAGCGCCTGGCGAGGATCAAAAAACTCTTTATTGTGGCCTGCGGAACGTCATGGCATGCCGGCCTGGCGGGCAAGTACATGATCGAGGAGCTCGCATCGATCCCTACCGAGGTCGATATCGCATCGGAGTTCCGGTACCGCACCCCGCTGGTGGGACCCGACGATCTGTTCATCGCCATTACCCAGTCGGGTGAGACCGCTGATACGCTTGCCGCCATGCGCGAGGCGAAGAAAAAAGGGGCAACGGTCATTGTCGTCTGCAATGTCGTGGGCTCCACGGCGAGCCGCGAGGCCGACGGCGTGGTCTATACCCACGCCGGGCCCGAGATCGGTGTTGCTTCGACCAAGGCCTTTACGGCGCAGCTGACGGCGCTCTACCTCTTCGGACTGTTCTTCGCCGGCATGCGCAAAACGATCGGTGTGGACGAGCTGAAGAAAAAGCTTGCGGACCTGGTGCACATCCCCGCGCTCGTGGAGCGCTGCCTCGAGGACAACGAACGCATCGAGCAGATCGCGAAGCTTTTCTTCAAAGCCAACGATTTTCTGTACCTCGGCAGGGGGCCCAATTTTCCGGTGGCCCTGGAAGGCGCGCTTAAATTGAAAGAGATCTCCTATATCCATGCCGAGGGGTATCCCGCGGGTGAAATGAAACACGGCCCCATCGCGCTGATCGACGAGAATATGCCCGTCGTGGTCCTGGCCGGCAAAAACGGCGTCTATGAAAAGATCCTGGCCAATATCGAAGAAGTGAAGGCGCGCGGCGGGATCGTCATCGCCATCACGACCGAGGGAGACACCGAGATCGTCAAACGCGTGGACCATGCAGTCTCCGTGCCTGCGACGAACCAGCTCCTGATGCCGATCCTCATGTCCATCCCGCTCCAGCTGTTGGCATACCACATTGCCGTGCTGCGCGGCGCCGATGTAGATCAGCCCCGAAATCTAGCCAAGAGCGTAACGGTGGAGTGATGCAATTGCGGATTTCGGATTGCGGATTTCGGATTTAAAGTCCGTTCATTCCGCATTCCGCATTCCGCAATCCGCAATAGACATGGATTACTTAGAAAATCTCAATCCCCCTCAACGCGAGGCTGTCCTGTACGGCGACGGGCCGCTCTTGATCCTGGCCGGCGCGGGCAGCGGCAAGACACGGGTGATCACCAGCAGGATCGCGCACCTGATCCGCGAGCGGCACGTCGATCCCAGCAATATCCTGGCGGTCACGTTTACGAACAAGGCCGCCAATGAAATGCGGGAGCGGGTGGAGCGGATCATCAAGGTCCCGCTGAACCGGCTCTGGATCAGCACGTTCCATTCGTCGTGCGTCCGCATCCTGCGGCAGCATATCAGCGAGCTGGGATACCAGAAGCAGTTCGTGATCTATGACGAGACGGACCGGTCCTCGCTCATCAAGGCCTGCATGGCGGACCTCAGGATCGATGCCGAGCAGTACCAGCCGCGGGCGATCGTGGCGCGCATCAGCGCACTCAAGAACAACCTGATTGACGCGGATCAGTTCGCAAAAACAGGCGCCCGGTTCGGCTTTGACGAGGCTGTCTCCCGCGTCTATGCGCTCTACAGCGAGAAGCTGAAGGAATCGGGCGGGGTTGATTTCGACGACCTGCTCATGCTGACGGTGAGGCTCTTCGAGGGTCACCCGGAGGTGCTGGCCTACTACCAGGACCTGTTCAAGCACATCCTGATCGACGAGTACCAGGACACGAACCATGCCCAGTACCGCTTTATCAGGCTTTTGACCGGGAAGCACAAGAACCTCTGCGTGGTGGGCGACGACGACCAGAGCATCTACCGTTTCCGGGGCGCCGATATCTCGAACATCCTGAACTTCGAGAGGGACTTTCCCAACGTCAAGGTCATCAAGCTTGAGCAGAACTACCGTTCAACGAGCAATATCCTGGGCGCGGCCGGCGCCGTGGTCAGCCGCAACCTGGGCAGGAAAAAGAAAGAGCTCTGGACCGAGAAGCGCGGCGGCGAGAAGATCCTCAGCTACAAGGCAACGGACGAGAAGGACGAGGCCCGCTACATCTGCCGGACCATCCAGCAGCAGATCGATGAAGGCAGGAGCCTGCGCGAGATCGCGATCCTGTACCGCACCAACGCCCAGTCGCGCGCCCTGGAGGACGCTCTCCGGGACCGGGGGATCCCGTACCGGATCTTCGGAGGCCTGCGGTTCTACGACCGCAAGGAGATCAAGGACATCATCGCCTATTTGCGGGTGCTGCATAATCCCGCTGACGTGGTAAGCCTGCGCAGGATCATCAACGTGCCTGCCCGGGGCATCGGCGATACCACCATCGACAAACTGGAGCGCGCCGCAAACCTGGCAGGCACCGGCCTGTATCAGGCGGTTGCCGGCGCGGAGCAGACCGACGTGACCCCGGCGGCAAAGAGGAAGCTCCGGGAATTTACCGCCATGATGGACCGTCTGCGGGAACTGACGGGCGTTTTGACGATCACGGACCTGGTGAGACGGGTGATCTTCGAAAGCGGGTACGGCACGGCCCTGGAGCAGGAAAAGTCCATCGAATCCCGGATCAGGCTCGAGAACCTGACGGAACTCATGACCGCTACCGAGGATTTCCTGGAGCAGCACCGGGACGGGACGCTCGATACGTTCCTGGACCAGGTGGCGCTCATGACCGACTCGGAACAGCAGATGTCTGCCGAAGGCAGGCGCGGGAACGTCGATTCGGTGACGCTCATGACGCTCCATAGCGCCAAGGGGCTCGAATTCGCCGTGGTGTTCCTGGCCGGTATGGAAGAGGGGCTGTTCCCCCATTCCCGGTCCGCTGAGAATGAAGATGAGCTTGAGGAGGAACGCAGGCTCTGCTACGTTGGCATGACCCGGGCCAAGGAGCGCCTCATCCTCACCCATGCCCGGGAACGCCGGCTCTACGGGTATCCGCAGGCGAACCTGGTGTCGCGCTTCATCCAGGACATCCCGGACGAAGCGATCGAGATGACCGGGTGTGATTTCGCGGCGACTGTTCAGGTCAGGGAACCGCAGCGATGGAACGCATCCATTTCGCATCCCATCCGGAAAGAGCCGTCCCTGGTCCGGACCGCAGCGCCAACGAGCCAGAAGGGCGGGGCAGCATCCCCCTTTTACAACGGAGCGGTGGTGCGTCATGCCAAGTTCGGTCTCGGCACCGTGCAGCGGTCGGAAGGGGCGGGCGATGATCTCAAGATCAGCGTCAGTTTCCCTGGGCACGGGGTGAAGACGCTGGCGGTGAAGTATGCGAATCTGGAGATCATTTAAATCAGGAGCCAGGAGTCAGTAGTCAGGAGACAGGAGTTCGAAATGAATATCACAAAACAGGAAGTCGAACACGTAGCCAGGCTCGCGCGGCTGGAGCTGTCGGAGCAGGAAAAGGACCGGTTGACGGAGCAGCTCTCCGGCATTCTCACCTATGTGGAAAAGTTGAACGAGCTTACGACCACGGGTGTGGAACCCACGGCGCATGTGCTCGATATCAGCAACGTCATGCGTGACGATCTGCCTCACGAGAGCCTTTCCCAGGAGCAGGCCCTGGCCAATGCGCCGGACAAGACGGCGGGGCATTTCAGAGTGCCGCTCATAATTGAGTAATGCGATTGCGGATTTCGGATTGCGGAATGAAAACCCATCCTCACCCCAGCCCTCTCCTCAGCGTGGCCCGCTTCATCGGCCATGAAGGGGAGGGGGTTTATGACAAAAATAATGCGAAACCATACTAGAAAAAGAGGAGAACATGTTTAGATTGATGCTGCGATCAAAGATCCACCGGGCGACCGTCATGGACGCAAACCTTGAATACGAAGGAAGTCTGACCGTCGACCCGCTTCTCCTGGAGGCTGCTGATATGCTTCCCTATGAACAGGTGCGCGTATCGAACCTGAACAACGGCGAGCGCTTCGAGACCTACATTATCCCGGGAAAACGCGGTTCCGGGGACATGTGCCTGAACGGACCCACGGCCCGCAAAGGGGCCAAGGGCGACAAGATCATCGTTTTCTGCTACGAGTATTATAATGAACAGGAGCTGAAAACCTTCAAACCCAATATCGTTCTGGTTGACGACCGCAACAAGATCGTTACCATAGGCCACGCCATAAAGGAGTAGGGATGGAGTTATTCGAACGGACAATTCACGATCTGCACGATATGCTGACAAAGGGCGAGACCACGTCCGAGGCCATCACTGAATCGGTCCTTGCCAGGATCGCTGCCGTGGACGACAAGGTCAAAGCCTATATCACGGTCACGGCTGATGCGGCCCGGCAGCAGGCGAAGGATGCGGACAAGCGGCGGAAGGCCGGAGACCATGCTTCGCCGCTCCTCGGCATACCGCTGGCGATCAAGGACAACATGTGCACCGAGGGGATCGCCACGACCTGCGCTTCGAAGATCCTGAAGAACTTCATACCCCCCTACGATGCCACGGTGGTTTCGCGGCTGAAGCAGGCCGGCGCGGTGATCTGCGGCAAACCGAACATGGATGAGTTCGCCATGGGTTCGTCCACGGAGAATTCCGGCTTCTTTGCCACGAAGAACCCCTGGGACCTCAGCCGGATCCCGGGCGGATCGAGCGGCGGGTCCGCGGCTGCGGTGGCTGCCGGAGAATGCATCGGGTCGCTCGGCTCGGATACAGGCGGGTCCATACGCCAGCCCGCCGCCTGCTGCGGCGTGGTGGGGCTCAAACCGACCTACGGCCGGGTGTCGCGCTTCGGCCTCGTGGCCTTTGCTTCGTCCCTTGACCAGATCGGTCCCATTACCAAGGATGTAACGGACACGGCGCTGATCATGAATGCCATTGCCGGACACGATCCCCGTGACTCGACATCAGCGAACATTTTCATGCCAGATCTCACCAAGGCACTCAAAAAAGACCTGCAGGGCATGAAGATCGGCCTGCCCAAAGAATATTTTATCGAGGGCATGGACCCCGGAGTGGACAAGGCCGTGAAAGCCGCTATGCAGACGCTCAAGGGGCTTGGAGCGACGCTGGTGGAGGTCTCGCTGCCGCATACGGACTATGCAGTGGCGACGTATTATATCCTTGCCACGTCCGAGGCAAGTTCCAATCTTGCGCGCTATGACGGCATCAAGTACGGATTCCGCGCTGAAGGCGCCAAGGACCTGCTCGACCTGTACATGAAGTCGCGCTCCCAGGGTTTCGGCCCCGAGGTAAAGCGGCGGATCATGCTCGGCACCTATGCGCTCTCGGCCGGATACTACGACGCGTACTATAAAAAAGGGCAGCAGGCGCGCACGCTGATAAAGAAGGACTTTGAAGAGGCATTCAAGGTTTGCGATGTCATTGCCACGCCAACTGCGCCCACGGCTGCGTTCAAGATCGGCGAAAAGTCCTCAGATCCGCTCCAGATGTATCTGTCGGACATCTTCACCATCAGCGTGAACCTGGCCGGCATCCCGGGAATCTCGATCCCCTGCGGGTTCACCGGCGAGAATCTTCCCGTGGGGCTGCAATTGCTCGGAAACCATTTTGACGAGGAAGCGATCCTCAGGGCAGCGTTCGCTTATGAACAGGCAACGGAGTGGCACACTAAAAGGCCAAAGCTTTAATGCGGATTTCGGATTGCGGATTGCGGATTGAATACGACGAAGAGGTAAAATAGTATGAAATATGAAGCAGTGATAGGGCTTGAAGTGCATGCCCAGCTCCAGACGAAGACCAAGATCTTCTGCGGCTGCGAGACGAAGTTCGGCGAGGATGCCAATACCAGGACCTGTCCGGTCTGCATCGGCATGCCCGGCGTGCTGCCGGTCCTGAACCGGAAAGCCGTGGAGTACATTGTCAAGACCGGCCTCTCCACGCACGGGAAGGTCAGCCCCTCCAGCCGGTTCGCGCGCAAGAACTATTTCTATCCCGATCTGCCGAAGGGCTACCAGATCTCGCAGTACGAGCTGCCGATCATCGAGGGCGGACATGTGGAGATCGTGATCGACGGGAACGTAAAGCGCATCGGCATCACCCGCATCCATCTCGAAGAGGACGCCGGCAAGAACCTGCACCAGTCGGCCGGGAACGCCAGCCTGGTGGACCTGAACCGGGCGGGGACGCCGCTCATGGAGATCGTGTCCGAACCCGATATCCGGACCGCCGAAGAGGCGTCGGAGTATCTGAAGAAGCTCCGCTCCATCCTGCGCTACATCGAGGTGTCGGACGCGGACATGGAAAAGGGCAATTTCCGGTGCGACGCCAATGTCTCGATCCGTCCTGTCGGAGCCACAGAGTTCGGCACCCGGGCCGAGATCAAGAACGTGAACTCCTTTAAGTTCGTTCAAAAAGCGATCGAGTATGAGATCAAGCGGCAGGCGCAGGTCCTTGACGAAGGCGGACGGGTCGTTCAGGAGACGCGGCTTTTTGATTCCAACAAGGGCGTTACCTTCTCCATGCGGAGCAAGGAAGAGGCGCACGATTACCGGTATTTCCCGGAACCGGACCTGGTGCCGATCAAGATCTCCGCTGAAGCGATCGAGGAGATCAGAAGATCCATTCCCGAACTGCCCGATGCGAAGCGTGAACGGTTCGCCAGGGACTACGGACTTCCCGAATATGACGCCGATATGCTCACCCAGAGCCGGGCCATGGCAAATTACTTTGAAGAGGCGACCAGGCTCTCGAACCAGCCCAAAAACGTATCGAACTGGATGATGGGCGAACTGATGCGGCTGATCAATGCCGACGGCAAGGAGATCGACGACAGCCCGATCAAGCCGGACCGCCTTGCAGGATTGATCAAGATGATCGATGCCGGCGTTATCAGCATCAAGATCGCCAAGACCGTGTTCGAGGAGATGTACAAGAACGGGAAGGACGCCGAGACCGTGGTCCAGGAGCAGGGGCTGGTGCAGGTGTCGGATACGGGAGCCATTGAAACGATCATCGACGACGTGATCAAGGCGAATCCCGGTCAGGCTGCCGACTACAAGGCCGGCAAGGACAAGCTGTTCGGCTTTTTCGTGGGCCAGGTGATGAAAGCGAGCAAAGGCAAGGCGAACCCGGATGTGGTAAACCAGCTTTTGAAAAAGAAGTTAAGCGAATAACAGTCTCAGAGCACTACGAAGCAAAAATTCAATCGATCGGTAGGGGGATAAGCAATGCTGATACAGATACACAAACATATGAGTTGGATCATGTGGGCCATCATCATCCTGATCACGGTTACGTTCCTCTTTTTCGGGATCTATCCGACCGATGTGTCCGGCAACATGGTGGCGAACGTGAACGGGGACATTATCTCCGGTGAAGACCTGAACCGCGTGTACCGGAACCTGTATGATACGTACAAGCAGATCTTCAAGGATCAGTTCAACGAGAACATGACCAAGACGCTCAGGACACAGGCGCTTCGCGAGCTGGTGCAGAACAGGCTCCTCGTGCAGGAGGCGGGCCGCATGGGCCTCAGGATCAGCGACGACGAGCTCCGGGAAGCTATCCTGAAGATCTCTGCTTTCAGCCCGCAGGGTAAATTCGACCAGAAGACCTATGAATACTATCTGCAGCGGGAGAACATGACCCCGGCGGTGTTCGAAACAGAGCAGCGGGAGTTCATGCTGCGGAAGAAGCTGGAGAGCCTGATCGAGGACAGCGTGGACGTTCCCGACGCGGAGCTTGCGGCGGCATATGCAGCATCGAACCCCAAGGCAAAGGCCGGCGACTTCGAGAAGAACAAGGAGAATTTCCGGAAGGTCCAGCTGCAGAAAAAACGGAGCGAGGCGCGTGAAGCGTTCGTCCGCGGCCTGGAGAGCAAGGGCAAAGTGGTCCTGAATGATAAGGCCTTGGCAGCAAGCTGATCAGATCGTCGCTTCCCACTCAAGATCGCCGATCATCTCCCATTGGACGAAATTCCTGAGCTGCAGCAGGACTTCGTCTGGCAGGTTTATAAAGCGGAGCCCCATGCCGGGCTCCGCTGCCAGTTCCGTGCCGAGCAATGCCGTGCGAACCACTTCGCAAGCCACCGATACGGTGCCGGTGCTGCGGGGGAGGGCAAAGCTCAGGTGGAGCAGGGTCTTCTCTGGCAGCGGTTCATGGGTGCGGAGGTAGAGGCCTCCCTCCGACAGGTTGGTGCAGAAGAGCTCCTTTGCAGGGGTCCCTTCTTCGACAACAACACGGAATTTGACGGGAATACGGGGGGTGTTGCGCTGCTGCCCGATGAGCCGGGATATCGTCCCGTACAGCATTGTCAGATCGATCGGTTTGGTGACGACAGCTGAGCTGCTGTCTGCGAACAGGGCCTTGTTCTCGGCCGCGTTCTCAGCCGTGGTCAGCACGATCAGCGGCAGGTCCCGCACTGCGGCGTGGGACCGGAGGAGCGAGATCGCCATTTTCCGCGCCTGGTCGGGCAGATCGCCGTCAAGCACAATGAGGGAGCAGTTCTTTCCCTGGACCAGGCGGATGCCTTCCTCGGTCGTTCTTGTCAGAAGCGGTGTATACCAGAACCGCCCCAGCAGTACGCCCAGGTACATCTGCCCTGCAGCAGACTGACAGATGATCAGGATGTTCTTTTTTTCAGTCACGGAAACCCCCTCCTTGAAACATTTCATGGTGCAACAAACCGGAACTAAAAGGCATCTCTCGCAAAGCTCGCAAAGGACGCTAAGAAAATCCTAAACAAGGGCTTTCTTTGGTTTTAAACCAAAATGATCCTGACCCAAGGTTCCCTTTGCGTTCTTTGCGAGCTTTGCGAGAAATAATCTTGCACTTCCGTCCTCACTTCGTAGAATTTGCTGCAGGAGCTTTTGG
>MHDY01000014.1:0-5426 GCA_001803705.1 Nitrospirae bacterium GWC2_56_14 | reverse complement strand
GACGCTGAACAGCAGGGCTGGAACGCCGCCGAGCGCATCCGTGATCGTCTGCACGAACGGAATGGACCCGCCGGCCCCGATGACCACGGGCTTTCTGCCGTACCCCTGCTCCAGGGAATACCGGGCAGCTTCGAAGGCCGGACCGCTGGTATCGGTCTTCCACCAGTGCGAAGGAGATTCGGGTTCGATCGTCACGGCTACGCCCCAGGGAGCATGCTGGCGCAGATGGCGGGTGAGCAGGTCCAGGGTCTCCTGCGGGTCCATGTCCGGAACGATCCTGATGCCCACACGGGCCCAGGCCGCGTCGTTAATGATGTTCGCCGCCTGTTTTCTGCTGCTGGCTTCAATGGCGTTCACGGCAATGGATGGCCGGTACCACATCTTTTCGTAGACCGAACCCGTTCCGCCGGTGATCCCCACGCTCTCCAGCAGGGTGGACTGTTTCCGGTACAGGGCTTCGCGAAAAGGGAGCGCGTCGAGCGCGGCCTTTTCCGCCGCAGACAGAGAATGGACCTTCTTCCCCAGGCCGGGGATAGCGGGCCGGCCCTGCTCGTCCACCAGTGTTGCCAGCATTTTCGAAAGGGCCAGGACTGGGTCCGGCAGCGGGCCGCCCCAGGTGCCTGAATGGACGCTGGAAGCCAGGGAGCGGACCTCGACATTGACGGTCACAATGCCGCGAAGCGAAGCAGTAAGGGTGGGCACGCTGCTGTCAAAATGCTCGCTGTCGGCGATCAGCACCACATCGGCGGCAAAGAGCCCGCGATGCTGCTCCAGGAGCTTGTAGAGATTGGTCGATCCGACCTCTTCTTCGCCCTCGATCAGGACCTTGACATTGATCGGCAACCGGCCGCACGCGGCTAGCCAGGACCCTATGGCGGCAGCATGCATGACCGCGCCTCCCTTGTCGTCGGCTGTTCCCCGGCCATAGAGCCTGTTGTTCCGAACGACCGGATCAAAGGGGGGCGTAGTCCAGAGCGTCTCGCGGCCCGTGGGCTGCACATCGTGGTGGGCATACAGTAGAATGGTCGGCTTCCCCGGTGCCTGGGTCCATTGCCCGAAGACCGCAGGGTGCCCCTGGCCGGGATCAAGGATGCGGACATCGGTGAGCCCGGTTGCAGAGAGCATGCGGGAGGTGAATTCCGCACTGCGCCTGACCGGTTCCGGGTCAAAACCCGGGAAACTGATGCTGGGGATCCGGACCAGTTCCTTCAGGTCGTCGAGATAGGCCGATCGCTTTTTGTTGAAGTGCGCAAGAGCTGAGGCAAGGTCGTTGCTGTTCATGCAAGGCTCCTTTGTGAGAAAAGGCATCAGAACTTATATTATGCGACAATATCGCTGCCGGACCTTTTCATTTCCGGGGATGGGATTTTTTGTATTCCCCCGGCCTTTCGGTCAGCCCGTTCGGCCCCCAAATGCCTGAACGGTTCTCCCGCGCCGCATGCTGTGCTTTTTTCAGACGTTCCACATGGGTACTGTTGGGTTGGATCGTGAACAGGACGGCATATCCGTCTCTGAGCATCAGTTCATTGATCAAGGTCCGGTCATCCAGCCAGAGATAGGCAAGAAGACGGTCATATTTGTCGTACTTTGTTATGTCCGTTTCCACCCGGACCATCCCGCCTGTCCCTTTCACCAGCTCGCGCAGATGCTTCTTCGCTTTTCTTCCCCAGGGTTCCTGCCCCATTTCGGGGGCATCAATGCCGATAAGCCTGGTCCGGTAGGTCTTGCCTTCCATGGTGATGACCACGGTATCGCCATCGTTGACCTCCATGACCCTGGCCTCAGGCAAGGTGCTGCCTGCACGGACCGATGACGCTGGAACGCTCAGGCAGAGCACCATCAGGGCATAATACCAGGCAGCGCTCATGACGATCCGGTGCATGACAACAGGCTGTTTGTCTATCCAGGACATGTACGGTTCTCCTTCGCGCCGGAAACGAAGCGGCTGCAGAAGCAGGTCAACTATCGCATACCGGACGGACGAAAACAAGGAGAAAATACCCGCCTTGACACCGCACCATACCGTGTCTATAATGTAAGTGAGCATTTACTTACAACTGGAAGGACGTGAACCTGGTGAAAAAAACGGCGATCAAGATGCGGACTGACGTGCGGCGGGAGCAGGTGGTTCAGGCAGCATTGCGGATCGTGGGGAAAAAAGGTGTGGGCGCCCTGACGACCTCGGCCATCGCACGCGCGGTCGGTGTTTCTGAGGCCAATCTCTACCGCCATTTCAAGAACAAGGAGGAAATCCTGTTCGAGACGGGAAAAGGCATCGGAGACGCCATCAGGAAAAACCTCGCGGTCGTTCTTGCCAGCCACGTCCGGCCGGTCCTCAAGCTTAAACGGGCATTTCTCCTGCACCTTGAATTTATCGAACAGAACGAAGGGATCCCCCGCCTGGGCTTTTCCGAGGAGATGCACATCAATAACAAGAGGTTGAAAAAGGAATTTTTGAAGAACATCGAGCTGTATGCCTCGGGCTTGGAAGTGCTCTTTCATGACGGACAGCGCCTTGGTTCTATTCGCCCGGATGTCGACCGCCGGGCGCTGGCAGCCATGCTTATCGGCATGGTGCAGGTCCTGGTCATGCGGTGGTCCTTGAGCGGTTTTTCTTTCTCATTGAGGACCGAGGGAATGAAACTTTGGAAAAACTATGAGAAGTGTATTACGCCGGTGAGAGCGTGAGGAGACCGTGAAATGAAAAAGAGATTGATTGTCGTGGGTATTCTTCTTGCCGCGGGCGTTGCCGCCGCACTGGCCTATCGCTTCGCAAATTCTCCTGAACAAGACGTCCTGGTATTGTCGGGAAACGTGGAGGTGACCGAGGTGAATGTGGGGTTCAAACTTCCCGGGAGAGTTCAGACGCTGTTTACCGATGAAGGCCGTTCGGTTAAAAAAGGTGACAAGATCGCCGTGCTCGACGGCGCGGAACATGAGACCCAGGTAGCGCAGAGCAGGGCTGCGCTTCAGAATGTGGAGGCGCAGCTTGATAAAGCAAAACGGGATTATGACCGGGCGGAGATGCTTTTTCATGAGGGCGCCATTTCCCAGCAGCAGATGGATGGCGCGAAATCCACCTATGAGGTCACGGTTTCACAGGTGCGGCAAGCGAGCGCAGCGCTTAAGAATGCCGGCATAAAATTAAGCGATACAATAATTTATGCCCCCCTTTCGGGCATAGTGCTCAAGAAGAATGTGGAAGAGGGTGAGACCGTGTCCGCGGGGACCCCCATCGTAACCATAGGCGATCTGGAAAATACATGGATAAAAGTTTACGTGAAAGAGGACAAGCTTGGCTTCGTGAAGCTGGAGCAGCAGGTCGAGGTCACCACGGACTCCTATCCCGATAAAAGGTATCCGGGTTTAGTCACGTTCATTTCATCGGAAGCGGAATTTACTCCAAAAGCGGTGCAAACGCAGGAGGAACGGGTGAAACTCGTTTTCGGTGTAAAGGTCAGCGTACAGAACATGAATGATGAGCTGAAGCCGGGCATGCCGGCGGACGTGAAGATCCAGCTCAAGTAAAAGTTAAAGTTCAAAGGACAATAGCATACATGAGTGAAGGGATAATCAAAGCAGCAAATCTCACCAAATCCTTCGGCGAAACTAACGCTGTCGATCACTTGAATCTGGATATTCAAAAAGGTGAACTTTACGGCCTTGTGGGTCCGGACGGGGCGGGGAAGACGACGACGATGAGGCTTCTTGCTGCCATCATGGACGCAACGTCGGGCGACGCTTCGGTTGCAGGGCACTCAATTCTCTCGGAAGGCGAGTTGATCAAGGAAAAGATCGGCTACATGTCCCAGCGGTTCGGCCTCTACGAAGATCTGACCGTCATGGAGAACATCATCTTCTATGCCGATATTTATGAAGTGCCCGGGAAAGAACGAGCTGCCCGTACAGAGCGGCTGCTCGGGTTCAGCAACCTGACGCCCTTCAAGGATAGATTGGCCGGCAAGCTCTCGGGCGGGATGAAGCAGAAGCTCGGCCTTGCCTGCGCGCTGATCCATACTCCCCAGGTACTGTTCCTCGATGAGCCGACCAACGGCGTTGACCCGGTGTCTCGCAGGGACTTCTGGAAGATATTGTACGGTCTTCTCAAGGAGGGAGTAACGATCATGGTTTCGACTGCCTATCTTGATGAGGCGGAGCGGTGCACCAGGATCGGCTTGATGCACAAGGGGAGAATCCTGATCGAGGACGTGCCGAAAAACGTCAGAAACTCGCTCCATCAGCCCATGATCGAGGTTTGGTCGGACGATGCGCGTTCATCCGTCGATCTGGTGAAAAATCTGGGAGGAGTGACCAGTGTGAGCTTGTATGGGGATCGGTTGCATATTATGGTCGAGAAGAAAGTGCCGGCCGCTGAGATCATCGCCAATCTGAAACGCCTGGGTATCGACGTAAAGGATTACCGGGATATTCTTCCGTCGCTGGAGGACGTGTTTATTTCCATGGTTGAAAAATAGCCCCCTCCCTTAATCCCTCCCACAAGGGGAGGGATATTATTCCGTAGCCCCTCCCTCGATGGGAAGGATTAAGGGAGGGTGATCTTCGAGTGAGCATATGAATAACAACAACATTGCCGTTAAAATTGACAATCTCACCCGCACATTCGGAGACTTCACGGCCGTCGACCACATTGCCCTCGAGGTCGCGAAAGGGGAGATCTTCGGTTTCCTCGGCCCGAACGGCGCCGGCAAGTCCACAACGATCCGCATGCTCTGCGGATTGATCTTGCCTACGTCCGGGACCGGGACCGTGGGTGGTTACGACATCATTACCCAATCCGAGGAGATCAAGCAGAACATCGGCTACATGTCGCAGAAATTCTCTCTGTATGACGATTTGACCGTTGAGGAAAATATCAACTTTTATAACGGCATCTACAGCGTTCCGGAACTGAAGAAAGCGGAGCGCAAGGAATTGGTCCTGGGAATGGCGGGGCTTCAGGACAAGAGGGTCACCATCACGCGGACCTTGCCGGGCGGTTTCAAACAACGGCTTGCCCTGGGCTGCGCCATTCTGCACGAGCCGTCCATACTGTTCCTTGATGAGCCGACCTCCGGCGTGGACCCCATATCACGCAGGAACTTCTGGAACCTGATCCATGAGATGGCAAAAGGCGGGACCACGGTATTTGTCACGACGCACTATATGGATGAAGCCGACTATTGCGACCGGCTTGCGCTTATTTACCGGGGCACGATCATTGCTGCAGGGACGCCGAATCAACTGCGCAAGGAGTTCATGTCGCGCGATGTTCTCGAAATAGAAGCGGACCCGCTCGTCGCAGCCATGGATGCCCTCGATCAGCAGGGGATAGAGACCGCCATATTCGGCAGCGTGCTTCATGCCACCGTGGAGAACGCAAAAAACGCCATACCCCGTATCTGGAAGATACTGGGCGATTCTCATGT
>MHDY01000013.1:4746-8617 GCA_001803705.1 Nitrospirae bacterium GWC2_56_14 | reverse complement strand
GCGTAGGTTGGTTCATGATTGTTTCAATCTCGCAGTCAGATGATGTACCCCAAAAAGGGCGATGAATCCCACTATCAAAGGCAGTACAAAGACATGCCATTCGATACGACTAAGAACAAATTTCAGAGGTTCCGTCCTCACATTGTATCGAGCCACATCCCAGAGAATTGCGATTGTTAAAATCACTCGTGACAGGACTATGACAAAGAGAGTTCCGGTATAAGTTATCGGTACAATCAGTGCTGCAAATGCAATTGCCGCCACTATGAAAAATAGATCGATGTATCGGTTTACTCCTATCAGCATGGGGAGTACGAGGATCGTTATTGTCATTACCCCGTATCCCATTACCGCTCTTGACCATCTCCAGTGTTCGTCTTTTTTTTGAAAGCGATCAATTACCGGTGGGATAAAAGTACATATGAGAATTGTTACTAGGCTACCATAAACAGGGATCATTTTATTCTCCACCAACGCAGTACAGAGCCACGGACCACGGGCCCATTAGCTTCTTGCCGAGCCTCTTAATCTCTCAATCCGTTACGCTTAGCTTCGAGATACGAGGTGTAAGTAAAGTTCTCAAACAGCACACGAAACTCAGTTGTGCTTCGCGAACCGCGCCAAAGACGTACAGTCGCGTTTTGACCGGCCAGGATAAGGCAGACTATTTCGAGTGACTGTCTATCGATATCTGGACCGAAGTAGATTCCCGTGAGCGCCTCTGGCTTATAGCCGAACTGAGTTTCTGCAACATGATGGATTGCACGCCATTCTTTCTCGTATGACCAAGCTTGTGATTTTGTACAGAATAATTCTCGCACAACATGAAAATCCTTATCAAGGAGGATGGACGCGATGTTTAGACGTGGAAGGGTTGGTAGGTAGCGGACCTTGTGGACCTTTTGAAATGGTTCGGAAGTTGTCGCGAACTCTAGACAGAAACCTTTGTAATGTCCGCCGTAGTGTGACCACATGAGCAAATCATCGTTACTTTCTGAGAAGCAGGCGATGCCCTTAGTCTTGAGAAAGTCTTGAATTGCAGTTTCAAGCACTTCCTGGGCTTTGCGGACAAAAATTTCACGAAGTTTTATTGTACTGAACGTTTCAAACTCTATCTGTGCCTGTTTTGGTAGGTTTTCCCTGGTAAGATAATTGTTTCGAATAGATTCTATATCAGCGTCGGAAGGTGTCTCGATATTAGGCGTAAGAGCGCAATCATAAGGGTCATTAAAATTCAGTGGAGACCCAAAGTGGATAATACCTCGTTTGAGGTTCAGAAGCGACTGCGTCGTAAGCGTCTCGTATTTATATAGGAATTGAGGTGGTTTCATTTTATGGGACTAACGACGAGTTCACACGCCGCGAAGTGGTCGGCGTGGAACGACAGGTTATGTCCGTTTTTGCTAAGGTATCATGTCAACTATTGCGCCAGATATGTTTATCAATAGTAAAGCAATCACAACAAACGATACTACAAAAACGAGTATGTTGGTAATTAACTTTGGAACAGAATGCTTATTGTCAAAACCGAACAAATTCTTTGTAGTGATGATACCAGCTAAAACGAGAGAAGCTATTATAACTACTACTTCTACACATATTAAAATGAACATAGCATGCCCATCATCAACACCGGCAAATGCTATGGTTGGCAGATGGAAAAGAACCACAATTAAAACACTGCAAATCAATGCTCTCATTGACACCCCAATTAGGCTTAGAATACAATCGTTAGTTGCCGATAACAAGTTGTTTACTAGAAGGAAAAAGCATCTAATACCAGATGCCGGTTTATAATATTGATGCATTCGTAAAAAGTCTGATTTCTGCATATTCCGTCATTCCCGTGCAAACGGGAATCCTGTCATTACAAACACATACTTGACCACTGGATACCCGCTTTCGCGGGTATGACGACTTTTTACGAGACCATCAATATTATATGCAAGCATCTAATATCATATGCTTTCAGAAATACGAATACTGCTGCCGGGAAAGAATGCTGCGAGTCTGCAAGGGAGTGGTTTGATTATAGACATATCCCGCGGATTGTCAATAATTTCGACTGGTTTTTGTTACAAGGAGGCTTCACTGCTTTGGACGAAGCTCGCAATACGGAATAACCTCATTGATTTCAGTTCTGTTTCTACGCTACATCATAACTCACACTTCTCCCTTTGCCGGGATTGCGTTTGATGACGCCGATAACCCGAGCACCCGCTTTTCCGTTGGTCATGTCCGGGGATATAATGCCGATTCGCCCTTGGTACCTGGTTACTCTCCCTAAAGCTATCTTTTGCCTATAAAAAAGAACATCGTAAGGATATAAATCTGCCTGTTTTTCACATCATTACTTCAGATTTCAGATAGTTTGCTTGGTCCGACCCGGTATTGATTGGTTGAGTGCGCCCTGCCGGGCGCGCCAATAAAAAAGGGCGGTCTTTTCAGACCACCCTTTCCTGTACATCTATTGCGATTACTTCGAGATCTCCCGCGGACGCCCTGGTCTTTGAGCTTGAACCGAGCCGGGGTTAGATAGCAGCTCTTTTGCGAACAGATTTTTTGCACTGCTGACATCCGGCTGTTTTTATGCTGTCAGTACCTATGATCTTCTTTTGGTCGAATGTGGTTCCGGTGAGATGAACGGCCTTATCACCGCATTGAATGCCACTTTCCTCGGTTTTGAAGTGTACGAGCAGATCGACATATCCATCAGAATCGACATCTGTAAAATTCGATTTTACGGCGGCAGCTTCAATGCCCGTTTTGCCAAAAAGAACAGTACCGGGATCGATCGTAGTTGCATCGAAATCAGCTGTACCAAGTATAACAACAGGAATGACACCTTTGTTTCTCGGGTTAATGCTATGTCTCACCTCTATTGCAACGGTTTTTGTCGGTTCTTCACAGCCTGACAGCTGCCCGGATTTGGCTGAATAATTATCCCAAATAACGCTCACGGTTGGATTGTTCATGGAACCTGCAATTGACAGTGAGACAGTCCCAGGCTGATCGAAGACGTCATTGGTGGTCAAATGCTGCCATTCATCATTATGAAAGTAATAGGAAGTGATCTGCGATCCCTGCCTGACAAGCCGCAATTTTCCATTCTTCAGACCATCAAACTCATTTACGGGCGCCCACAGGTCCGGCGTATAATACCCGAAGGGCATTCTCTGCACGCCATCTTTAATGTAAGGTGATTCATAATGTCTTTTGCTGTCCTTTGATATTGAAACATAGATCAGTGCTTGGTTTTTTTTGTCAGCCGATTGCACCTGCAGGCTTGCGGAGCTCCAATAGGTATTGAACGTTGTCAGTTCAAAATCAGCTTGAATGTCAAAATCACCCACGACTTGACATTTTGATGCTATACCGGTGAATCCCGAGATGCCATTCGGCACATACATATCAACCCCCCCGCCAACCTCCTGGAGGGAACCATGGTCGGATTCAATAACACTCCAATAATTCGGATCTAACTTCTGATCATCAAAATTGTCCGAAAATTCTGCAGCAAATGCTGTTGAGGCAAAAACTAGCGTCAAAAAAAACAAAAAAATTCCTCTGGAAAGCTTCATCTATTCCTCCGTTATACGATTTTATTTTTTTAAAATCCTGGAGCCGCGTCTGCTGCGTGCCTAATTGCTTTTGCCTAAAGGAAGGAACTGTGAGTGGATTTAAGACTTTCAAAATTTGGTTTCGCTCGGCAATTATGATTATACATATTAACCTTTTGTTGTCAAGATAGAACGATCAGCTGTCGCATGCAAGGTCGCTCAGTTCCCGGGAGAACATCTCGAAGTTTGCGGAATAATCGACCGGGCATTCGATGACAACCACCTTCTTCAGCGCAAAGGCGTCCTGCAGC
>MHDY01000013.1:4172-4656 GCA_001803705.1 Nitrospirae bacterium GWC2_56_14 | reverse complement strand
AGGCCGAAGGCTTTGAAACCTTTTGCCTGCTGCTCCCACTTGATGAACCCGAAAGCGTTGTCGTTCAGGATAAGCACGACCAGCGGGACAGCATAGCGGAGCGCCGTTTCCAGTTCCTGCGAGTTGAGCATGAACCCGCCGTCGCCGACCACCGCGAGCACTTTCCGGTCCGGCTGCAGCATTTTCGCCATGATGCCCGAAGGCAGCCCTGCGCCCATGGTCGCCAAAGCGTTGTCCAGCAGGAACGTGTTGGGTTTGTACGTGCGGTACAACCGCGAGAACCAGAGCTTGTAGATGCCGTTGTCCAGGGTCAGGATGTCCTCATGGGCCAGCACCCCGCGAACGTGCTGGACCACATCCTGCGGGGTCAGCGGGTAGCGCCTGTTGAGCTCGATCGAAAGTTTTTTATCCAGGAACTCGCGGATCTCCCGGAAGGTCTTGTCGCTCTTTCGGTCGGTCACCAGTTCACCCAGCTGCCGCAGCG
>MHDY01000013.1:3207-3934 GCA_001803705.1 Nitrospirae bacterium GWC2_56_14 | reverse complement strand
CACGCCCTTTCCCATCTGCGTGTGCACCGCGTAGATGCCGGTCTTGTCGATGAACTGCATGAGCTGTTTCGTGATCAGGTTGCGGTTCGCGCCCGACGACAGGATGATGAGCGGGTGTTTGGCCTTGTTGATCATATCGGCGGCGCGCATGAGCGCCTTGGGATCGGGCGCGGGCCTCCGCACCAGCCCACGCTTCTGGATCTTTGCGCTGGTCCCGCTTTCGGCAACGTCTTCGGGCAGTTCGAGGTGGACTGCGCCGGGACGCTCCGCCTGGGCAAGCTTGAACGCGTTCCGCAGTATCGTGGGGATCTCGTTCGGATCGATGATGGAAACGGCATCCTTGGTAAGCGGCCGCATGACGCTGATGATATCGATGAGCTGGAAGCGGGCCTGATGGTTGCCCCGCAGCGCCTTCTGCCCCGAGATGGAAATGAAGGGCGCGCCGATGAGCTGTGCATGAGCAACGCCGGTCACCAGGTTCGTAGCACCCGGCCCGAGCGTCGAGAAGCAGACGCCGGCCTTGCCGGTCAACCGGCCGTAGGTGGCGGCCATGAACGCGGCGGCCTGCTCGTGCCGGGCGATAATGACCTTGATGGACGACGTGCGGAGCGATTCGAGGAGATCGAGGTTCTCTTCGCCCGGCAGCCCGAAAATATACTCCACCCCTTCTTCTTCCAGCTGCCGCACGAACAGGTCCGATGCTTTCATGAAATCTCCCGCTAAAAGA
>MHDY01000013.1:3013-3155 GCA_001803705.1 Nitrospirae bacterium GWC2_56_14 | reverse complement strand
CATGATTTCTTATGATAAAGGCTGTTAAATCCTTTGGCCTTTTGGATCATACAGAATCAGTGAAAATCTGTGTCAAAGATCTCTTTCTTCGCTTTTCTCTGTGTCTCTGTGCCTCTGTGGTGAAAGTTGTTGCTACTCTCTA
>MHDY01000013.1:1880-2926 GCA_001803705.1 Nitrospirae bacterium GWC2_56_14 | reverse complement strand
GGCAGCCGCGGGTCGGACTTCACCATATCGTTGATCGTAACGGTCCCGGCCTCGATCCGCGCAGCTAAGCGCTCCGCCCGGTCAATGTTCCTGCTCCAGATCGAAGCGCCCAGGCCGTATTCGGTGTGGTTCGCGACCTTGACCGCCTCGTCCTCGTCCTTCACCACGATGATCGGTGCAATGGGGCCGAAGACCTCCTCGGTCAGGACCTTCATGGTCGGTTTGGTATTGATCACCACGCAGGGCGTGAAGAACAGGCCTTGGGTGAAGGTCTGTCCCGACATCAGCACCCGGGCCCCCTTCGCCTTCGCGTCGCGCAGCTGCTCTTTGAGCCCGTCAAGGATGTCTTTCCTGGCCACGGTGCCGATGTCCGTCGTCTCATCCATGGGATCGCCGAGCTTCATTTCATTGAGCCGCACCATGAAGTGCTTCAAGAACTCGTCAGCCACCTTGTCCATGACGATGAAACGCTTTGCGGCGATGCAGCTCTGGCCGGTGTTGACCATGCGCGCATTGGCCGCCATCCTGCCGGCTTTTTCCACGTCGGCATCGTCCAGAACGATGTAGGGGTCGGAACCGCCCAGTTCGAGCACGACCTTTTTGATCCGCCTGCCGGCATGAGCGCCGATCTCCTCGCCTGCACGGTTGCTGCCGGTGAGCGACACGGCGTCCACCAGGTCGTCGTCAATGAGCCTCAACGTTTCCTGCACGTCGATCAGCACCGTCCTGAATACGTCGTCCGGGAACCCTGCTTTGGTGAAAGCCTCCTCGATCGCCAGCGCCGTCTGCGGCACGTTCGACGCGTGCTTCAGCAGCACCACGTTCCCCGCGGTGACAGCCGGAACGCCGAACCGGAAGGCCTGCCAGAACGGAAAGTTCCAGGGCATGACCGCCAGCACGACGCCGAGCGGCTGGAAGGTGACGTAGCTCTTTTTGGCCTCGGTTTTTATCTCCTCGGGCATCAGGAACGAAACTGCGTTCCCGGCATAATAGTCGGCGAGCACGGCGCATTTTTCCACTTCCGCAAGCGCCTCTTTGATGGGCTT
>MHDY01000013.1:1255-1851 GCA_001803705.1 Nitrospirae bacterium GWC2_56_14 | reverse complement strand
AGCGCCGCTTCTCCGCGCGAAGCACCGCTGCCAGCTTCGTGAGGGACGCCGCCCTGCCCGCAACGGGCACCTCCCGCCATTTCAGAAAAGCCTCGCGGGACCGGCCCACCTGCCCGTTCAGCTCCACCGTGCTCATGACCGGGTACTTCTTCATAACTTCTTCGGTGTAAGGATTGATCGACAGGATGCGTGTCGGTCTCTGGAGCGTTTTATATTTTGCTGTGGCTGCTTTCATGTTCTTCACCCCCTGTTTCGGAGGCACGAGATTTTTCGCTCTGGATTTCAATGTTCCATACTTCCTGTTCTCAACGCTTACTTTCTTCCCTGCCATTCCCGTCCTCCTGGTTTTCAAATACGCATCTACTCTCTTTCACTGCACATCCCCCTCACCCCAGCCCTCTCCCACGGAGGGGAGAGGGGGCACGTAGCCCCTCCCTCGATGGGAGGGGTTGGGGAGGGTGCGACGTATCAGGTTCTTTTCTCCATCGGCTCATACACGCAACCGGTCTTGCCGCAGTAATTCCCCGTATAATCCGATGAAGGCCGGTACAGCGCCGGTTTCCCCTGGGCTTCGCCGAACTTCTCTTCGATGATAT
>MHDY01000013.1:793-1177 GCA_001803705.1 Nitrospirae bacterium GWC2_56_14 | reverse complement strand
CCGGAGCGCTGTAGAAGTCCACATTGGGCTTGATGGTGGTCTTGCCTCGCTTCTCGAACTCGGCGACCGCCGTCTCCTCGACCTGCGTCAGGATCCGGTGCCACTGCTCCTGAACGAGCTTCTTCCCGAGCCGCTCTCCCATCTGCTTCAGGTATTTCGCCCGGGGGTCCGTGGTCTTGTACACCGCATGGCCCATGCCCATGATCTTCTGGCCGCTGTCGAGCTGCTGCCGAACCCACCCGGCAACGTTCTGCTCGTTCCGCAGCTCCTGCAGCATCCTCATGACCAGGGCATTGGCGCCGCCGTGCAGCCGCCCGGAAAGCGCCCCCACGCCGGCGGCAACGCCGGCATACATATGCGCCTGCGTCGATACAACCTCGCGGC
>MHDY01000013.1:0-685 GCA_001803705.1 Nitrospirae bacterium GWC2_56_14 | reverse complement strand
AATTGCCCGCATGGGACAGCGCATTGTCCGGCGCCAGCGGTTCACGGTCGTGCCGTATCCGCTGCCATGCCGACACGACGGCTGCGACTCCGGCGATGAGCCGGACCGCCTTCGCGTCATTGGCTTCCCGCGACTCATCAAGAAGCTCGGGATCGGCCATGGCCAGAAGCGGTACGGCCGCCTGCAGCACATCCATGGGATTTGCGCCGTGCGGCATGTCCCGGAGCGCCTGCAGGATGAAACTGGGCAGCGGCCGCGCCTTCACCAGCCGCTGCGTAAAGTCCTTGAGCTGCTCCTCGGAAGGCAGCGCGTCGTGCAGAAGCAGATAGGCCGTCTCCTCAAAGGTCGAGTTTTCCGCCAGTTCTTCAATGCGGTATCCCCGGTAGATGAGGACCCCGTTCCCGCCGTCCACATCGGAGATCCTGGTGTCCGCCACGGTCACGCCCCGCAGGCCGATGTTCTTGGTTGAGGCGGTCCCGGTCCCCGGTTTTATGGATTCGGATCTTCTTGTTTGGGATTTTGTAACCATACCTTGCCTTCTTTCTTGATCGGGCGGGTTTCAAACCTGCCCCTACATTTTTTCCTACCCTACAATTTTGATGCTCTCGTAAGAAGTCTCCTCTGCCGTCATTGCGAGGAGCGGAGCGACGCGGCAATCTCGTTTTTTCAGGCGGTTACAAACTGC
>MHDY01000012.1 GCA_001803705.1 Nitrospirae bacterium GWC2_56_14 | reverse complement strand
CCTCATCCCGAGCCTTGCGCTGCCGCTTTCAATAATAGGCACCTTTGCCGCCATGTACGCGTTCGGCTTCTCGGTGAACAACATCACCCTGATGGCGCTGACCCTGTCAGTCGGCTTTGTCGTGGATGACGCAATTGTCATGCTGGAGAACATCATCCGCCACATGGAGCATGGCGAAACACCCATGGAAGCTGCACGCCGTGGATCGAAAGAGATCGGTTTCACCATTGTATCGATGACCGTCTCCCTTGTTGCGGTCTTCATCCCCGTGCTCTTCATGTCGGGCATGCTCGGCAGGATGCTCCACGAATTCGCGGTGACCATTACCGTGGCCATTCTCATTTCCGGGATTGTCTCTCTTACCCTCACCCCGATGCTGTGCAGCAGGTTTCTCAAGGCGGAAGGGGAGAGGAAGCACGGCAAACTCTACAATTTCATGGAGCGGTTTTTCGAAGGGATGTTGCACCTTTACGAGCGAACGCTGAAGAAGACCCTCAACTATCGCCGCACTACCATGCTGATAACGCTGAGCATGACCGGCATCACGGTCTGGCTCTTCATACGGATACCTACGGGATTGCTTCCTTCCGACGACATCGGTGCTTTGTTCGCCATTACCGAGGGGGCTCAGGGTATCTCTTTCGAGGAAATGAAGAGGAATCAGCAGAAGCTGGCTCAAATCGTTCTCCAGGAACCTGAAATAGATGCCTTCATGTCTTCCGTGGGAGCATCCGGATCCCGGGTCGGGTCGAACAGCGGGTTCATGTTCATCAAGTTGAAGCCCCGCCATGAACGTGAATTGAATGCGGACCAGATAATCCAGAAACTGCGGACCAAGGTAATGGGAGTCCCGGGCATCATGATGTTCATGCAGAATCCGCCGCCGATCCGCCTGGAGACGACACAGTCAAAGGGACAATACCAGTTCGTGCTTCAGAGTCCCGATACTGCCGAACTGTATGAAAGTGCTGCTCATTTCGAGCAGCGGCTGCGCGGACTGCCGATGCTTCAGGAGGTGTCCAGCGACCTGCAAATCAAGAATCCCCAGGTTAACATCAAGATCGACCGTAACCGGTCGGCAGCAGTGGGCATAACTGCCAGCCAGATCGAGGAGACGTTATTCTCGGCGTACGGCGGACGGCAGGTATCTACCATTTACTCGCCCATAAACCAGTATCAGGTCATTCTGGAATTGGAGCCTGCCTTCCAGGCCGACCCTGCCGCCCTGAGCATGCTCTATGTCAGGTCCAGTTCCGGTCAGCTCGTGCCGCTGGCAACCCTGGCAACCCTGGAAAAGGGGCTCGGCCCGCTGTCGGTGAATCACCTGGGGCAGATTACCTCGGTAACGCTCTCGTTTAACCTGAAGCCCGACGTGCCGCTGAGCGATGCGGTAAAAGCCATCGAGCGGGAAGCGACTTCACTTCCGTCCACCATCACGACCGGCTTCCAGGGTACAGCGCAGGTATACAAGGCCTCAACCAAAGGGCTCGCACTGCTCCTGGTGATGGCTATCCTGGTCATTTACCTTGTGCTGGGCATTCTCTACGAGAGCTACATCCATCCGCTCACCATCCTTTCCGGGCTGCCCTCCGCCGGGTTCGGAGCACTCCTGACACTGCTCGTGTTCGGCAAGGACCTGAACCTCTATTCCTTTGTCGGCATCATCATGCTGGTGGGCATCGTCAAAAAGAATGCGATCATGATGATAGATTTCGCCCTCGAAGCGCAGCGTAAGGAAGGAAAGGCTCCTCTGGACGCCATCTACCAGGGATGCCTGGTGCGTTTCCGCCCGATCATGATGACAAGCATGGCGGCACTCATGGGCACGCTCCCCATTGCCATCGGGTTCGGAGCCGGTGCAGACGCGCGGCGTTCCCTCGGACTTGCCGTCGTCGGGGGGTTACTGGTCTCACAGCTTCTTACCCTGTACATAACGCCGGTGGTGTACTACTACATGGACCAGCTCCAGGAGTGGGGCAGAAAAAAACTCGGCATGGCGCCCAGACCGGCAGGGGAGGGGAGTGTGATTCAATGAGAGCTGGCTTTGTTTCAGGTTTATGCTATTATTCCACTCACCGGTTTTGAAAAAATCTGTAACGAAATACCCTGATAAATGGAGTTAGTTCATGTATCGTCTCAAGATCCACACCTATTTTGCCGCAGCCCACTGCCTGACACATTACCAGGGGGACTGTGAAAACCTCCATGGCCATAACTGGCGGGTCGAGGTGGCAGTCACTGCCAGGGAACTCGACAAGGCAGGGTTAGGAATCGATTTCAAGATCCTCAAGGCTGAAACCAACACCCTGTTGAAAACTCTGGACCACAAGTACCTTAACGATCTCGCCCCCTTTGCAGAACTCTCTCCTTCATCGGAGAACATTGCCAGATTCCTCTACCAGGAGTTGTCCAACAAGCTGAACACGGACAACGTCAGGGTCGAAATGATTACGGTATGGGAATCGGATTTCGCCAACGCAAGTTACTATGAGTGAACGTCGCGCCGAGATAATCGAACTCTTCTCTTCAATCCAGGGGGAAGGGCTGCTGGTCGGGCTTCGCCAGGCGTTTCTCCGCTTTCATGGCTGCAATCTTGCCTGTTCCTACTGTGACACCAGGCATGGCAACCTTCCGGGAACGGCTCTGCTGGAAGTCACTCCCGGACGGCGTGATTTTAATCCCGAACAGAACCCGGTTGCCCTTGAAAAAGTGGTTGATACCCTCAACCTCTGGTTGAGAGGTTGGCCCGGAATCCATCATTCCATAAGCATTACCGGCGGAGAACCGCTGATCAATGTTGAAGTTCTCCGTGAATGGCTGCCGGAACTGCAACGACTGCTCCCCATCTACCTTGAAACTAACGGTATCCTCTATCATGTCCTTGAAGAACTGATACCGAACATCGACTTCATCAGCATGGACATCAAGCTGCCGTCATCTTCCGGTTGCACCGATCTGTGGGAGAAGCACCGGGAATTTCTCCAGATCGCCAGTCAGAAGACGGTATTCGTCAAAATGGTCATCTGCGACGCTACCGAGGATTGGGAAGTGATGCGCGCCGGTGAACTGATTGCCGACGTCGACCCGGCGATATCGTGCATTCTTCAACCCATGTCTTGCAATGACGGCACCGTCGGAGTTCGCCCGCTGCGGATGCTCGAACTTCAGGAAATTGCGGCCGGCCTGCTCGCCGACGTACGTGTGATTCCCCAGACGCACAAATTTATTGGGCAACTGTAGCTGCCACACGGGTACCTGAATGATCATCGAAGAGATGACGATGCCGGAATTCAGCGCAGGGTTGAAGATCACCCAGACCGTGTATATCCCCTTCGGCTCTACCGAAGAGCACGGCCCCCATTTACCGCTTTCAACCGACACCATTCAGGCATACGAGGTCGGAAAAGCCGCCTCTGCATTAATTCCGCTCTTTGTGGCACCGCCTGTTCATTATGGTTCCTGTCGCTCCACCTCATGCCACCCCGGTACAATCTCCATAACGACCGCTACGCTTCAATCACTCATGAAAGACATCATCCGCTCGCTGTATGGACAGGGGTTGCGGCATTTCATTGTGGTCACGGGGCACGCGGGAGGCGCTCACCGCATGGCGCTGCAGGATGCGGGAGAAACGCTCATTGCCGAAATACCCGACATTCAGATCGCCGTGGTGACGGAGTATGAAGTGGCAGTACGTGCAGGAAAGGAGCTTGTGGAAACGCCGGGGGATTCCCATGCCGGAGAGATCGAAACCTCCCGCATCGCCTGGTCGCATCCCCATCTGGTGAAAGGGGAAGCTGCTCGTGAATTTCCGGCATTCCCTGAAGCGATACTGGTCAGGGATAAAAGGCGGTATTGGCCCGGAGGCGTCTGGGGCGATCCGACAAAGGCATCGGCGGAAAAGGGACGGCAAATCCAGGAGGGGGTGGTTAAATATATCGTGGAGCTGGCACAGCGGCTGCGGACGATAGGTGTGTAGTCCCTATGACAAGGATTCAGCCTTACGGTTTTTTTTATCTTTTGATTCTGGCGACAAACCAGTGCGGGGGGGAACATCTTTTCTCGCGTACTGTGACGAATGCTGGCACAGATATGCGTACCCGAATGGCAGGCTGAAACGGCAAACCTTCGGGTCTTCGGCCAAGCACCATGATACATTTTCTGCTACTTTGCGCACCTTACAGTGCTCCCTTGGCAAGCTTTCCATAAAAAACCCCATTTCTTTCATCAGAAACAGTACATGAGAAGTTGCTGTTGTCAACCTGCTGTAAAAATAATTTATGAATCACCGGTACTGCATCTAAAGGACGTAAAATCTGTAATACAATTTCAGAAAGATAAATAAATCCACTAGAGGATAGGTATTCCAGCATCAAGTATGCATGGTGCCAGAGAGTGTTTCGAAAAAAAGCTGAGATGTCTGTTCTTCTTGGGTCATTTTGAGCAGCACTCATGGTTTGAAGATTGAAATTTGAAAGATCTCCAAATTTGCCTTGTAAAGGGTTTTTTTTATGTGGATCAGGGGTCAGGTAGGGTCAGTCGTAACAAATACTGAAAGATTGGTTTCGGAATGTAGCCGCTCCGGTTTCAACTCAACGTCAAATGGTTTGAAGCACTCCTGGTAAGAATAGTAAGCGAAGAAGACTGAGACGACGAGGATAAAAGATAATACACTGTGGTGTTGTTGGCCAGGGAGTTGTGACCTTTCCCTAGGCCCTACGTCCCATAAGATATATTATGTCAAGTTGGATATTGCAAATGACTTTGCGGATCAGACTCCTCCTCCTTGACGGGCTGTTCATTGTCGGCGAGCAGTACTATTCCGTTGTTGCTATCCCGCATATAATCCCATTCACTATAAACTTTCCAAACCCGGAACTGTTCAATCCCCTGAGTGTAAAACGCGTTCAATGGTGCTGATGAACATGTCGTACGATACGGGTTTGTGCAGGACAGCTCCGACCTTCATTCGGTCGGCGATTCGAAGCAGCAGGTCCTCGTCGAGATAGTTCCCACCGCCTGATATGGCGATAATCCGGGGGGGAGTTGCAAAGGCACGAAGGAATGTAATTACCTCGAAACCGTCGTTTTCCGGCATCACCATGTCGGTGATGACAAGATCAAAGGGACTGGAGGAGTTGTTCAACAGGTTCTTTGCGGTTTTTCCGTTGTCGGCCGTCTGTACCTCATGGCCTCCTGTCAGCAGGAAATCCTCCAGTACCTGCCGAACCTGATGATCATCCTCTATCAGTAGTATTCGTGCCATAGGTATCTCCCCTGCAGGATTATCTTAAAGGCGCAGGCCCTGCCGACATACATGGATGCAGTGCTGCTCCTGGAGTTGATTTAATGAACAACTTGGATATTGTAATTGGGCTACACTGTTTTTGCAATTAATTTGCCATGAAAATGCCCCTGATAGATCCACAAAAGCAAGGCAGTTCAGCGGAGCAGCCCGCTTATTTGGGAAGTATGACAGCCGTTAGTTCTTTTCGGCTCGCTCCAAAAAGAATCAATACTGTAGTAGGTATGACAAGGGGAGGATGTAACGCGCGCTGACGCATCCGGTCCTGGTTGGGGTGGAAGAAAGCGCTAGGTGGAAGAGTCACCCCGTGCCGTCCCCATCGCAAATATCCGGA
The DNA here is from genome assembly GCA_001803705.1 of Nitrospirae bacterium GWC2_56_14. GTDB lineage: Bacteria > Nitrospirota > UBA9217 > UBA9217 > UBA9217 > GWC2-56-14. The sequence goes on along the minus strand of MHDY01000012.1, from coordinate 5,779 downwards.
TATTCCACCGTTTCTTCCAGGTAATTCTTCAGAAGCAGAGTGTTACCCCGCACATCGACCTGCCCTGGCACCAGAGGCACCTTCCCCTTCCCTCCCGGCAGGTCGATCATGAAATACGGTACAGCAAGTCCTGACGTATGCCCCCGCAGCTTTTCCATGATTTCCAGCCCTTTTGCTATGGAGGTCCGGAAATGTCCGGTGCCACGGACAAGATCAATCTGATGGAGGTAATAGGGACGCACCCTGATACGCAGCAACTGTTGCATCAACCGCTTCATCGTCTCAGGGTCATCGTTGACCCCCTTCAGGAGCACTGTCTGATTGCCCAACGGTGAGCCGCACTCGGCCAGCATCCGGCATGCTTGCGCAGAAGCATCGGTAATCTCGGACGGGTGATTGAAATGGGTATTGATATATACCGGCTGAAAATTTTTGAGCATGCGGCAGAGTTTCCTGGTCACCCTTTGCGGCAGGGTCACCGGCAGGCGAGTACCGATGCGGATGATTTCGACATGAGGTATCCGGCGAAGCCCGGTAAGAATATGCTCCAGCCGGTCATCATCAAGAAGCAGCGGGTCCCCTCCCGAGAGCACAACGTCCCTGATAGCCGGGTGCTCGGTTATGTAGGCAACTGCATTGTTTTCATTGAATATCTGTTCTCCACCGCACCCGACGTGTCGCTTGCGCATGCAGAATCGGCAGTAGAGGGCGCATGACTGGGATACGAGCCACACAACACGGTCCGGATACCGGTGAATAAGCCCGGGCACCGGACTGAGGCGGGATTCGTGCAGCGGATCCGGTAGTTGCCGGTCGTCGTCGAGCTCCCTCGGGTCGGGAATGCATTGGAGCCACAGGGGATCCCCGATTTCCTTTATTAGTTCCAGATAGTATTCGGTAACACGAAAGGGGTAGACCGCAGCGACGCGGCGCATCTCTTCGGCATTGCTGCCGAATCTTGCGGGCAACTGATCCACGTCGGAAATTGAGTTCCGGAGTTGTTTTTGCCACTGTTCCATTGAATTCCGAATCACTGCCTCAAAATGCAGAAGGCGGAGTTTGTTCTCCGCCTTGCAAGTATACCGCGTGCCTGTGAATGTTACACCTGCAGGGCGCCTCTCAGTTCGCCGATAGCGGCGATGCCGTTTTCAGCCAGGTACTGTTCCATTTCCCTGGCGATGATACCCGCCGCCGCGGGGTCGAGAAAGTTGGCCGTGCCGACCTGTATGGCGGTGGCGCCTGCAAGAATGAATTCGAGGGCATCAGTCGCATTCATGATCCCGCCGATACCGATGACCGGTAGTGTCACCGCCTTTGCAACCTGCCACACCATCCGGAGGGCCACAGGTTTGATGGCGGGGCCCGAGAGGCCGCCGGTGACATTGGCAAGTACCGGCCTGCGGGTTCGTAGATCGACCGCCATGCCGGTAAGCGTGTTGATGAGGGAGAGGGCGTCAGCCTGCGCCTCGGCACAGGCGACCGCCATCTCGACCACGTCGGTGACGTTGGGAGAAAGTTTCACGATGAGCGGCTTGGTCGTTTCGCTCCGTACGGCCCTGACGACGGTGGCTGCAGCTTTCGGATCGGTGCCGAACACTATCCCCCCCTGCTTCACATTGGGGCATGAGATGTTCACTTCGATGCCGGCCACTTCCGGGACCTGCTCGAGACGGGAAGCCAGTTCGGCGTACTCTTCAATTGTGTTGCCGAAAAGGTTGACGATTGCCGGGGTCGAGATGGTGCGCAGAAAGGGGGTCTTTTTTTCGATGAAGGCATCCACTCCCACGTTCTGCAACCCGATGGCATTGAGCATTCCCGCAGGTGTCTCGACTATGCGCGGAGTCGGATTGCCGGCGCGCGGCTTCAGGGACAACCCCTTGGTTATGATAGCGCCGATCTCTTCCAGATTCAGGTAATCCTTGAATTCCTCGCCGTAGCCGAAGGTCCCCGAGGCGGTAATGACCGGGTTCCGCAGTTTGAGACTACCTATTTCAACAGACATGTCTGGTTTCATTGTCACTCCCCGTGTCATGGCATCAGACCCACATCAACTGCTGGAAATTGAACACCGGTCCTTCTTTGCAGACGCAGCGGTAATCGGGATGGCTGTCGCCATGCTCACTCCCCTTAACGACGCATCCGAGGCAGGCTCCCATTCCGCATGCCATATGAGCTTCCAGGGAAACCTGGCATGCTATGGAACGGCGGCGGGCAATATCCGCAACCGCCTGCAGCATCGGCATCGGGCCACAGGAGAATATCGTCTTGTCGCCGCCATCCTCGGTCAGGTGCCGCTCCATGACTTCGGTAACGAGGCCGCACGCTCCGAGGGTGCCGTCGTCGGTGGAAACATATGTTTCGATGCCAAGCCGCTCGAATTCAGTGACGCATAGAATGTCCTCCCGCGTGCGTCCGCCGATGAAAAGCCTCACCTTCGAGTTTTCCACGAGCTTCTTCGCCAGAAAATACAGGGGCGCAAGACCGATTCCCCCGCCGACCAGCACCTTTTCCCCTTGTGGATTTCCCATTCGGAACCCGTTACCGAGCGGCGCCAGGAAATCAAGTACATCGCCGTTGTGAAGGGTCGCCATCATGGCGGTCCCCTTCCCCACGACCTTGTACAGCATTTCCAGGTACACCTGTTCGCATCCGCCATCGTAGGCGGCGGGGAGAACACCGATGTCGAAAATCCCGAAGGGCCGCCTCAGCAGCGGGTCAATGGAATCGCGCACCTTGACCATGACAAACTGTCCCGGTGACGCCGACAGCAGTTCGGGCGGGGCCGTTACCCGCATCCGGTAATAGCCGGGAGAAACCTCATGGTTGGAAAGGACCATTGATTTAAACAGCATCGGTATCTTCCTCTTCTTCTCTGAAAATGTATTCCATAAGTAATGCGTCTTCTCCGTCGTGATAGTACCGCGGTCGCCGGCCGGTTTCAACGAAGCCTAGGCGGTGGTATAATCCTATAGCCTCGCTGTTCGATGGCCGGACCTCCAGGGAAACGAATTCTGCTCCCCGTTGGCGGCAGGCAGCCAGCACATGTTCTACCAGCAGTTTCCCTAATCCGTGTCCCCTGTATTCCGGATGCACGGCCACATCGAGGATGTGCCCTTCGTCGAGGATCAGCATCGGGCAGATATAGCCGACCAGGCGCCCTCTGCCGTCAAAGGCACTGAGGGGAAAGGAATGCGCTGAAGCGAGTTCATCGTGAAAATGGGTTCTGTTCCACGGGTGGGGGAATGAAGCGGATTCGATAAGGAGGATCTCATCGAGGTCGGCTTCGGTCATGGGACAGATTGTCACATCGGTACAAGCATCCATAATGCCGCGCTATGATATTCAATGGCTCTCCCCTTGTAAACTCTTTTTTCCCGGGAGAATGGGTTTGACTTTTCCAGGGCGATAGTTTAAATTTTTCATTTCTGTAAGGGGGTACATGTTGAGCAAGGTAAAAAGCACCTACAAGGACGCCGGAGTAGATATTGATGCCGGCAACACATTCGTTAAACTGATCAAGCCGCTCGTCAAAGCCACGTCGCGCCCTGAGGTTATTGCCGATATCGGCGGATTCGGGGGACTCTTTTCCCTCAATACCAATAAATATAAAAACCCTGTCCTCGTTTCAGGAACCGATGGTGTCGGAACGAAGCTGAAGCTGGCTTTCATGGCGGATAAACACGATACGGTTGGGATCGATCTTGTGGCAATGTGCGTCAACGACATTGTCGTGCAGGGAGCCGAACCCCTGTTTTTTCTCGATTATCTCGCAACCGGCAAGCTTGAGCCGGAAAAGGCCGCTCTGATCGTCAAGGGAATCGCCGAGGGATGTACCATGGCGGGTTGCGCCCTTATCGGCGGCGAAACCGCCGAAATGCCCGGCTTCTACGCCGATGGCGAGTATGACCTGGCCGGTTTCACGGTAGGTGTCGTCGAGCGGGATAAAATCATAGACGGCTCCACCATCACCGTCGGAAACAAGCTCATCGGCCTCGCGTCGAGCGGAATCCACAGCAACGGCTATTCCCTTGCCCGGAAGGTGATTTTCGATACGCTGGGTCTTACCATCGACTCCCCGCTTCCCGGACTCGGTAAATCGGTGGCCGAAGAACTTCTTACTCCGACCCGCATCTACGTCAAGAGCATTCTCAACCTCCGCCGCGATTTCAGGATCAACGGAGTCGCACACATTACCGGCGGAGGGTTGCTGGAAAATATACCGCGCGTGCTGCCGAACGGCTGTAAAGCGGTCATCCGTAAAAACAGCTGGGAAGTCCCATCCATCTTCACCCTGCTTCAGGAGGCAGGAAATATCGATGAGACTGAATTGTTCCGTACCTTCAACTGCGGTATCGGCATGGTACTGGCCGTGCCCGAATCGGAATCGGAAGAAGTGCTCATCAGGCTGTCGGGTCTGAACGAGCGTGCTTTCGTCATCGGCGAAGTGGTTAAATGCGAAGCCGGCAAAGAATGCGTGGAACTGGTCTGACATGGCAAACGCAGTGAACATAGGCGTGCTGGTATCCGGCAACGGGTCGAATCTTCAGGCAATCATCGACCGCATCGAAGACGGCACCATTCCGGCACGGATTACCTGTGTCATCAGCAACAATGCCGGCGCCTACGGATTGCAGCGGGCCGAGAAGCACGGTATTCCCGCCGTGCATATGGACCACCGGATCTTTTCGGGGCGAGAGTCGTACGACACAGCCATGGTCGAGGCACTCAAGCAGTATGATGTGAACCTGGTGGTCCTCGCCGGCTTCATGCGAATCATTACCCCTGTGTTTCTCGATGCCTTCCCCCTGGCCGTGATGAATATCCATCCGGCGCTTCTCCCCTCCTTTCCCGGTATCCATGCCCAGCGCCAGGCACTCGACTACGGCGTCAAATTCACCGGTTGCACCACCCATTTTGTCGATGCCGGCACCGATACCGGCCCGATTATCATGCAGTCGGTCGTCCCGGTCCTGCCGGATGATACTGAAGAGTCACTTTCCGCCCGCATTCAGATCGAAGAGCACCGGGTATTTCCGGAGTCGGTGAGGCTTTTTGTTGAAGGCCGTCTCACCGTGGATGGTCGCCGCGTCATAGTCAGTTAACCCACTTCCCCCCTTTCATTACCTCAAACTCCTGGTCGTTAACTCTTTTTGCAGTCATGGTTGACAAACCCTTTTTCGCTGTGGTATCTCATCATCAGGAGGTCCTATGAGTCCATCTATCGAAGCTATTGCTGACCGGATCGTAGCGGGGGGAATGATAACCGAAGAGGAGGCGCTGAGCCTGTGCCGGCTCGCCGGTTCCGAGCTTTTTCCGCTCTTTGGTGCCGCCAGCCGCATCAAGTCGCATTTTCTTGGTGAGCAGGTTCACCTTTGCTCCATCATCAACGCTAAATCGGGGCGCTGCCCCGAAAACTGTTCCTTCTGCGCCCAATCCGCATTTCATGCCACCAATGCGCCGGTCTATCCCCTCGTGGACGAAGATCGAATGGTTGCCTGCGCCCATGAAGCGGAACGGAACGGCTCTTCCTGCTACGGGATCATTACCAGCGGCACCGGCATCGCCAAGGGAGAGGAGCTTGAGCGGATTTGCCGGGCCGTCAGAAGGATCAAGCAGGAAACCGCCATCTCTCCCTCCTGTTCCCTCGGCATCATCGATCTGCCTACCGCTATCGCGATGAAAGCCGCCGGAGTGGAGATGTACCACCACAACCTGGAAACGTCGCGCAGCTTTTTCCCGGAAGTGTGTACCACCCACGAGTACGATGACGACGTCGCCA
>MHDY01000011.1:1657-10540 GCA_001803705.1 Nitrospirae bacterium GWC2_56_14 | reverse complement strand
CCTTTTCCAGTTTTGCGCTGGGGGCGAAAAGATAGCGATAGGGGACCAGGAACATGTACTGCCTGAACAGGATAAAGCAGATCGTGACCAGGCGCTTCATGCCCCGCAGATGGGTGAGGATCAACGACATGGAATACAGCCTCCGGAGGAAGAACAGCTTGTTCGAACATGAGCGGCAGAGGTTTCGTTCTCTTTACCCACTCTCGTATCATAGCATCAAGAGGCCTGATTGTATAGCAGGGAGAGAAAGTGGCCTGCGCGAAGCATTGAAAGATCTTGAGGAGCGACGTCTTTGTGTCCGGTGGGCGGGCAGCGCCGGGAAGTCCGTGCCCTTATTCCTTAAGAGCACCACCCTGGGACACCACCGCCCCTCTGCTCTGAAACGCCGTTATATTTGGGCCTTGCATCGAAATTTGGTTGCATCTTTAAACAGGTCTGCTAAAATAATTTTCAGCACGAATACCCGGAGGAAGCGGTCATGTCGGACGAGGGAAAAAAGGTCGGTCGGTGCGGGTGGCTGGCGCTCGCTATCGTTCTTTTCCTGTTGCCAGGTCTTTTGGCAGGAAGTTTCTACGGAGGTTTCGCAGGGCTCCGTGCTGCAAAACATTTTCTCTCTGGAGAAGCAGTACACCTGGCAACACAGGTCATGGTCCTGTCGGGCATGATCGTCGGCCTGTTGCTATCGACGATGATCGTCATGGTCCTGACCATAGCGATCATCAGAATAAGCGCCTCGCTGCTGCGGAATTCGAAAACCTCCTGCTCCGCTCAAACCGTGAACCGCAACCAGACGCAGTGAATGAACCTCTCCGCAGCAAGCTGCGGGGTACACGTTATTATTGTTCACCCCTCCCTTGATGGGAGGGGATCAAGGGGAGGGTGAAGTAGCCGTCGTGCATCACCGTCACCCTCACCTAACCTCCCCCATCAAGGGGGAGGGATCTGAGACAAGCTACGGGGAATTGCAAGTTTAAAAACTGTCTCCCTGTTTGCATGAGAATTTTCACTGCGCCTCGTTCAATTACCCTTTTCGGATCATGTCTTTCAGCACCTCGCCGAGCCGGCCGATTCCCGTCCTGATCGTCTCTTCATCTACACTTGAAAAATTGAGCCGCAAGGTGTTGACGTTCTTTCTGTTGACGTAAAAGGGGTCGCCCGGAACGAAGGCCACTTTTTGCCGGATCGCCCGCTCGAACACGGTAAGCGCGGACAACCCTTCGGGAAGCGTGATCCAGAGGAACATGCCGCCCTCAGGCAGGGTGTACCGGGTCTCCACGGGAAAGTGCTCCCTGATCCCCGCAACCATCGCTTCCCGTTGACTGCCGTATGCCTTTCTGATCAAAGCGATATGTTTGTCGAGGTCGTTGTCCTTCAGGTACTGAAGAACGATCCGCTGGCCAAGATAGTTCGTGTGCAGATCGGCTGCCTGCTTTGCAATGACCAGCTTGTCCATCACTGCATCGTTGGCAACGATCCATCCTATCCGGAGCGACGGAGCGATGATCTTTGAAAAAGATCCCAGCAACACGCTGGTGTCCGGCATGAACTGACGGAAGGACGGCTTCTGCTGTCCAAGGAAGCGCAATTCTCCGTAAGGATCGTCCTCCACAAGGACCGTTTTCCTTCCCTTCAATGCCTGCGCCACAGCCTCCCGGTTCTCTTTCGAATAACTGATCCCTGCCGGGTTCTGAAAATTCGGCACACAGTAGAACAGCTTTGGCGCATGCTTCGCCAGCACGCTGTGCAGACCATTCAGGTCAAGACCGTCCTCCCCCACCGGCACCGGATGAAAGACCGGTTTGTAGAGCGAGAACGCCTGGATCGCGCCAAGGTAGCCCGGCTCCTCGACGATGACGCCGTCCCCTTCGTTCACGATGGTTTTCCCGAGGAGGTCGAGTCCCTGCTGCGAACCGGTGGTGATGAGGATGCTGTTCGGATCGATGTCTAGGCCCTGTTTCGCACGATACCGCTCCGCGATCCATTTGCGCAGCGCCGGGTCGCCTTCGGTGGAGCTGTACTGGAGCGCGTCTTTGCCGGACTCCTCCAGCACCTTGTTCGCAGCGGCCTGTAACTCCCGGACCGGGAAGAGATCGCGGTTCGGCAGTCCGCCGGCAAAAGAGATGATCGACTCATCGACCGCTACTTTGAGGATCTCCCTTATGAATGACCGGGGAACATCACTTATGCGGTCGGAAAAAATGCTGTTCATGTTGTTATCCTTCCCTGCACCATCGAATAGATGCCCAATATTACTCCATGATGGCAACTCAATCAAGCGCAGTTTATTAGTCTGCGCGAACGGCCCTAATTTGCGCTTTCGATATGTCCACCTGATTATGAAGAGATATGATCTTGAAATATGCGATCAAACGGATATAATTGGATTCAAGGGTAGCGGTTGCGGAACGCAAAGAGGTAGGAGGTGAAGGAGATGAGTACGGTAAAAGATATCATGATAAAGATCATTCGGGACCAGCCGGAAGACAGTGATTTTGACGAAATACTTCGGGAGCTTGCTTTTGTAAAAATGGTCGACCGCGGTCTGGCGGATTCGGATGCCGGGCGAACCGTACCTCATGAAGAATTAGAGCAACGGATGCGTTCATGGCAAAAATAAACTGGACCCGGTTTTCCGCTCATCGGCCAGAGGCTGCTGGACTGGCCTAATCGCCATATACGAGTATTGCTGTTCGGTCATTACCGCATCGCGTATTTAATAAAGAATGAAGAAACGATCGACATCTTAGGCGTTTTCCACGGCGCCCTCAACCTCGAGAATTACCTGCCAAAAGAATAATCTTTTTCTCGCAACGCAATTTCAACAACAACGCCACTCCCGACACAGGAGTGGCACAGCAATTCGGCGGAGGATTCTTCTATTGTTTTGCCACATATTTCGCGACCTCATGATCCACCGCCGTCTTCAGCTCTTCGAGCAGCGAATCAGTCGGGATCACCTTTTCAAAATCAGCCTGGGTGGAAACGGTTCCTGTCGCAGGAGCAGCTTTTGAACTGACCGAGGCGTTCAGGGTCTTGAGAACAGAAGATTCCTTCTTTCCTTTTTTGTCGACGCTGTTCTCCATGATCTCGATCTTTGCCAAGACCGAGAGCTTGACGTTCTTCGATCCATCGCGATTTCTGATGAGATTCTCCCTGACGAACAGGCCGACGGATACGAACAGTTCATTATCGAGCGCCGTCCATTCAGGGGTTTTCTCGCCTGTCCAGCTTTGTTTCATGGGAATCTTTGCCGCGTCCACGGGGCTGAAGGCGGTGACGGAAAACCCCTTATTGAAACTCTCCACTGCCGTCTGACCGATGGCGCTATAACTTGCAGGGATCGCTCCACCAGTGAAAAGTGTCGTGCGGGCCAGGCTCCCCGAGCTGTCGGAGACCTCGCCGCTATAGAAGCTGGGCCAATACACGACGGCAATCGTCTTTCCCGCGCCCGCAATCGCCGTAACCCGTTCCTTCAGCGTGGGGTCTTTAGCGAAGGCGGACCCGGTCACAAGAACCAACAGAAGCGCGGACACAACCCAAAGCCTGGAACGTGAAAAGAAATTGGCAGCCATAACAACCTCCTGATAAGTTTTTTATGCTGTCTTCCTTATATCGCAAGAACAATTTTACGTAATAGCTTTCGCCGCACTGTGACCCGCAAGCGTCGAGACAAATGACTTGAGCCCGGTCATGTCGCTCATCTCGGAATAAGCTCCGGATTTGGAGGCAGTGCGCGGGGAAACGATGACGGTAGCCGCAGTGTAAAGCCCGTCCATTATCAGTTTTTTTCACAGGCTATCATTGAGCTCCGCATACGAGGTATTTCGGTATTCCGGAACCAACGGGAAGTGCGGGGAAATAGCCTTAATTGGTGCGCGTGAGGCGGGGTTATCTTCAAGCAGGACCAGGTAGCTCACAAAAGGTTTTGTGCCCTGTCCAAAGGTCCATCTTCGATAAACACCCCCGAAAATCAATGGCCAGACTAATCGCTTGATCACAACAGCTATTGGCATTCTTACCAATGGACATTCCTACCTGTGCATCGAACTTTATGGCCGCGATCAGCTTCCCCTTGTTCATCACCAGCAAATCCCATGATTGTGTAGGACAGAAATGGCCGGGAAGCACAGCGAGCTTGCTTTTCCGGATTATATCCGCTTTATCTTCCGGATATCTTTTTCCAGCGTTCAAGTTTCTCCGGAGACACAAAATCGTTCACAAACTGATTTGCTTCTTCGAGCCAGTTCAGTTTTTCTTCCGGAGAGGCGTCTTTGAATTGCCGTAGCGTCTCTGGCGAAGGAAGGAAAACGAATGGTTTTTTTTGCGGTTCGTGTCTCATTCCTTCTCCTCCGTCCTCTCCAGCGCCTCAAGTGCTTCGATATCCGCCAGGTCTTGCGGCCGGCCGGCAGCCTTCTTCAGTTTTTTTAAGTGCCGCAGGGAGACGACTGGGATCATTACGCCTTTTGCAGTAACAACAAGCATGTCCGCAATGATGTCTTCAAAAGGGAACTTTTCTTCAATAAAGACGTCAATAAGCTCCATGGGCTGAGCCGGGGCGTAAAATGAAAAAACTTCCATGTTCTTTTCACGCTTCCATTGCGCCCTGCTTTCCGGCGCAAGAAGCTCATCTGCCTTCACAGGGTTTCTCGGCAGATAACCGAGCTCTTTCATGATGGCTATGAAGCGGCCCAGGTTCTCCCGTTCCAGGTCTACGATCAGATCGAGGTCCGCGGTAAATCGAACCACGCCGTGCAAAACAAGGGCGACCCCGCCTGCGACGGCATATCTGACCTTCCCCTTCTGAAGCGCACTGAATATTTTTTCGTAGTACATGCGTGATCATCCTGTTATGACATCCGTAGTCCCCAAACTGCGGGATAGATAAAAGCTGCTTCTCCGTCCGCTCCAATGCTTATATTCTACAGATCATCAATATCGTTCAGCGTCCCGTCCATATTCTTCCTGACCAGCACCTCGCGCGGTTTGGAGCCCTCGGCCGGCCCGATGATGCCGTCCTCGGCCATCATCTCGATCATGCGCGCGGCGCGGTTGTAGCCCACGCGCAGCCTGCGCTGGATGAACGACGTCGAGGCCTGGCCGTTCATCTGCACCAGCTCCACGGCGCGCTGATAGAACTCGTCGCGCTCGCCTTCCTCGGTCGTTGCCTGCGCGGCCTCGGCCACTTCCTTCACCCGCTGCTGCAGCATTTCGTAGTTGGGTTTGCCCTGTTTCTTGACGAAATCGACGACGCGTTTGATCTCGGCCTCGGACACGAAGCACCCGTGGGCGCGGATGATATGGGACGAGCTCGGCGGCTGGAACAGCATGTCGCCCATGCCGAGCAGGTTCTCGGCGCCGTTGGCGTCGAGGATGGTGCGCGAGTCGGTCTTGGAAGACACCTGAAAGGAAATCCGGGAGGGCAGGTTCGCCTTGATAAGGCCGGTGATGACGTCCACGCTGGGCCGCTGGGTCGCCACGATGAGATGGATGCCGGCCGCCCGCGCCATCTGCGCCAGGCGCATGATCGAGTCCTCGACCTCGCGCGCCACGGTCATCATGAGGTCCGCCAGTTCGTCGATGATCACCACGATATAGGGCAGGCGCTCTGCCTCGGGCACGGCCTTGTTAAAGGACTCGATGTTCTTGTTCCCTTTTTCCGCGAGCTGGCGGTACCGCCGCTCCATCTCGGCTACGATCGCCCGGAGCGTCTCGGCCGCCTTCTTGGGCTGCGTCACCACCGGCGAGAGCAGGTGCGGGATGTCGGCGTAGACGGAAAGTTCCAGCATCTTGGGGTCGATCATGGCGAGCTTCACCTCGCTGGGCCGCGCATTGAACAGGATCGCCAGGATGATGGAGTTGATGGCGACGCTCTTGCCGGAGCCGGTGGCGCCGGCCACGAGCAGATGGGGCATCTTGTCGATGCTTCCGATGACCGATGCGCCGAAGATGTCCTTGCCCAGCGGGATCTTGAGCTTGGACTTGTTCGCCTGATACTCCGGCGTTTCGATGATCTGGCGGAAGTAGACGGTCTCGCGGGTGTTGTTCGGCACCTCGATGCCGACGGCCGGCTTGCCCGGCAGGGGCGCCACGATGCGCACGCTCCCGGCCCGCATGGCAAGCGCCAGATCGTCGGCAAGGTTCACGATCCTGCTCACCTTCACGCCGGGCGCGGGTTCGAACTCGAACATGGTGACCACCGGGCCGGGGTAAACCTGCGTTATCTTGCCTTCTATATCGAAATCCAGAAGCTTCCGCGCCAGGAGCTCCGACTCGGCCAGCATTTCCTCTTTCGAGACCTTCTTCCCCGGCGGCGGAAGCGGGTCCAGGAGGGCGATGGTCGGAAGCTGGTAGGCGCCGCCGGCGTCCTTGTTCTCCATGAACTCGAAGTTCTCCTGGACCGGTTTCACGGGCCTTGCTTTCTTTTCTTTTTCCTCGCGCTCGCGAGCCGCATCCTTCGGCGGATCAACGATCTTCGGAAGCTCCTTCGGCATCACGGGCCGCCGTTTGGCCTCTTTCGCTTTTTCTTTCCTGCCCTGATAGCGCATGACCATGAGCTCGAACTGCTCTGACAGGCTGCCGTAGAACTCCCGCAGCCAGGCAAAGATCTTGAGCGGCGAGAACGGCGTCAGCAGCATGAGGCCCAGCACGATCGCGGTAAGCGTGATGATGTAGGCGCCGGTGTGGGAAAATCCGGAAAGCAGCAAATAGGAGATGGAGCCGCCCAGCATGCCGCCCGAAGGTACGTTCTCGCCGAAGAGCCGGAGGGTGTCGCCCTGCAGGCCGAAGAAGGCGGACACGGACGCGAAGAGCAGGAGGCCGCCGACCTTCTTCAGGTGGGGATGGATGGCCACGCCGCCGAGCGTCAGATAAAAGGCATAGGCAAAAATGAAGATGGGAATGAAGTAAGCCGAGACCCCGACGAGCTGCAGCAGCACGTCGGAGAGATAGGCGCCGATGATCCCGATATAGTTCTTGATCGGGGCGTCGGCGCCGGACACGCTGAAGCAGGGGTCGGTGGCGCTGTACGAGAGGAGGCTGAGAAGCAGGAGCAGCCCCGGCGCGAACAGCAGGAGGCCGATCATCTCGTTTACGTGTTTATGTTTTTCCGGTGATGCCGCCATAGGCTCCTGACCCGGACATGCCGGTTTTTGCCGTTGTAGGGGCGGGTTTGAAACCCGCCCCTACGGTATATCTTTGTTACCTCCCCGCCCACAGCAGCCCCACTGCCGCGGCCAGGGCGAGCCGGTACCAGACGAAGACATTCATGGAGTGACGCTCAAGATACCGGATCAGGAACCTGATGGCAAGGTATCCGACGATCGCCGAGCTGAGCGTGCCCAGAACGAATCCAATGGCCGCTTCATTGCTGTGGAGCGAAAGGTGCTTGAGCTTCAGCACGGCCGCGCCGGCGATCACGGGCGTGGACAGGAGGAATGAGAACCGCGCCGCGTCCTCCCGCTTGTATCCCCCGGCAAGGCCGGCGGAGATCGTGATGCCTGAACGAGAGATACCCGGCACCAGGGCGATTGCCTGGGCGATCCCCACAAAAAAGGCGTGATGGAAGGTCATGGACGCGAGCCGGTGCTCCTGCTTCGAATACCGGTCGGCAAGCCACATGGCGATCGACCCGGCAACGAGGGCTCCGGCGACGAGCAGAGGATTGCGGAACAGGGTTTCCACAACGTGCTCGTACCGCATGCCGATGACAGCGGCCGGGATCGTCGCAAGCACGATATACCAAACGAGCCGCGCCTCATAGTCCGGTGCGCTGCCGCGTACGACGTTGATGCAGGCCTTGCCGAACCGCATCCAGTCGCTCCAGAAATACCAGAGCACGGCGACCAAGGTCCCCACATGGAGCGCGACATCGAAGGTAAGATTGTTCATGAGCTCGCCGGTCCAGCCCGTGGCCCACTGTGCGAGGATCAGGTGCCCTGAGCTGCTGATCGGGAGGAACTCCGTAAGCCCCTGGAGGATGCCGAGGATGATCGCTTCGAATATCATGTGTTTCCTTGCCGGAGCGTGCGAATGCACTTGTACGAGTCACGTACCGGGGCAGGCCTGCGGCCCCATGACGCGTGGTCGCATTATTTCATAAAGCAGGTGGGATTTCAAGGACATAATGTTTTCGCGCAGGTTGACGAGGCCTGTTGACGTCCGTATAATGGCCTCCATGAAGAAGTACAAGCTCATTGCGAACCCCGCGGCGCGCAGAGGGAACTCGCGGCTCATCATCTCCCGGACCCTGGAACTCTTTGCGCAGCGGGGCGTATCATACGACCTGGAGCTTACCGCGGGACCGAGAGAAGCGGGCATGATCGCCCGCGCCGCCTGCCGCGACTACGATGTCATTGTCGCCATCGGCGGCGACGGCACCGTGAACGAAGTCCTCCAGGGCATGGTATTTTCCCACACGCCGCTGGGCATCGTCCCCGGCGGCACGGGAAACGATTTCGTCAGATCGCTGCGCATCCCGAACAAGCTGGAGCAGGCGGTGGACATCGTCCTCGCCGGACAGACCCGGACGATCGATCTCGGAAAGATCAACGACATCTATTTTGCCAACAATGCCGGTTTCGGCTTCGATGCCGCGGTCAACATCACGACCTACGGCATGGGCGGCGGCACCGGCGGGCTTTCGCTCTATTTGCGCGCCCTCGTCAGAACGCTCGGAAAATACCGGCCCGTGCAGTTGACGATCGCCATGAATGGCCGCACGATCGACCAGGAGACCTTCCTGCTGTCCATCGGCAACGGCACCACCTGCGGCGGCGGGTTCAAGCTCACGCCCCATGCAAAGCTGGACGACCAGCTGCTTGACGTTACCCTGATCAGACCGCTGCCCCTTGCGTCCCTGCTCTGGCATTTTCCCAAGGTCTTTCT
>MHDY01000011.1:0-1554 GCA_001803705.1 Nitrospirae bacterium GWC2_56_14 | reverse complement strand
CCCGGCAATGCAACAACCTACAAGGTGAGCATGGTCCCCCGCGCCCTTACCGTGATCGAGAACGCCGCGGCAACGCCGTAACGGAACGTCCGCCCCCGGGGTCCTTATTCGGCACCCAGCCTCGCATAGCCTGCCATCGCTCCACCTTCCGCCCAATGTCATCCGTATGATTCCTCCCCGTCCTTGCGCAAGATGCAGTCGAAAAAATATTTCTGCCCCCGGACCATACGCGGCAAAACCGGCATTTTTGCGCTAAAATAGCTGCATGACCACTGACCGCAGCGAGAAAACAAAGATCGTGATCCTCGGCGGCGGCTTTGCCGGGCTTGAGGCCGCCTTCACCCTGAAGGGCCTTCTGGGGTCTTCCGCCGGCATCACGCTCATCGACCGGAGCCCCTATCATTATTTCATCCCGTCCATTCACGAGATCATCTCGGGAAAGGTGGAGGCACAGCAGATCCGCATACCCCTTCGCACCATGCTCGCTCCGGCCGGCATCGATTTTATCCAGGAGGAGGTCCTGGCCCTGGACAGCGGCAGGCATCAGGTCAGTACGGACAATACGGCCCTGGACTACGATTACCTGGTCCTGGGCATCGGCGCAGAGAATAATTTTTTTAACATCCCCGGAGCTGCGGAACGGGCATACCGCTTCCGGTCCGCCGAGAATGCCGAGCGCATCCGGCGGGAGCTCGTGCGCATCATGGCCGACGAGTCGTGCGACTACACCGTCATGATCGCCGGCGGCGGCACCGAAGGCGTCGAGGTCGCCGGTGAGGTGGCCGACGCTGTGGAAAAAGGCTGCGGCCGCGACGCGCTCCTGTCAGGACGGGTAACGATCGAACTGATCGAGGGACAAGACCGGCTGCTGCCGGGCTTCCCCGACCGGGTCCGGAGCTTTGCCGGAGATCATCTGATGAAACGCGGCGTCACGCTCACGACCGGCAGCCGCATTATCGAGGTGCGGAAGGACAGCGTGGTCCTCGATGGCGGCGCCATCCGCCCGGTGTCGCTTTTGATATGGACCGGCGGCATCCAGCCGCCGAAACTGATCACGACGCTTTCGCTGCCCAAGGACCCTTTTGGCTGGCTCAAGGTGAATGAACATCTCCAGGCCTTCGATGATGACCGGGTCTATGGCGTGGGCGATTCCATCAGCTGCTACCGCGGCGAAGAACCCCTGCACATCGCCCGCCTTGCCTACCATGCGCAGGACCAGGCGCGCATCGCCGCGCTCAATATCGCGAACCACCTGGAGGGGCGCGGCCTGGTCCCTTATGCCCCAAAGAACAAACCGCAGCTCGTCTCCCTGGGCAGGGAAATGGGTCTCTATATAGAAGGAGACGAGTTCCATACCGGCGCCTGGGTCGTGTCTTTAAAGAAGGGCATCGAAAAGCAGCATTTGCTGGCCTATCTTACCAAACCGGTGTCCGGAGCCCTGTGGTCGAAGGTTCCGGGTTCTGAACTTTTGAACAGACTGTGGCTTCAACGGGCGGTGTGAGCAACGAGGAAGGGACCTTGCCGCACCTTTACTAACAGGCAGCATTGACAAAG
>MHDY01000010.1:17615-17797 GCA_001803705.1 Nitrospirae bacterium GWC2_56_14 | reverse complement strand
GCTCCTCGCAATGACAGCACGGGAGACTTCTTACGATTCATCAAAATTGATAAGTCGTAAAAACTGAAGATTGCCACAAAATGCACAGAAAGCGCAAAAGTGAAGCACTAAAAACTAAATATCTTCTAAGAACCTTTTGTGACTTATGTGGCTAATAAAGACATCTTACGGGTTCATCAGGG
>MHDY01000010.1:225-17581 GCA_001803705.1 Nitrospirae bacterium GWC2_56_14 | reverse complement strand
AGAATAAGGTTCTTCTTCGTGGCCCGCAGGGCTGCCTTGAAATCCGATCCTGCTTCGGGGGCCGGGTTCTTTATGGTTTCAACGCTTCCCGAGGCCTTTCCCGTTTGAACATCATAGAGCTCGAAATCCTTGAGCGTCAGGCCGATGAACTGTTTGCCGAACTTCGCATCGCGCAATTTCCCGGCGTACTGGCTGGTCATCTTCTGAATATAGAAGCCCCGGATCCGCGCTTCCAGGTCGAGGACCACAAAGACCTGGATGCCGCCGAACTGGCCCTTCTGGTTGACGCCGTGGATATACCCGACCTTTTTCTTGTTGGCGAATATTTCATAGATCGTGTAGGGGACGTCGATCGTCTCGTAGAGGCCGTGAAAGGTGTCTCCCAGTCTTGACTCGACCCGCGCCAGGAGCGGTTCGCCGCCCTTCTGCAGGATGGAAGTGTAGATGGTCTTGTACCCCGTTGATTCGGGGAAGAGCCGCGCCACATCGCGGTCGGGGTCGTTCAGGTCGCAGCCCACGGCAGCGACGGCAATGCTGGCGCCAAACAGCATTGACATGAGCATTGAAAGAACGATTGATCTGAAGTAACGCCGTACGATCATGAAGAGATCTCCTGTTGCGCCATTGCGAGGAGCATTTTTTGCGACGCGGCAATCTCGCACTTTTTAGTTAGTTACGAATCAAATTCTATTCAAAACGACAAGAATATTTTGCCACGAAGGCACGAAGACACAAAGTACGGCCCTAATCCAATTATTAAAATAGTATCTTAAGCAATTTTTTTTCTTCGTGACTTCGAGTCTTCCTGGCAAATTTTGGTTCTGGCTTGTCCAGGTTAGGTTAAATCGAGATTGCTTCGCTACGCTCGCAAAGACAGCTAAAAGACTTTTTTACAGCTGTTAAGATTCTGCGGGTGACCATCATATGGGCACATAATAATAGAGCTGCAAGAGGAACCGGTTGTCATTGGTGATGTCATCGTAGACATACGCCGTTCGCACCGTCAGGTCCGAGGTCGCGAGGACGGAGAGGCAGAGCGCCAGCTGGTAGTTCCGCTCTTCTCCGAACTTCCAGTAGGTCGGCTGCGCCTCGATCTTGATCCTGTTCTCCTCGGAAAGGTTCACGCTTAACCGGTAGAAGTACGCGTACGTGTCCTGGCCGAGCCACTTCCCGGCGAGCGCATCAAAGCGGTGTTCCAGGTTGTCCCGGAGTATGGCCAGGTCGGCTCCGGCAAGCTGCATCCTGCGGGGCTCGTTGTTCCGCATGGTGTAGCCCATGGTATCAAGGGTCCTGCCGGTGCCCGCCGATAATCCCAGGTTCCAGTTGTCCTGGCTCAGCACGCCGTAGGATATGCGGGCTGCGGTCATGGAGTTGTCCCCGGTGACCCGGGCCGGCATTCCCGAGCCGGTCGTGACGGTGGCTGCAACATCGCCCCACGAAAGATCCCGATAAAGTCCAACACCCCAGTCGCGGTCGTAGCCGAAACCCTGGATCGGGAGCGTACGGAGCAGCAGACCGTGGCTGTCAAAATAGGAGCCCAGGCCGAGGGCGGGGCGGTTATGGCCCACCCAAACATAGGCCAGCGGGGTCTTCACTTTCAGATAGGCGTTGTATACCTGGGCTTCGGACTTGTAGCCGTCCTCTCCGACCTCGACCAGGGCAAGGCGGTACTGGAGCGCGAATGTGGCCACGTCCCCTGATTCTCCGGAGAAGCGTTTGAGGTAATCGAAGCCCACGCTCGGTTTCTGCATCTCGGCCTCGGGGTTCATGGAGTAGGGGATCGTCTCCTGCTGCGCCGACGAATAACCCAGAACGCCCTGCGCCTCAAAATAGAGGAGATGATCCGCAGCATGCGCCGCGCCCGTCAGGAAGAGCAGGCAGGAGCACCAGGCCAGGACCTTGCCCGGGGACTTACACATCGAATTGATGGCTGCCGCGGAAGACGACCTTTCCGCCCTTCTTGATGGTGATCCGGATCTCCCAGTCGCCGGGCATGACGATGTTGACGGGCAGAAGGTAGGCGCCTTTGTTGGACAGCCTGAACAACTGCTCGCCGGTCTCATGGGCGCCTTTCATGGAAGGCATGCCGGAATCTCCCAAGACCTCAAAGGAAGTGTCTTTTTTCCCGTCTTGCGTATAGATCTCGAGTTTCATAATAACGGTTCCCAGTTTCGGTTTCTTGTCGAAGCCGTAGATGAGGTAGTGGTCTTTGTCGATGGAGACCTTCTTTCCCGGAGACTGCATGGAAGGATATTGGGGCGCTGGTTCCGCAGGGGATACGGAAGAAAGATCGTGGCTCTTTGCGGCTTTTTTCCCCGTTACGTCACCGCCTTGTGCGAGGAAGGGCTGCAGTGAAAGGGCGAGAAAAAACAGAATGAGGAAAGAGACTCGATTAAAAGGGGTCATGGGGAATCCTTTCATTTTCATGGAGATGAACGGCATTTTGTGTTAAGGATAGCATTTCTCCGATGGTTGTCAAATGATAACAGCGTTATATTGTCAGCGGTAGTATGCAGTAAAAATCAGGAGGCTTGACCTGCTTCCTTGATGGAATTTTTTTTGTTCGTTCATTCTTTCTGCAAAGACCGCCGTAGTCTTGTTAAATACTCATAAAGTTGAACGTCAACTGCGAAGGGGATGGAAGGCATTATGGCAATTTCAGCAAAAAGGGAAAAAACTGGAATTTATGTCTTTATTGTTGCATTTTTTCTTGACAAGGGCGTGCTAATGTTTTAAAGTTAAACACCTGTTTTAAAAACAATGGAGGATTACTGTGATGCGCAACATGCGGTTATCTATAGGTTTATCCTGTTTCATCGCTCTGTTTGCTACTACTGCTTTTGCTCAATTCCCTGTCGTAAGTGCCGATGACCTCAAGGTATGGATGCGCGGCAAGCAGAAGGTCGTGCTCATTGACTCGCGCCTGCCCGAGGAATATCAGCAGGCCCATCTTCCGGGAGCCATCAGCATCCCGGCGGAGAGAATGAAACTGGAGGCGAAAAAACTTCCCAAGGACAAGACCACCCCGCTCATTTTTTATTGCCGTGGCGCGGGATGTACCCTCAGCCAGGCAGCGGCGCGTGCGGCAATGGAAATGGGATATACCTATCTTATGATCTATCAGGCGGGAATGCCTGACTGGCTGTTGCGCGGGAACCCGGTCCAAAAAGGCGACAAACCGGGATCGCTCAAGTAAGACGCTGAAGCTGAAGAGGAGATAAGCACGTGGCCATCAAGAGAGAAAAAGAGAACTATACGATCCAGTCCGTGTCGCATGCGCTGGACATCCTCGAATCGTTCACCAAGAACGAGGACGAACTCGGCGTGACCGGTCTGTCAAAACGACTGGGGCTGCACAAGAACAATGTCTTCCGTCTGCTTGCCACGCTGGAGCACCGGGGCTATATCGAGCAGAACCATCTGACCGAGAACTACCGCCTCGGCCCGAAGACGCTGCAGTTGGGATCGATCTTCATCGAGCAGCGGGAGTGCAGGCGGCAGGCGCGGCCGATCCTCGAGAGCCTGATGGCGGCTTCGGGAGAGACTGCCGTGGTTGCGGTGCTGCGCGGCAACAAAGTGATCTATATGGACAGCGTTGAGACCGACAGGACGGTGCGGGCCGTGTCGCGCATCGGCGCCATGCTCCCGGCCTACTGCACTGCCGTCGGAAAGGTCCAGCTTGCCCAGCTCGCGGCAGCGGATGTGGAACGAATGTACCCCGAGGGCGAACTGCTTGCCGTGACCCCGAAGACGATCACCAGCCCCGCGGTCCTGATCGCTGAATTGAAAAAGACGCTGGAGCGGGGATATGCGCTGGAGAATGAGGAAACCGAACTGGAAGTGCGCAGTATTGCCGCCCCGGTCCGGGATTTTTCCAAGAAGGTCATCGCGGCCGTGGGCATCGTGGCGCCGGCAAGCCGCTTGACCGACGAACGGATCGAAAAGCACAAGATCGTCGCCATGCTCATCGACGCCGGCAATGCCATATCCGCCAAGATGGGCTGCAGCGGCCCCCTGGCGAAGAAGTAACAACGGTCTCATCAAGGCGTCCCAGTCCTTTGTTGACACTTTTGATTCAGCTATGTTATTATCGCTCGAATGACCAGTGAACAAAAATGGGACCGTCTCCGGGAACTGCTCCGGGAGATGAAGCTTGCCGTGCTTGCCTATTCAGGCGGGGTTGACAGTTCCCTGCTGCTTCGCGCGGCATCGGAGGTCATGGGGCCTCACCTCATCGCGGTCACCGCTGTTTCCGAGACCTATCCGCAGGGCGAGCTTGAGGCGGCGCAGGCCTTTGTCCGCAGCCTTGGCGTCACGCACCGCATCATTCACACCCGGGAACTGGACAACGAGCAGTTCGCGCAGAACCCGCCGGAACGCTGCTTTCATTGCAAGAACGAGCTGTTCCAAAAGCTCGCCCACCTGGCCTCGACCGAGGGGATTCCCTTCATTCTTGACGGTTCCAATACCGACGACCTGAACGACCATCGTCCGGGAAGACGGGCTGCTGAAGCCTTTTCCGTACGGAGCCCGTTGGTCGAAGCGGGGATCGACAAGGCCGAGGTCCGTCGCCTCGCCTCGTTGCTGAACCTTCCCCAGTGGGACAAACCGTCGCTTGCCTGCCTTTCCTCCCGCATACCCTACGGCACCAGGATCACCCGGGACATCCTCGACCGGGTCCAGCAGGCCGAGAACTTTCTGCATGGTCTCGGCTTCCGCCAGGTACGCGTGCGGCATCATGGCGATACGGCGCGCATTGAGCTCGACAAGAACGATTTTTCGCAACTGCTCACGGGCGATGTGGCTGACCGGGTGACGGCGCAGCTCAAGGAACTGGGTTACACCTATGTCAGTCTCGACCTTGCCGGGTACAGGACGGGGAGCATGAATGAAGGAATAAAGCAAAGTAGTCAGGAGTCAGTAGTCGGGAGTCAGGAGAAATGAAACAAACGTCGTAACTGCGCAGGTCAACATAATCTTTCCGCAGATTACGCTGATTTCACAGATTAAACCAAAACTGAAGTATGCTGTTTAAAATCTGCGCTCATCTGCGAAATCTGCGGATAAAGCTTTTGCTTTAAGATTACTGTTTTCGAGGAGATGGAGAATGAAAGTATTAGTTGTCGGCGGCGGGGGCAGGGAGCATGCGCTGGTCTGGAAGGTCTCGCAGAGCCCGCGGGTAACGAAGATCTATGCGGCGCCGGGCAACGCCGGCATTTCGCAGCTGGCAGAATGCGTGCCGGTGAAGTCCGATGACATCTCCGGGCTGCTCGCGTTCGCCAAAGCGAACAGGATCGACCTTACGATCGTCGGCCCCGAGGGCCCGCTCTCCATGGGGATTGTCGATGAGTTCGCACAGGCGGGCCTCCGCATCTTCGGGCCGAGCAAAAAGGCCGCCGAGATCGAGGCAAGCAAGACCTTCACCAAGGACCTTATGAAAAAATACGGGATCCCTTCGTCGGAGTACGGGATCTTCACGGACCGCACGGCTGCCGAGGCCTATGTGCGCGAAAAGGGAGCGCCCATCGTGGTGAAGGCCGACGGTCTTGCCGCAGGCAAGGGAGTGGTGGTTGCCGAGACCGTTGAAGAAGCGATCGCTGCGCTCGATCTGATCATGTCCCAAAAGGCTTTTGGCGCCGCCGGCGACCGCGTGGTGATCGAAGAGTGCCTCAAGGGCGAGGAAGCATCGTTCATGGCCTTTACGGACGGCAAGACCGTTCTGCCCATGGCGTCGTCGCAGGACCATAAACGCGTGTTCGATCTGGACAAAGGTCCGAACACAGGGGGCATGGGCGCTTATTCTCCGGCTCCCATCGTTACCCGGGCCATTGAGCGCCAGGTCATGGAAAAGGTGATGGTCCCGACGGTGAAGGCCATGGCAAAGGAAGGCCGACTGTTCAAGGGTGTGCTCTACGCCGGCCTCATGATCCATGAAGGCGCGGCCAAAGTGCTCGAGTTCAACGCGCGCTTCGGCGATCCCGAAACGCAGCCCATCATGTCCCGGCTCGATACGGACCTGATCGATATCATCGAGGCCATCCTGGATGGTGCGCTTGCCAGGGTCGCCATGTCCTGGAAGCCCGATTCAGCGGTCTGTGTGGTCATGGCCTCGGGGGGGTATCCCGGAGAATACGAGAAGGGCCGGGAGATCTCGGGCCTGGAAAAAGCGGCGACCCGTCAACAGGTCATGGTATTCCACTCGGGAACAGCAAAAAAGAACGGCAAGGTCGTTACCGACGGGGGCAGGGTGCTGGGAGTCACGGGCCTGGGGCCGAGCGTAGCCGCCGCCATCGATCACGCCTATGCTGCTGTCCGGGACATCTCCTTTGAAGGAGCGCACTATCGCAAGGACATCGGCGCGCGGGCGCTCGAGACGGGGAACTGAGGGTGCAAAGGGCCACCATAGCGGCGATCGCCCGTTTTCTGAACAAAACGCTGAGGGTCAGGTCCATCAAGGACGCTTCGAAGAACGGTCTGCAGGTGCGGTCGCGCAGGACCGGTGTGATCAGGAAGGTCGGTTTTGCCGTCGACGGGTGCCTGTCGACCTTTGAGAAAGCGAAAAAACGGGGTGTGGAACTGCTGGTGGTGCACCATGGCATTTCCTGGAGGCCCCAAAAGGACCGGGACCTGGAGCAGGCCCGGGCTGCTTATCTCAGGAAAAACAACATGGCGCTCTATGCCGCGCATCTGCCGCTCGATCTGCATGAAGAATGCGGCAACAACATGCAGCTCTGCCGTTTGCTCGGCGTTCAGGACCCGGTAAAATTCGGGAAGTATCACGGCATCAGGATCGGCTACGCAGGGACCTTCCGCAAAGCAACCGGTCTGGACGACCTGGCGTCCGCACTGAACCGCGATCTGGACACGCAATGCCGTATCTTTCCCTTCGGGAAAAAACGCCTCCGGTCGATCGGGATCATCTCCGGCGGCGGAGGGAGCCTGCTCAAAGAAGCATGCAACGCCGGGCTCGACTGTTTTCTGGTGGGGGAGATCGATCTGGCGGTGTATAATGCGGCGCGGGAATACGGCATGAACCTCATTGTGGCCGGCCACTATGCGACCGAGACCGTCGGGGTGAAGGCCCTGCTGCCGCTGGTCAGGGAAACCTTTGGTGTGGACATCGTGTTTGTAGAGGATAAAAAAGAGATGTAACTGTTCAGGTTGGCCGCAAAAGAGCTCAAAGAAAAAAAGCTCAGAACCATGTATTTAAGTTTACTTGTGCCTTTGCGTTCTTTCGCGGCTTACAGGTTTTGGCCTGAGTCGTTACACGGTTTTTAACATTGATGGTCTCGTAAGAAGTCTCCTCTGCCGTCATTGCGAGGAGCGGAGCGACGCGGCAATCTCGTTTTTTCAGGCGGTTACGAACTGCGAGATTGCTTCGCTTTGCTCGCAAAGACGGCTTAAAGGGCTTTTTACGAACACATCAACATTAGATAATGAATGAAGGGAGTTATTATGGCCAAGCCAGTAGTAGGGATCTTGATGGGGAGCGATTCCGACCTCCCGGTCATGCAGGAAGCAGCGGCCATGCTGCAGGAGTTCGGCATTGAATACGAGATGTCGATCGCTTCTGCGCACCGGACGCCCAAGAAAGTGATGGAGTACAGTCAGACCGCCGAGAAGCGCGGGATCAAGGTGCTCATTGCCGGCGCGGGCTGGGCCGCGCATCTGGCCGGGGTCATTGCGTCGCACACGACGCTGCCGGTGATCGGCGTGCCCATCGATTCCTCGCCGCTCAAGGGGCTTGATGCGCTTCTGGCCACGGCGCAGATGCCGGGCGGCGTGCCCGTAGCCACCATGTCCCTGGGCAAATCGGGCGCGAAGAACGCAGGGATCTTTGCAGCGCAGATCATCGCCACGAGCGACGTAAAGATCGCGAACCGGATCAAGGTCTTCAAAGTAGAGATGGAGCGCGAAGTGGAAGAGAAGGCGAAGCGGCTTTTCGCCATTTCAACGGTCAAGTCGACGCTGAAAGAAGCAAAAGAGCCGAAAGAGCTGAGAGAACCCAAGGAGCCGCGGGAGCCGAAAGAACCAAAAGTGACCGCGGAACTTGATGCTGCCGCGGCCCTGCCGGCAAAAAAGAAATCGCGGCGCCGGCGCTGGAAGAAAAAGACGGGCGGCACGACACCCGGCCAGGAACCGGCCTCGTGAAGACCGACCTCGAGTGTCTGCCTTGTTTCTTCGGCCAGATCACCCGAACCTTGAACCACGCAGGCGTCAACGGGGACCGGGGCCGCGGCATTGCTCGCCGGGCCGGAGAGATCGTCGCCGGCGCTTCGCTCGACGAGGTGCCGGCGCGCACCTCGACGCTCATCCACCGGCTTTTGCGCGCGGAGAGCGGGGGAGACCCGTACCGCGAGGTCAAGACAACGTACAACCGCATCGCGCTGGACCTGCTGCCGGAACTGACGCAGCTCGCTTCCGGCATGCCGGACCGGCTCGAGGGCGGGGTCCGGGCGGCCATTGCCGGCAATGTCATCGACTTCGGCATTTATGACCACATCGATCTGCAGCGCTCCATCCAGGAATCCTTCCATCTTGAGCTTTCACGCGGTTCTTTCGACGCTTTTCGCCAGGCCGTGGAATCCGCGGGGTCCATTCTTTATCTCTGCGACAATGCAGGCGAGATAGCCTTCGACCGGGTGCTGCTCCGGACCCTGCAGGAAATGAAAAAATCCGTGATCGTGGCGGTCAAGGGCGCGCCGGTCATCAACGACGCAACGCTCGATGACGCCGCGGAGGCCGGTATGACGGAGTATGCCGAGCTTATGGACAACGGCAGCGACGGGATCGGCACGCTGCTGGAGTCCTGTTCGGAGCGCTTTCTGCATGCCTACCGATCGGCTGACCTGATCATCAGCAAAGGCCAGGCCAATTACGAGACCCTGGAACAGACGGGCGACCCGCGTTTGTTCTTTCTGTTCAAGGTGAAATGCCCGGTGGTGGCCCGCGCACTGGGCCGGGAGAACGGCGACATCGTGCTGAAGCAAGGCGCTTGAATTTCGGATTGCGGATTTCGGATTGCGGATTTCCCTGTTCCCAGCCGTTATCTGCGGGAAATATGACTTATGGGAGCAGAGATAGTTACCCTTGACCCGGCTCATCCCGAACCGGCCTTCGCGCGCTGCAGGGACGTCATTGGCGCGGGGGGCGTCATCGCCTATCCCACGGATACGTTCTACGCTCTTGGTGCTGATCCGAAGAATTCCGGTGCAGTAAAAAGACTTTTTGAGATCAAAGGCAGGGAGCCCGGTCAGCCGATCCTGCTCCTGCTGCGCGACCGGAGCATGGTGCGGGAATGGGCTTCCGGGGTCACGGCAGAGGCGGAAGCGCTCATGGATGCCTTCTGGCCCGGTCCGTTGACGCTGGTCTTTACTGCACAGCCGTCGGTGCATCAGGAGTTGACCGGGGGAACGGGCCGAATCGGCCTCCGGGTCCCGGGCAATACCGTGACGCGTTGTTTGCTGGACGCACTGGGAACGGCGCTTACCGGGACGAGCGCCAACCGGTCCGGAGGCCCTGACCTGCAGACGGCCCGGGAAGTGGCCGGGATGCTCGGGGAAAGCGTGGAGCTCGTCCTCGACGCGGGCAGAACAGCGGGAGGGAAAGCGTCGACCGTTGTCGATGTCGCCGCCAGGGAATTGAAGATGATCCGCGAAGGAGTTGTTTCAGAACAGGAGCTCAGGGACACCTGGCTTAAATTCAAGAACAAGGGTTGAAAGGAATTACCATGAAGAAAATATTTGTGCTGGACACCAACGTATTGCTTCACGATCCCCGGGCGATCTTTTCGTTCGAGGACAATGATGTGGTGATACCCATCGTGGTGATCGAGGAGCTTGACAAGTTCAAGAAGGGCGTTGACGAGATCGGCAGGAACGCGCGCCAGGTCTCACGGATCCTGGACGAATACCGGATGAAGGGGAAACTTTCGCAGGGGGTGCCGCTCGAGGGCGGGGGGAACCTGCGCGTCGAGCTGAACCACCAGTCGACAGAGAGCCTGCCGAGCGAACTTATTGCGGTAAAGGCGGACAACCGGATCCTGGCCACTGCCCTGAACCTGAAGCATGACAACCTGCCGGTGATCCTGGTGACCAAGGACACGAATCTCCGCATCAAGGCCGATGCCCTCGGCATGACGGCCGAGGATTTCGAATCGGACACGATCACGCTCGACGAGCTGTACTCCGGCGAGACCGAACTGCTGGTGGCGCCGGGTGCGATCGACGATTTCTATGCGAAGGGTGAACTGCAGCCCGGCGATCCGGCGCCCCTGCCGAACCAGTTCGCCCTGCTGAAGAACAGCGCCAACGAGTCGCAGACGGCGCTGGCGCGGTACAGCAAACAGAAGAACGCCTTTGTGCCGATCACGACGGCGAAGCACGGCGTCTGGGGCATTACGGCAAAGAACAAGCAGCAGCAGTTCGCCCTCGACCTGCTGCTGAACGACGATATCCGGCTGGTGACGCTGGTGGGAAAAGCGGGCACCGGGAAAACGCTGCTCGCCCTTGCCGCGGGGCTCGAAAAGAGCATTGAGCTGCGGTCGTTCCAGCGGCTGGTCGTATCGCGCCCCGTGTTTCCCATGGGCAAGGACATCGGTTTTTTGCCGGGCGATATCGACGAGAAACTTCGGCCCTGGATGCAGCCCATCCGCGACAACCTCGATTTCCTCGTGGGTTCCTCAGGCGGGCCCGGCCGGGTCAAGGGAAAGAAGGACCTGCAGAGCCTTTTCGATCTCGGCATGATCGAGGTGGAGCCCCTTACGTACATCCGCGGCCGGAGCATGCCGAACCAGTACCTGATCGTGGACGAAGCCCAGAACCTGACGCCGCACGAGATCAAGACGATCATTACCCGGGCCGGCGAGGGGACCAAGGTCGTGCTGACCGGCGATCCCTACCAGATCGACAACCCCTACATCGATTCGTCGAGCAACGGGCTCACCTACGTGGTCGACCGGTTCAAGGAAGAACCCATTGCCGGTCATATCACGCTGGTGAAGGGTGAGCGTTCTGATCTTGCGGAACTGGCGGCAACCTTATTGTAACGGTTAGGAAATGCAGCGAAGCAGGTGATTAGGCTGAAGACTGAAGGTTAAAGAAAATCAACAGTGAAATACCACAGCAGACGTTGTCCACAAAAAAGGAGAGACCAATGGCAAAAAACACATGCGCTACACCCGGTTTTGAGAAGCTGCTCGTGGCAACTGACGGCTCCCTGTACAGCAAGCCGGCGGTCCAGGAGGCGATCGCGCTCGCCCGTGCCTGTTCAAGCATGCTTTATGTTCTGCTGGTGATCGAGATCAATGCAGAGATCGATCTCTGGGACGCTTCGGCAGCGGATAAACTTGAAAAAGAGATGAGAAAGTATCTCGACGGGATCAAGGCAACGGCCGCCAAGGAAGGGGTCAAATGCGAGATCCTCCTGCATCTCGGCGATGAACCGTACAAGGATATTGTTTCCGAAGCTGCTAAACGGAAGGTCAAAACGATCATCATGGGAAGTCACGGCCGCACCGGCCTTACCCGGCTCATGATGGGCAGTGTGGTCACCCGGGTCATCGGGCATGCTCCCTGCAAGGTGCTGGTGGTTCCGGCAAAGGTAAAGAAATAGGACAGAGCAGATAGGCTCCGGAAGCCAGCGGTTTTGTGCGGAACAGTATCTTGAGCATTTTTCGTAAAACAGGGCGTTTTCGGACGCCCTGTTTCAATTTCTTGCTGGAAAAAACGCTGAAGAGTGTGGTAGTATAGCCCGTTATGGCGAAAATTCTTGAAAAACGGCTCATTCGCAAACCCGATGTCTACTTCTACAAGATCGCGGCACCGTTGATCTCGAAGAAGGCCTTGCCGGGTCAGTTCGTCATTATCCGTCTCCATGACAAGGGCGAACGCATTCCGCTCTCTCTTGCAGATATCGACCCCGGTGAAGGGACGATCAGCCTGATCGTCATGGCCGTGGGGAAAACCACCCATGAGTTCTCCACGTTCAATGCCGGAGATGACATCCTCGACCTCTGCGGCCCCCTGGGGCAGCCCACCCATGTGGAAAAGGTGGGGCGGGTGGTTCTGGTGGGCGGCGGTTTCGGCGCAGCGCCGCTGTATCCCATAGCCCGGGCGTTCAAGGCGGCCGGGAACACGGTAACGGTCGTAATGGGCGCCCGCAGCAGCGATCTCCTCATTTACGAGCAGGAAATGCGGCAGGTTGCGGACCGGGTGGTCATTACCACGGACGACGGCAGCAAAGGCATGAAGGGTGTGGTGACCGCCGCGCTCGTGCAGGAACTGGAACAGCACGGTGCGGGCCTGGTCGTTTGCGTCGGCCCGGCGATCATGATGAAATTCGTGGCGCAGGCCACACGGCCTTTTAAGGTCCCGACCATCGTCAGTCTGAACCCGATCATGGTCGACGGCACCGGCATGTGCGGCGGGTGCCGGGTGATCGTCGGCGGCGAGACCAGGTTCGCCTGTGTGGACGGCCCTGAATTCGACGGCCACCTGGTGGATTGGGACTCGCTGATGCAGCGCCAGAAGGGGTATCACCGCGAAGAGCGGGAATCCTTCGAGGCCTGGAAGGACCGGCACCGGCGCATGCTCGACAAAGATCATCAGCCTCTCTGCGAATAGGAACCCAGCCTCATGACCGACTCACGGGCGGCAAAAGGTGTTGCCGCAAAAAAAATAGCACCGAAGAAAACCCCCATCCCGGAACAGGACTCGCAGGCGCGCCGGTCCAACTTTGGAGAGGTCTCCCTGGGATATACCCCCGGGCAGGCAAAACTGGAGGCGGCACGCTGTCTGAACTGCGCCAAGCCTGCCTGTGTATCCGGCTGCCCGGTGGGCGTGCCCATACCGAGATTCATTCAGGCCTTGAACAGCGGCAATATCAGTACGGCCTTCGATATCATCAAGGAAGCCAACCTTCTTCCCGCGGTCTGCGGCCGCGTCTGCCCGCAGGAAAGCCAGTGCGAACAGCGCTGCACCCTGGGGAAGAAATTCGAACCCGTGGCCATCGGCAGGCTGGAGCGGTTCGCCGCGGACTGGATCATGCAAAGCGGCCTCACGGAGGTCCCGAAGATCGCCCCCTCGACCAACAGGCGGGTGGCTATCGTCGGGAGCGGGCCGGCCGGGCTGGCCTGCGCCTATGAACTTGCCAAGGCGGGACACGCGGTCACCATCTACGAGGCGTTCCACGAACCGGGGGGAGTTCTCCTTTACGGCATCCCCGAGTTCCGGCTTCCCAAACGGATCGTTGCCGCGGAGATCGAGGTCCTCAGAAAGATGGGAGTGCAGATCGTGGTGAACGCCGTGGTCGGCAAGCTCATTTCCGTGGACGAGCTTCTTTCCGAGTTCGACGCCTGCTTTGTCGCCACCGGTGCGGGGACGCCCAAGTTCATGTGCATCGAAGGCGAGAACCTCAATGGCGTCTATTCGGCCAACGAGTTCCTTACGCGCATCAACTTCATGCGCTCCCACTCTTTTCCCGAGTACGATACCCCCATCAGGAAGGGCCAGCGCATCGCCGTTGTGGGCGGCGGCAATGTGGCCATGGATTCCGTGCGAACGGCGCTCCGTCTGGGCGCCGGTGAGGGGATCATCGTCTATCGCCGGTCCGAAGAGGAATTGCCGGCCCGCCGCGAGGAGGTCCATCATGCGCGGGAGGAAGGGGTGCGCTTCGAGCTCTTGACCGATATCGTCCGCATTATCGGCCGCGATGGATCTGTTTCTGAGATCGAATGCATCAAAATGGGTTTGGGCGAACCGGATGCCGGCGGCCGGAGAAAACCGGTTGCGATCAAAGGCTCCGAGTTCCGGATCCCGGTGGATATGGTCATCATGTCCATCGGGACCAATCCGAACCCCCTGGTCCCGCAGAGCACCAGGGACCTGGCGCTTACCACCTGGGGTTATATTGTCGCCGACGACAGGACCGGTGAAACAAGCCGTCCCGGGTTGTATGCCGGCGGCGATATTGTGACGGGTTCGGCAACGGTCATCTCCGCCATGGGGGCCGGCAGACGGGCCGCGGAGGCCATCCATGGTCATGTCATGCGTAAACAGTAACTCCTTGACAGCATATACACGTTATGCTAATTTACACGAACCTTTTTCTTACCGCAGGAGGTAGCATTGGAACGCCAAAAAGGAATTGTTGAAATTGTTGCGGAGAAGGTCTGGAAGTTCTTCTCGTCCGTGAAGCTTGCCGTTATTCTGCTCATTATCCTTGCCATCGTTTCCGTCATCGGCACGGTGATTCAGCAGAACGAGTCCCCGGAAAAATACCTGAGGGAATACAGCGAGACCACGGTCCAGGTGTTCGAAATGCTCGGTTTCTTCGACATGTATCATACCTGGTGGTTCGTGATCCTGTTGTTCCTGCTTACGGCAAACCTCACCGTCTGCACGCTCGAACGCTTTCCGCATACCTTGCGGATCATCGCCGCGCCGCTGAAGCCGATCGATGACGAGGGCCTCAAGGCGCTGCAGCTCAAGAAAGAGCTCACGGTGAAGGGCGGGATGGAAAAGGCCGAGGAACGCGTGCTCCAGGTGTTCAAGGCACACGGATACCGGCCGCTCGAGACGCGGAGCGCCGGACTTTTCCAGCTGGCGGCGCAAAAGGGCGTTTACAGCAGGCTCGGTGTCTATGTCACCCATGTCAGTATTATCCTCATTTTTGTCGGTGCCTTGACCGGCGCATTCTTCGGGTTTAAGGCATTCCTGAACCTTCCCGAGGGACAGGCTTCTTCCGTGGTCTATCTCAGGAACGAACCCATGTGGGACCAGATCATGGCGGCGCTGGGGATCGCCGAAAGCCCGGTGATCTACAATCCCGACGGCGGGGTGCCTGCCATGCCGCTGGGATATTATGTGCAGTGCAACAATTTTGATGTGGATTACTACCAGGGTCCCCAGGGCCCCACGGGCATGCCCTCGGAATACCACAGCACGCTCAGCGTTTACAACATGGACAGGGAAAAGGTCCTCGACAAGCGCATCCGGGTGAACGACCCGCTGACCTACCGGGGCATCACCTTTTATCAATCCAGCTACGGGCCGATGCCCGATGCTCCCGGCAAGGTCTTTTTGAACATCCGCCCCAAGAACAGCACCGATGTGGGAGAGACCGTTGCCATCGAGGCCGGTCAGGCCGCCTATGTGCCGTCCATAAAAAGGACCATCAGGGCGGTCAGCTTTGCGCCCTTCGGCATGAGAAACCCCGCCACGGGCGAGGTGCAATTTTACCGCAGCAATAACGATGAGTATATCAATCCCACGGTGGAACTTGAGATCCTGAACAATGACCGGCCGGTCTATAAGACCTTTGTCATGAAAACGGACAAGGGTTCTCCCTATATGCCCGAGGACTATATCATCAGTTATGTCCACTACTTCGGCACCCGCTACACGGGGCTGCAGGTGACCAAGGACCCCGGGGTATGGGTCGTGTATACGGGATTCATCATGCTGTGCATCGGGCCGTTCATCGCCTTCTTTGGTTCGCACCGGAAGCTCTGGGTGCGTGTTCAGGACCGGAAGGGGCAGGCTGTCGTGACCATTGCCGGAGCGGCAAACAGGAACCGTCTTGGTTTCGAGCGCGCATTTAACCAGATCGTGGAAGAAATCTCAAAGTAATATCGGAGGGATAGATGGAAAGTTCCTTACTCTTTACTATTGCAACACTGATATATCTCGCGGCGATGGTGCTCTATATCAGCTTCCTTTCCTTCAAGAAGGAAGGGATCGGCCTGGCCGCTTCCGTCAGCACCCACATCGGCCTCGGCGTGCAGACCATCGCCCTTGCCCTCAGGTGGATCGAGTCGTACCAGATGGGAATCGGGCGGGCGCCGCTGACGAACCTCTATGAGTCCCTTGTCTTTTTCACCTGGTGCACCGTGCTGGTGTATCTCGTCGTGGAGCACCGGTACAAGACCAGGGTCTTCGGCGCGTTCGTGATGCCCGTCGCCTTTCTGGCGCTGGCGTTCATCAATGTGACGGGCATCAACACCGATATCAGTCCCCTGGTCCCGGCGCTCAAGAGCAACTGGCTTCTGTATCACGTCCTTCTGAGCTTTATCAGTTACTCGACCTTCGCCGTTGCTTTCACCGTCAGCATGCTGTATCTGCTCATGGACGCCGAAGAGAGGGGCTCCGCGGTCAATATCTACGCCGCCCTCGGCGCTATCGTGGTCCTCGCACCGCTGGGATATGTCATGGCAGGCCTGGGCCCGAATTTCAAGACCACCTTCTGGCTGGGGCTCGGCGCTCTCGTCATTGCGTGGTTTGTCTACCTCGTTGTGGCAGGCGCGCGGAATAAATCGCAGACGTACCTGTTCTGGTCGGTCTGCGTGACGCTTGCCGCCGGGCTGCTCCTGGCCATGGGAATTGACTTTGTGCTGTATGAATTGAAAGCCAATCCCGCCGGGGAAAGCTACAGAAAACACCTGTTCGAGGCGACCTTCCTCAACCCATCGACTTCCGTTCTTGTTCTCGCATGGGCGGCGGTGCTTGGATTTTTATGGCTCACCTGGTCGCAGGGAATGCGGCTCAAGGCCAGGCTCAAGCAGATCATTCCTTCCCAGGAGCTGCTCGATGATATGACCTACCGGATGATCGCGTTCGGCTGGCCGCTCTTTTCGGCAGGAGGCCTTGTCATGGGCGCGGTATGGGCCAACAGCGCATGGGGCACCTATTGGAGCTGGGACCCCAAGGAGACGTGGTCCCTGATCACGTGGTTCATCTATTCGATCTACCTCCATGCCCGCTATGTGCGCGGATGGAAGGGAACGCAGATGGCTATCATCTCTGCAGTGGGCTTTATCGGGGTCATTTTCACCTACCTGGGCGTGAACCTCGTGCTGTCCGGACTCCATGCCTACGGAGGCATCGCGGAATAGCATTATCACCGTATCACCTAGCACCCACCGTTCCTGTTCGGGCCGTTGTTCGCAGCGTAGTTGCTGTGGACAACGGCCTTTTCATTTCGGATCAACCAGGGATGGTCTCGTAAGAAGTCTCCTCTGCCGTCATTGCGAGGAGCGGAGCGACGTGGCAATCTCGTTTTTTCAGGCGGTTACGAACTGCGAGATTGCTTCGCTTTGCTCGCAAAGACGGCTTAAAGGACTTTTTACGAGCACATCAACAGGGATGGTCTCGTAAGAAGTCTCCTCTGCCGTCATTGCGAGGAGCGGAGCGACGTGGCAATCTCGTTTTTTCAGGCGGTTATGAACTGCGAGATTGCTTCGCTTTGCTCGCAAAGACGGCTTAAAGGACTTTTTACGAACACATCAACAGGGATGGTCTTGTAAATAAACACTAATTCTGCACATTCCGTCATTCCCGTGCAAACGGGAATCCAGTCA
>MHDY01000010.1:131-208 GCA_001803705.1 Nitrospirae bacterium GWC2_56_14 | reverse complement strand
CCATGAAAATCAATAGGCATCAGGCGCTCATCCTATCGTAAACGTTTTTCAGCTTCGTGCCGGTTCGCTGCCGGTGG
>MHDY01000010.1:0-124 GCA_001803705.1 Nitrospirae bacterium GWC2_56_14 | reverse complement strand
TAACCAGGATGGTTGCTGTCCTGTATATACACGAGAAGGAGGTGTGCTATGAGAACGTTCGCATGCAAAAGTCTGGGCAATGACTGCACTTGGAAACATATCGCGAAGACCGAAGAACTGCTGG
>MHDY01000009.1:207-33882 GCA_001803705.1 Nitrospirae bacterium GWC2_56_14 | reverse complement strand
TCCATGAGAAATGAGCCCGCACAGGCTGTAGCCGTATTCAGGCGCGTCCTTCAATTTGAGCCGAAGAGTGAGAAGGCCCATGTTTCCCTTGGACTTCTTTATCTGGATATGGGGGAAAAAGACCTTGTCCTGTCGGAATATCGCGCTCTCCAAGCTTCTGGTTCTTCCTTTGCGCCTTACTTATTGAATGAAATAAATGCCAGGGCGTCAGTCGCAACCATGCGTTAATTCGCGTTATTGGCTCTAGAAAACGATTTTATTAAAACCATTGATGATCATTTTTTCTAATAGCATTGTCCATTGTAATGTAAATAGTGTTGACGTGAATGATGATTGTGTCTATAATTGGTCGATCTAAGTCGTTGGATTTCCGTGTAAATACCGCAGAGCTGTGAAAGTATTTTTGGGAACTCAAGATGGCCTGATTCTCCCCGCACAATTATTCACAATTCGCTGCTCAGGAGCGAAACCAGTAAATGTATCGAAATGAATCCACGTCGCCGAGGCTTGAATATTATGACCGAGTTTAGCAAAATTCCCCGTAATAGTGGAAATAAGAGCGGCGGATACCCTGTTTTTTCGTCGGGAAATTTTATCATCAACACCTTGCGAATGATCTATAATTTTCTCTCTTCCGTGAAGCTCGCGTTGGGCTTGCTCATCGTTATCCTCGTTTGCTGTATTGCCGGCGTTACGATCTACCGGGACAAGCGTGCCTGGGAATTGATCTTTTCCACGTTCTGGTTTAACGGGATACTGGTGCTGCTGGTGGTGAATGTGGCGTTCTGCTTTTTTGGGAGGATCTGGGGCCGGAAAGTGACGCTTATTTCCTTTGGGATGATCCTGTTTCATTTGAGCTTTGTCGCGATGCTTGGAGGTATTATTTATAACAGCTTGTTTTATTTTCACGGGCTGATCCGGCTTACCGAGGGGGAGACGCTTCCCAATGAACACCCTCAAAGCTATGATGTCTTAAATCGGGGCCGTTTATTCGACCAGTCAAGACTGAAAGGTGAAACGACGCTGATCAGGATGCACACCAAGTACAAGGTCGATGGTGAAGACAAGATGGTAGCGTATGAAATAGCCGTTGGCGAGGGGCGCGCGCGAAAACAGGGAATCGTTTACATCACGCAGCATTTAGACTACAGGGGCTTCAGATACTATGCTGACCGCGAAGGCTATTCGCTCCTGATCACCCTTCATGACAGGCACCGGAGGGAGCTCTACGGTGCCCATATTCCGCTCCAAAGCTTTAAACAGAAGGACGATAAATATTTGTACGCGACTGGTACAAAGGATGGTCCCGCACCGTTGGCGTTTCCGCAAGACCCGCAGAAGCCGCTCTTCGACCTTCTGGTCACCTATCTCCCGACCCCACTCAAGGAACGGGCGGGAGATGCCGTTTTTCAGGTATGGCAGCATACGATGGTCCCAGAGGAGGGAACCGGCCCTTTTGCGGAAGGTAAGGCGGAGATCGGTGGCATGGTGAAGGCGGGCAATTATCATCTGTCAGCCAAGGAGGTACGGTACTGGGTCGCCATGAGTGTGCGCTATGATCCCGGCCAGCCGATCGTGCTTGCAAGCCTCTGGGTCGGATTGGGAGGGATGATCATCACGTTCATCGGAAGGATGAAGAGAGGCAGCGCTTAGCGATCAGCGGCAGAGCGATCAGTACAGCCAACGGCTATTTGCAGTCAACCTTTAGCCATCAGCGTTGGAAAAAGCCATTACGAACGACCATCAATCTACAGCTGTTAGCTAAAAACTGATAGCTGATTACTGACAAATTAATCTACGAGGTGAGCCTATGAAAACCGAACATCTGCTCTTTTGGGTCGCTGTTGGACTATACGGATTAAGCGCGTGCAGCTATATCTTTGGTTTGATCTCGAAGCAGGACAAGCTCTTCTCGCTCGGCCTCTACAGCGCCCTGGCAGGATTTATACCACATGTTCTCGTCATCGCTCTCCGCTGGATGGCCACCGGGATCAGTCCCTTTATTACCATTTCCGAATCGATCACCTTCGGGATGTTCAGCGCGGTTCTTATCTTTCTGGTCTTCGAGTTCACCAATAAGAAAGTACGCCCCTTGGGGGTGTTGGTCATGCCGGTCGCGTTCGTTCTCATGGGATGGGCGGGCACGCTTATGAAAGACGCGGCGACCCAACTTGCGCCGGCGCTGCAAAGCGCCTGGATATGGGTCCATATCATCGGGGCGGCAACAGGCTTTGGCGCGGTTTTGACCGCGGCGGGCATCGGCCTGATGTACCTGCTCAAAGAAAAGAATTCCGGCGGCATTTACGGGAAACTGCCGGACACGCAGACGCTCGATAATCTCGCCTACCGGTTCGTTGCCGGCGGTTTTATCCTCTACGGTCTTATGATCGTATCCGGCGCCTTCTGGTCTAACCAGGTGAAAGGCAGCTACTGGGCCTGGGACCCGGTGGAGGTCTGGTCGCTTATCTCCTGGCTCACCTACGGCATCTATTTGCATCTGCGGATCACTTTTGGTTGGCGCGGTAAGAAACTCGCCTGGTACTCGCTGATCGCCATGATCGCGATGATCATAAGCTATTGGGGAATTCCATTCACCATGGAGACATTTCATCAGGGGTTCAGGATAGAGCATTGAAATACCGCGACCAGCTTTCAGTCAACAGGCAGTCCAAAAAGGCTGAATGCCGACGATTGAAAGCTGGTTGCTAAACCATTCGTTCTCAATCAAAAAAGTGCTGAAAAGTGACAATAAAAGAGTTATCATCACTTAGTCATTAGCTGTCAGCTTAAGACTGAATGCTGATAGCTGAATGCTAATCGCTGATAGCTGAGGAATCGATGAAACTCTGCATTATCTTCCCCCCCCTACCGTTCGGCTGGACGCCCGTGGCGCCTCCGATCCTGGAGTATCTGGCCGCGCTTACCCGCAGAGCGGACCCGAGCATTGAGATCGAACTGATCAGCGCCAGCGCCGATCCGAATGCTTTCGAAAAGCTGGAGTGCGATCTGGCTGCCATCAGCATCCTGACCCCTACAGCGGTGCCAGGGTACCGGATCGCCGCCAAACTGCGCGCCCGGGGGATCAAAGTCGTGTTCGGCAATATGCATGCGTCTGCCATGCCCGAGGAGGCCAAGTCCCATGGCGATGCCGTGGTGATCGGCGAGGCGGAGTCGGTCTGGCCCCAGGTCTTGAAGGACTTTCGGGCCGGACAGCTGAAGCCATTCTACAAGGGAGAGCAGGTCGATCTGGATGATCTGCCCACGCCGCTCTACGGGCTCCTGCAGGGCAAACGCAGGCACCAATTCCGGATCGTGAACACCTCGCGCGGGTGTCCGTACAATTGCACGTTCTGTTCGGTCAAGCCTTTCTACGGCGACAAGATCCGTTTCCGTCCCATTGACCACGTGGTGCGCGATGTAGCTGCCATCCCGGAAAAGATGTACATCAACGGCGACGAGAACATCTGGTGGACCGGCAAGGAGCAGCGCGCCATAGATCTGTTCACTGCGCTCAAGGGATGCGGCAAGCGGTGGATGGGGTTCGGCAGCCTGCGCCCGGTATTGTCCCCGGCAGGGAAGCGTATGCTGAACGCAGCCCGTGAGAGCGGCATGCTGACCGCGTGGGTCGGCTGGGATGCCATGACCGACGAAGGGCTGAAAGCGTATCACGCCGACGGCAAGATAGGCCTTGACCGCGAAGCTGCCGTACGAACGATCAAGGACCACGGCATCGATGTGTCGCTCTTTTACATGCTCGGGAGCCGCGAGGATTCTCTTGATGACTTCAAACGCTCGGTGGAGGTCGCGGACCGCTTGGGGGTCAGCATGCACCCGTCGCTCGTCGTTCCCTATCCGGGAACAAAGCTTCGCCAGGAGTACGAACCTTCTCTCTACAAGGAACTCGGGTGGGAATATTATAACGGCGCGTACGCGCTGTTCGAACATCCCGATCCGTCCATGACCCCTGAGGTGCGGGAAGAGTTGTTCTACGAAACGTCATTGGAAGTGCTGCGTCTGGGCAGGGTGCTGCGGCATATGTTCAAGATACCCAAGCAAGGTTTTCCTCATGCTCATATCCTTTCGCTCATGTCTCAGATCCCGGTCCGGCATGGCTATAAGATCGCTTATGAAAAGTGGAAGGCGGAGCGAACGTCCGTTGCCGAAAAAAGACGCCGTACCTGATCTCATCTGGAGTAGCGTAGCAGGGAAGATATCGTTTTATTGTTCCCTTTCATCAATTGAAAAAGGAGACCTCTATGAAGACTTACCTGATGGCCTGTTCCTTATTCATCCTCCTGTCCGGGTGCGCCGGCACGGTACCACAAATAGAATTGGTTTTTGTCAAGGGAGGCTGCTACATGATGGGGGATACTTTTGGTGACGGCGACGAAAACGAAAAACCTGCGCATGAGGTCTGTGTTTCGGACTTCTCTCTCGGCAAATACGAGGTCACCCAGAGCCAATGGGAAAAAGTGATGGGGAGCAACCCGGCCAGCCGGAAAGAGTGCGGCCTCGAATGTCCGATTGAGAATATCACGTGGAACGCCATCCAGGAGTTTATTCGCAAGCTGAACAAAAAAAGCAATGCGCAGTACAGGCTGCCTTCAGAAGCAGAATGGGAATATGCGGCACGGAGCGGCGGGAAAAAGGAAAAATGGGCCGGTACCAGCAATGAAGCAGAACTGGCAGAATATGCCTGGTATGAAAAAAACAGTGATTTTAAAATGCACGCGGTCGGGTTAAAAAAACCCAATGGATTGGGACTGCATGATATGAGCGGCAATGCGCGGGAATGGTGCGAAGACCGCTACGATGATGTTTATTATACGGTAAGCCCGAAGAATAATCCTCCCGGCCCGGCCAGTGGTCAGAAGCGTGTATTGCGAGGTGGGATATTTGCGGATGATGCGATAACTTTACGTGCTACCCGGCGGGCCAGTGACGATGTTGACATTTGGGATGGCGATCAGGGCTTCCGGTTGCTTCTCCCTGTTAAATAGAAGCTATGGAGCAACTCCTTTGAAATAATGTGAAAGATGAGCATATCCAGGCGACGAGCTGGCGGTACTCGCTTGGGGAGGATTTTTTGCTATTCAAGCAGGGAAGGTCAGAAAAACAAATGTCTGGCGTTGTTTCCATTCTGACATAAGGGTTGATTGGTGATTAATGCGAGGCGCACGTACATTGCCAGCAATAGAATATACCTGCAGTCTAACGCGCGCTTGAAGGAGAATTCCAACAAGAAGTCTTACCTTTATCTGCTGCCGGCCATCGCCCTGCTGACCCTGGCAGTTTTCTTTCCAGTGCTCTGGCATGACTTCGTCGATTATGACGACCTCACCTTTGTTGTCCTTAATCCCCATATACAATCAGGGGTGACGCTTGACGGCATCATCTGGGCGTTTACATCGGCTTACGAGGCAAACTGGGTCCCGCTGACCTGGCTATCCCATATGCTGGACGTGCAGCTGTTCGGCATGAATGCGGCGGGCCATCATTTCGTAAACCTTCTGCTGCATATAGCCAGTACGCTCCTGCTTTTCATTTTTTTCAAGGGGACGACCAATGCACCATGGCGCAGCGCAGCTGTGGCACTGCTCTTCGCCCTTCACCCGCTGCATGTTGAATCGGTCGCCTGGGTTGCCGAACGCAAGGATGTGCTCAGCGCCTTCTTCTGGATGCTGACCATGTGCGCCTATGCGCACTACACGGACAGGCCTGAGACTGTTCGATACCTGATCGTCCTTGGCCTGTTCAGCATGGGCTTGCTGGCAAAACCCATGCTCGTAACCATGCCTTGCATTCTGCTTTTGCTGGATTGGTGGCCGCTCAGACGCCTCCCCGCATCGATGAGAGAGGGCGGAGCGGTGAGCGGCGTCAGCCTCCTGCGGCTGATTGGAGAAAAAATACCGTTCTTCATCCTGTCACTTTGCGCGAGCGTCATAACCTACCTAGCCCAGCACGCGGACATATCGTATCAGCTCTCGTTCCTGGAAAAAGCAACAAGAGCGCTCGTGACCTATGCCGCTTACCTGGCTAAAATGTTCTGGCCGAGTAATCTTGCTGTTCTATACCCGTTTTCCTTTGATCCGCCTTCTCTGACAAGAATTATTATCTCAGGATCGATTCTTCTGGTGATCACCGGCGTGGTTTTCATGCTGCGAAGACTTTCTCCCTATCTTATTACCGGGTGGATGTGGTACCTTATTACGCTTCTGCCGGTTATCGGGCTGGTGCATATCGGGCATCATTCCATGGCGGACCGCTACACCTACATTCCGCTCATCGGCATATTTTCAATACTGGTATGGGGAACCTCGGATGTCTCACGCCATTGGTGTTTCAAAAAAGTTTTTTTAGGAATTCTCTTTTCCGTAACCATGGTTGCTTTGGTGGTCATAACACAGCTGCAGCTGCGGCACTGGAAAAACAGCATTACCTTATTCAGTCATGCCGTAGCGGTAACGGAAAAGAATTGGATGGCCCATAATAATCTCGGGAAAGTAATTCTTGATGAAGGCAGGATCGATGAGGCAATCATGCATTTCACCAAGGCAGTGGAAGCCAATCCCTCGTATGCGTTGGCGCATTTGAACAGGGGATTCGCCTATTATTTCAAATATGACTTTCCAGCCGCACGAGAATCATTTGAACGCGCTATTCAAGCCGATTCGAGTTGTCACCCAGCCCACTTCGGCCTTGGGCTGGTGTACCTGGGCATGGGAAAGAGGGACCTTGCGCAGATCGAATATGGATACTTACTGAGCTCCGGATCGCCCCGTACTCAGGAGTTGATGACGGAAATCCTTGTTTATGATTCGACACGAGCGGCCGCACATGGGCACTCTTCAATACGGAGCGGGACATCTCCCTCGAATGCGCATGCACCGCAATAGGCTCTGATGGTATTGATCAGCCTGATGAGGGTTCAAACGGACAAGGTGATGCGAGGAATGCACGTATGATAATGCAGATTGAAAAAAAACAGGAACTGCTCACCGGATTATTGGTAGCAGCTATTGCATTTCTCGTCTACGCAAACTCTCTGGGAAACGGTTTTGCCCTTGACGATACCAGCGTTATTCTCAATAATCCGGCGCTTCGGGGCCGCCCCTCTGCGCTATTCAGCAGCATCGACACTACCAGCGATAAACAACTGCTGCCCTTTTACCGTCCGCTTACCTACCTGACATTTTATGCCGAGGGGCGGCTGCATGGTTTTAATCCCTTCCTTGTCCGGTTCTTCAATGTCCTGCTCCATTCCGTTAACGCTTTTCTGGTATATCGCCTTGCCCGTACTCTTATAAACGATAAGTTTGCCGCTCTACTGGTCGGCCTCCTTTTTGCAGTACACCCGCTTCATACGGAAGGTGTGGATTTCAATGCAGGCGGTCGTAATACGATGCTGGCCTGTTTCTTTGTTCTTATGGCATATCTGCTTCATCGCAGAAGTATCATACGTAAGAATATCTCCGCGGCTCTTGCAGGAGCGGCTTTCTTTTTGGCCGGCCTCTTTTCCAAGGAGTCGGCCTTTGCGATTTTGCCATTGATCATGGCTCAGGAAATCATTCCTGTCCGCGAGAAGGCATCGGGCTCAAGATCACGAACAGCTATAAGATTGCTTCCTTATATTGCAGCATCAACAGGTTACCTTGTTATGCGCTGGATGACACTCTCCAGTTTCGGCATTCAAACAAGCATTCTTCCCGGCATCAGTTCGCCATTGCTGCAAAGTTTATACATCATCCCCGGCCTCACAGAACGACTTTTGAATAATCTGTATATCCTTCCCCGATATTTATTGACGATAATCTGGCCGACAGCACTGAGCTCGCGATATGTCGTCCCCGATGATCTTAATCTTTTCGCCCTGCCGCTTGTTTCAGCCTGGCTCTGCATTATCGGTATTCTCGGATGGCTCTTCACCCGGGGGCGCAGCATGGTTTCGCTGTTCGGATTATCCTGGTTTGCACTGTTCTGGCTTCCGGTAAGCGGCATTGTCTATGTCCCCGGCGCCCCCCTGGCCGACAGGTTTCTTTATATACCTGCAATAGGTCTCTGGCTGGCAGCAGCCGACCAGATCAGTCGGTTGGTCCCTTCCGGTAATGCCGCACGGAAGTACACCGTTGTTGCTGCAACACTTGTTCTCATCATGCTGGCGATATTGACCGTCAGGCGCAATCTTGACTGGAAAAACGATATCACCCTCTATGCACGCTTTGTAGATCAATACCCGGACAATGCCTATGGCCATGTCGGTCTGGGGACCGCCTATTACAGCGAAAGGAGAAGCAATAATAGTTATCTTGATCTTGCCGAGCGGGAATTGGAAAAAGCGCTGGCATTTTCTCAAACGACCGAGTACTTTCCCGCGGCGCATAATCAGTTGGGGCACATAAAACAGAACAGAGGCGATTACCGGGGAGCGCTCTATCATTATAACGAGGCGTTGGCCATCTTCCCGTACGACAAAGAAGCACGGATTAATCGTGGCATGATATACGAAAAACTCGGCAGGTACCAGGAGGCCGTCGCAGAGTACCAATTTTATCTCTCCATTCCGGGAGAGAATGATATCCCCGGTGCGCAGGCGTACGCAGAGGAGAGGGTGCGTGAACTTACACGCTGATAAGGATGGTTAAACAATCGATCAGGTCTCACTATGACTGAAAAGACAAGCATACGGTGGGCACGATTCCTCAATGGTCTGCTGATTCTACTTTCCCTGACGGTCGCTTGCGGATTGGGCGAGAGAATTTTGCGGTTATTCTTTGCGAATCGCCTCCTCATTCATGAGGAGGAGCGGGCCCGTTGTTGTATCGCTACGATCCAAAGTTGGGCTGGTTTCCCCGGGAAGCGCGCGATACTTCCACGGGAAGCCAAACAATTTCAGCATCGCATAATAGCAGGGGATTTCGGGATAACGAGCACCATCCGAGTGAAACGCCGGGCCTGCTATTCATCGGAGATTGGCGTCAGGTTCTTGCCGTTACCGGCGGCCCAATTGATATCATCTTCGGCAACGTCATGAGGCTAATTTGAGCTCTATAATGAAAAAAGTGTTATTCGTTATGTTTTTCTTTTCCGGTTGGTGTGGTCTTTCATACCAAATCGTGTGGACGCGTATCGCTTTTTCCACTTTTGGCGCCATTACCCTCGTTCTATCAGTTGTCATATCGGTCTTCATGCTTGGCATGTTTGTAGGCTCCTGGGCTGGAGGAAAATGGGCAGATTTGCATGTATCAAAAAAAGACTTTTCGCCGCTTATCGTTTACGGATTATGCGAGCTCTGCATCGCCCTGGGCGGCTTAATTGTTCCGCGTGCCTTCTCGTTCGGGTCTGATTTCCTATTGTCAACGGGTAGCATGGACGGCCACCGTTACCTGTTTTTTTCCGCTGTGGTGATAGCGATATCAATTTTGCCGTCGTGCATCTGCATGGGGGCTACATTCCCTTTAATGATGGCATTTGTAAAGAAGCGCGAGGCTTCCGGTAATTTTCAGGCCACGAGCTTTAGTTATCTTTATCAGGCAAATATTGTGGGAGCTTTGTGCGGGGTCATTCTTACTACAACGGTTCTTGTCGAATATGTCGGGTTTTCTATGACGCTGTTGATATCAGCCTCTTTTAACTTGCTGATTGCCATAGCAAGTTTTACCGTGGTCTACTATTTGCGATCTTCGGCGGACCATTCTAATACACCCGCTCCACGGTTGACAGACCGAATTGTTGTTGACGCGGAAAGTTTCCCTGTTATCAGTGAGCTGTCAGCTTCCGGAACCAAATTGACCCATAGCGAGATTATCCTCTTTATGAGCGGTTTTGTATCCA
Organism: Nitrospirae bacterium GWC2_56_14; assembly: GCA_001803705.1. Classification (GTDB taxonomy): domain Bacteria; phylum Nitrospirota; class UBA9217; order UBA9217; family UBA9217; genus GWC2-56-14. Next base: position 24,051 of record MHDY01000009.1, on the reverse strand, counting down.
TGGCTGCGGAGGTTGTTTGGACAAGGGCTTTCACCCCGGTATTAACAACAACAATTTACGCCTTTGGCGCGCTCCTCGCGGTGTATTGTCTTGCTACGGGGGTCGGAGTCTTCATGTACCGGAGACATGCGATGAACAAGAGGGGTCTGTCCACTTCAAAACTGCTGACGTACACGGCCGCCTTCAGTTTTTTGCCGATCGTGCTTAACGATCCGCGATTTTTCTCGAACATATTCGTTGTTTTGGTGAGCCTGATGCCTTTTTGCGCAGCGCTGGGTTACTTGACCCCAAAACTCGTAGACCATTACTCGGCGGGATCTCCTCTGCGCGCCGGCAGGGCATATGCAATCAATATATTGGGCTGCATTATTGGTCCCCTTATCGCAGGTTACGTTATGTTGCCATACCTGGGGGTGCGATTTTCAATGGTGCTGCTGGCCATACCATTCATGGCGTTCTCTGCCAGAAGTATGTTAAAGGAAAAACACCTGCTTCTGGGTGCTCTATCTTACATACTGCTGGTTATTGCCGTATTTGTGAGTGTTTCCCATGAAGATGGCTATGACGGACAGAAACAGGAAATACGCCGAGACTACACGGCAACGGTAATTTCAAGGGGCGAGGGGATGCGGAAGGAGTTGCTGGTGAATGGAATCGGCATGACCGGTCTAACGCCTATCGCAAAAATTATGGCACACCTGCCAATGGTGTTCCAAGAGTCAAGGCCCTCAACCGCGCTGGTCATCTGTTTCGGAATGGGGATTACTTATCGTTCTCTGATGAGCTGGGACATTGACGTAACTGCTGTTGAACTGGTGCCAACGGTGAGGGACGCTTTTGGGTATTATTTTGGCGATGCCTCTGAATTATTGAAGAACCCGAAGGGTCGCATTGTAATTGATGACGGCCGCCGCTTTCTTCTGCGGACTGACAGCCTCTATGATGTCATTACGATCGATCCGCCTCCTCCGATTGAGGCCGCAGGATCCAGCCTTCTTTATTCGAAAGAGTTCTATGAAGTGGTAAAGCAGCATCTTGCGCCTGACGGTGTTCTCCATGTATGGTTTCCAGGAGGAGAGGAAAAAATACTGGTCGCGGTGATGAATTCACTGTCACAGTCTTTTCCGCATTGCAGGATGTATTCGTCGATTGCTGGATGGGGATTTCATTTTATCGCATCCCTGGCGCCCCTTCGGCAGTTTACGGCGCAGGAGATGGTTGCGCGGATGCCTCAGCGCGCTGTTGCCGACCTGCTTGAGTGGTTTCCCGGTCTGAATGCAGAGGCGATTGTTCAAGGTATGCTGAGCATGCCGGTGGATCTTCCGAAAGGTTCCTCGTTGAATGCGGGTATGATGATTACTGACGATAGGCCTTATAACGAGTACTATTTAATGCGCCGTTTGAAGGATCGTCTTGCGGGAACCGGAATTAATATTCACTGATGCCACATACGCGGGTTGGGCATGATCATCAGCGTCAGATTGGGCAAGTCTTTATCGGATCCAGCGCGGGTTTGGTTCAACGGCAGATTAGAGGACCGCTTGTGGAAAGGCCGTGGAAATTGATGCTCCCCATGATGCAGCGTGACGTAAAATCCTCCGATGCGTTCCGATGGACCGCGATCGTTGGCGCATTCATTGTGCTGGCGCTGATTGCATTTGTTCGCATTCGGTTACTAGACGTGCCTCTCGAAAGGGATGAAGGTGAGTATGCTTACATAGCGCAGCTTATGCTTGATGGAATTCCGCCATACCGTGATGCATATACGATGAAGTTTCCGGGAACGGCGATGATGTACGCATTATTTATGGCGTTTTTCGGACGGACACCCGCGGGCATCCACCTGGGGCTGTTTATCGTCAATATGCTCTGCATGATCCTTGTCTATCGATTGGGGCGGAGAACGGGTGATCGTGAAACGGCGTTGATCGCCTCAGGCTTCTATGGCGTGCTTTCACTCAGTCAATCTGTTTCCGGTATCCACGCACATGCGACACATTTCGTCATCTTGTTCGTGCTGGCCGGGTTGCTGACTCTGTTGCGGTCATTCGAACCGGATGGCAAGTATTGGCTTTCTGCGAGCGGGATTTGTTTCGGAACTGCGATTTTGATGAAACAGCACGCTGCCGTATTCGCCCTGTTGGGCGCAGTTTTACTGACAATTGAGGTGCGGCGCACTCACGGCGGATCGATATGGAACAAGGTGCGGGTACTGCTGCTCTTTACGATTACTGTGGCGGCCCCGCTCGCTTTGCTCGCTGTCGCAATGTGGTATTTCGGTTTATTTAAGATGTTTTATTTCTGGACAGCGCAGTATGCGTTCCAGTATGCCGTGCAAATCCCGCCAGAAGAAGGCGCGCAATTATTCATCTATTATGCTTCCGGAATAGTCGGCAATCAACTTGCGATATGGTTTTTGGCTGCAATCGGGTGCTGCTCCCTGCTGGCGAAAAGAGAAAGCAGGAGTGAACATCGGTTTATGTCCGTCCTTGCTGTATTCTCTTTTCTCGCAATCACGCCGGGACTTGTGTTCCGTCAACACTACTTCATTCTTGCGCTTCCGGCCGTCGCGCTGCTTGCCGCAGAGGGACTGTCGCTTGCCCGTTTCATTATATATTCGCGTTGGATACCGGGCGCCGTTTTAGCAGTTGCAGTCGGCTTTGGAATGTATGCCGAACAGGACTATCTTTTCACGCTTTCCCCTAACGAGGTTACCAGGGCGACGTACGGTAAAAACCCGTTTCCCGAGGCTCGGATGGTGGCTGACCTGATAGCTCAACGGACGACAGAGGAAGATCGGATCCTGGTACTGGGGTCAGAGCCGGAAATCTATTTTTATGCCAACCGACGCGCGGCCACAGGCCACATTTATATGTACGGCTTGATGGAAAACCAGCCGTTCGCAAGCGTGATGCAGGACGAGATGATCGACCAGGTCGAACGGATGCGCCCTAGATACATAGTTTATGCGAATGTTTCCGCCTCTTGGGGATTGACCGACTCGTCCATTACGAGGGTTTTGACTTGGGCGCAGAATTATCTGGGCAGATCATATGAGATCGTTGGATATGTAGAAACGCTTGACCCCGAGATGCCGGTATTCGTCCCGGCGAATAACCTGAACAGATACGGCATTCTTTCCGATTCTTATCTGGCGCTCTACAAAAGAATCTCTTGATTGTTGGAAAACGGAGGCATCGATGCGTAAATCGATATCAGCGAGTGACAAATTAAACGCTGAAAAAAAACGCGACATAGCTTTCTCTCTTCTTGTTGTGTTCGCGGCCTTCGCTCTATACGCGAATTCCCTCGGAAACGGTTTTGTCTGGGATGATGATATCGTTATTATCGCTAACTCGACCCAAAGAAACAGCGCTCTTGCCCTCTTCAGAGGTATCGATGCAGGCCGTGACACGGATTTGACCCCGTACTACCGCCCACTGACGCTCCTTACTTTTCTCATCGAGGACCGGCTGCATGGACTTAATCCTTTTCTGATGCACTTCTTGAACGTCCTTTTTCATGCTGCTAACGCATTCCTGGTCTATCGTCTTGCCCGATTTCTCCTCAACGATAACTACGCCGCACTTCTGGCCGGAATGCTCTTTGCCGCTCACCCGATAAACTCGGAAGCTGTGGATTTTATTTCGGGAGGCAGAAACACCCTTCTCGCTTGTTTGTTTGTCCTATCGGCATACTTACTCCATAGCAGAAGCGCAGATAAACAGAATCTCGCCGGTGCCGTTGCCGGTTCGGTGCTCTTTCTCGCAGCGCTCTTTTCCAAAGAAACCGCCCTGGGGCTGCTGCCTTTCATTATTGTACTTGAGTCCTCCCGGCGTCGGTCCGAAACATCAGGATCCAGGCTCAGGTCATATGGAAGATTGCTGCCCTATGTGGTCTTTACCATTGTTTATTTTATTCTGCGCGGAACGGCCCTGTCCGGCGCCGGTGTCCGATTAGAGATCCTCCCGGGTCTCGGGACGCGGCTTCTGGACAATCTGTATATCATCCCAAGGTATTTATTGACGGTTATCTGGCCGCCTTTGCTCAGCCCGCGATACTATGTTCCCGACGATCTTCATCTCGTCGCCCTGCCGCTTCTTGCTGCATGGATCGGCATTCTTTGCGTTCTCGCATGGCTCTTTACGAGAGGCCGGAGCCGGGCCGCATTCTTCGGGCTTTCCTGGATCGCAATATTCTGGCTGCCCGTAAGCGGCATTGTCCCTTTTCCCAGTGCTGAGATGGCTGATCGCTATTTCTATGTCCCGGCAATTGGTCTCTGGATCATCGTTGCTGATCAGGTCGCCCGGTTCCTTCCGTCCAACGCCCTGGCAAGAAAACGCGCATATGGGGTCGTTGCTCTCTTTCTCCTGGTTTTGGCCGGCATGACCGTATTGCGCAATATCGAATGGAGGAGCGATATCGCGCTTTTTTCCGGGCTCGTCAAGCAGTACCCGGAGCAGGCTTTCGGCCACCACAATCTCGGATGCGCTTATCTTGACAAGGCGGGCGATCTTGATTCAGCCGAACGGGAGTTTGAACGGGCGTTGGAGCTTGATCCGTTCTTTCCCCGGCTGCGGACCCAATTGGGGTATGTTCGTTTGCTGAAGGGGGATTATGAAGGCGCGCTGCATCATTACAATGAGGCAGTGAGCCAGAACCCGTTCGATGCGGAAGCGCTGTTAAACCGCGCAATGGCGCTGGATAATCTCGGGAGGTATGAGGAGGCGGCTGTCGATTACAGGCGCTTTCTGGCAGCTCCGGGCAATGAACTTCCCCGGGCCCGTCCTCAGGCGGAAGCGCGGTTATATGAGCTTTCTCGGTAGTCAACGCAGCGAAATAAAAAAGGAGCTTGCAGCCATTGAACAACATTACGGGCGCCATGCCAAAGATTTTCGGTATGTTTGGGGTGAAGACAAACGATCTGCTTGCAGGTCTGTTGGTTGTACTCGTTTCAATTCTCGTCTACGCCAACTCCCTTGGAAACGGTTTTGTCTGGGATGACACCAATGTGATCGTCACCAATCCGGCATTGCAGGGGTCACCCGTTGCCCTCTTCAGCAGCATCGATACCACGCGCGACTATGAGCTGCTGCCCTATTACCGTCCGCTGGCCATGCTTACGTTTCTTCTCGAAGAGCGGGTGCATGGCCTGATTCCCTGGCCGATGCATTTCATCAATGTTCTGCTGCACGCGGCCAATGCATTTCTGGTATTTCTCCTTGCCCGCACGGTGCTCGCTGACACGCGGGGAGCACTCTTGGCCGGGCTCCTCTTCGCGGTTCACCCCATAAACACGGAGGCTGTTGATTTTATTTCGACCCGGAACACGATCCTTGCCTGTTTTTTTATCCTTACGGCATATCTGATGCATCGCAGAAGCATCATGCAAAAGAACAGCATCGGTGCTTTTGCAGCCGCCGTCTTCCTGCTGGCCGGGTTCTTTTCCAAGGAATCCGCCCTTGTTGCTTTGCCGTTCATTATTGCGCTGGAGGTCCCCTCGCTGCGGGATAGGGTTTCCGGTTCAAGGTCCCGGGCAGCTTTGCGATTGCTTCCCTATGCTGTTGCCGTATCGTGCTACCTTGTCATGCGCTGGTTGACTCTCTCCCGCCTCGGCATCCAAACAGGCATGGTCCCCGGGTTTGGCTCGCAGCAGCTCCAAAGTATGTATAAGTTTCCCGACCTCTGGACACGGCTCGCGGACAATCTCTATAGTATTCCGCGGTATCTTCTGAGCTTGATCGGGCCGATAGCGCTCAGCCCGAGATACGTCATTCCTGAGAACCTTCGACCGCTTGCGCTACCGCTTGTGAGCGCCTGGATTTGCATCAGCGCCATTGTTGGATGGCTTCTCACCAAGGGGCGCAGCCGGGCCACGCTCTTCGGGTTGCTTTGGTTTGCGGCGTTTTACCTGCCGGTGAGCGGGATCGCTTTGTTTCCCAGCTCGCCGATGGCTGATCGATATCTGTATGTTCCTGCGATCGGGCTCTGGTTTGTTGCTGCCGATCAGGCTACCCGGTTTTTTCCTTCCGGCGCCAGGGTACGCAGGTACGGTGTTGTCGCAGTAACGACAGTCCTCCTGGTCCTGTCGGTATTAACGATCAGACGAAATCTTGATTGGAAGAATGATGTCACGCTCTTCGTCCGACTGGTGGAGCAGTACCCCGACAATGCTTTTGGCCATGCAGGCCTGGGGGAAGCCTACTTTATGAGAAACAGGCAGGACGCAGGTGAACTCAAGCTGGCCGAACAAGAGTTTGAGAAGTCACTGGCTCTGAATCCGCTCATTCAGGGGGTGCACACAAAGATGGGCTATATTCGATTGGCCCGGGGGGATAGCGAAGGTGCTGTACAGTCCTATACGCTCGCACTGGGCATCCATCCATCAGACAAGGAGGCGCGATTAAACCGGGGGATCGCCCTCGAAAATATCGGGAGGCAGAAAGAAGCGCTCAATGATTTCAAATTGTTTCTGGCAACGCCGGGTTACGAACTTGCTGATGCACGGCCCTATGCCGAAGGCAGGATACGGGAACTTTCAAAGTGAATCATGATATGCTGGCGTGGATGAGCGTCAGCGGAAAATTGCCGCTTTTTTGACTTCGAAGGATGGTTTTGTTTTTTGAAAAACGGTTTCAACTTAAATATTTACATCCTCAATCCAGGTGTGGTAGCATCCTGTACCCATGCGGTATAAATATGGTTTTCAGTTAAAGAGATGCGCAGGTCTATTTTTCGGTCAAAACAGAAACGCATCCAGCGGCAAGGCGTGACCGACTTCGTCAATACACACGGATCACTTATTTACGTTCTGGAGATAAATAATTGCCCTATATTTACGCAGGTGCCTTTTTTTTGTGCTGGGCGGGAATGCAGCAATCTCGAATCTTCTTCATAACATTATGATTTGTAATGGATTATTATTAATAATGTTTTAAAGGCAGAAGGCACATTTCCTGCAGCATTTATCCGAACTTTCTGTTTTTCAAGATAGACCAGATTAAAATTATCAGGGAGGTCATCCCAATGTCTCGATTGCCCGCCACTCCATTCAGTGCTGCTGAAGCTGAAGCAGAGCGCCATCGTCTGACCGAAGACGTCCTTAAGTTCATCGCCGCAGGCGTGGACTCAGCGGTCCCCAATTTCAACGACTATTGCCTCAGGATGTTCGCCCTGCACTACGAAGTGAACGCCATCTTCCGGGAGTTCTGCGACGCGAAGAAGGTGAAACCCGGCGATATTTCCCGATGGCAGGATATCCCCATGGTGTACAACGATGTGTTCAAGACGCATCTCGTGGCGTCCTTTCCGCTCGAGAAGTCGGTGATGGCCTGTCTCACGGGAGGGACCACCAGCCTGACCCAACGAGGCCGCATCTTCCGCGACGAGGACGGCAAGCGGCTTGTGTTCTCGGCAAACCGGCAGATGACCGAATCATACCTCTTCCCGGATTTCGTGGGCGGCAAGCGCTGCCGCATCCTGATCCTCGCCCCGAGCCCGGAACTGGCGCCTTCCATGGGCATGGCTATCGGGATGGACCAGACCCGCCTGGCCTTCGGCACGCCGGACAGCATGTTCCTGCTCAGCAAGTCAGGGGTCGACGTGAACGCCCTGATCAAGGCCTTGCGTGAATCCGAGGCGAGCGGCGTGCCGGTGGCGCTCATCGGCGCCACTTCTGCGTACGTCTATTTTTTCCAGGCCTGCCGCCGCAAGAAGATGTCGTTCCGCCTGCCTCCCGGCAGCCGCATATGCGACGGAGGCGGCTACCGCGGCCGGTTCGGGGTCGTGACCCGCGATGACTATTATGCCATGGTGCAGGAGGTCATCGGTATCCCCAATTCACATTGCGTCAATGTCCTGGGTGAGGCCGAGACTGCGACCAACCTGTTCGACGATTCCCTGCGCCGCTGCGTAAAGGGCCTGTTGCCGAAGAAACGCACGAGGCCGGTCCCCCCGTGGTCGCGCGTCCTGGCCATGAGCATCGACGACCTGAAACCGCTGCCTGACGGAGAGGTGGGACTTCTTGCGCACTGGGACCTGGCGAACGTGCCGACGGTTCTCGCGGTCATTACGGACAACCTGGGCTACACGACCGATGGGGGGACGGGCTGCGAGATGGTGGGCCGCGCCAAGATCGAGAACGGCAAGGTCTCGCCTTTGCCTGACGAGGAGCGCACCGCGGGCGCAATGGGCGACACCGCGATCTTCCGTATGCTTGAGCGTTATGTGAACTTCTCCATTGAACTGAAGATGATGACCGCAAAGGACCTGAAGATCGAGCCGAGCGTACGCGAGGAGATCGAGGCCCGGCCGGGTTCGGTCGCCTCCTGCCCGCAGGTAGTGGACGAGATCCTCGTTGCCCAGGCCGATGCGGAGTCCGCTGAACTGCGGGACGACGCCCTGAACGCGTTCAAGGACCAGACCGAGCGGCCGATGGACTGGTACAAGAGCGAGGCGGATAAGCAGGTGCTGGCAGACCATCCGGCAGGACTTAAGTCGGAAAAACTGCCCAAGAAGGCGAAAAAGAAAAAATAAAATTGCTTTATTAATGGTCTCATAATAATATCGACATTGAACACGGTCCCATACCCCGCTCAATCTCACCCATCAAGGGGAGGGCGGGGATGGGTCTTGTATGCAGCTTGATGTACGGATAATTATGAGACCGTTGATAAGTACCTGTGTATTCATGGCGAGTCAAAACTGGACGCAGACAGATGGACAATAACGTTTAAAGGCGGCACCACATGAAAAAAGGTTTCACCATCTTCATCGGATTTTTGCATGATTTTGCCGCTGGCTGCTGGGCAGCATCGGTTCCAGCGGTCTACTGGCTGGACCACGTTGCAGCGCAGCGACCGGAGCTCAAGTCTGTTCTCGATGGCCTGGAACGGCAGTTTTTCTGGGCAGGGATAGCATGTGTCGCTGTCGTGCTGCTGGCGGGCATGGGCAGGACGTTCACCTATGCCTACATCGGCAACGTCTATGGCGAGGATGCTGAAAAATTGCGAAAAAAGATGTTGATCGTTAAACATGTGGTCCTGATGCTCATTTTTGGAACAGGCATTTACTGGCAATATTCCATGGTCTTTGATCGATAATACCGACCCACCTGCCTCATTTTTTTTCACCTTTCCGTTGACTTGGAAGGTGAAATTGCGTAAAATGCCCCAATTATGAAAAGTCCTAAGAAGATACTTCTCATCACCCCCCCTTATCATTCCGGAGTTGTCGAGTCAGCTGGCGTATGGATGAACGTCGCCTTTGTCTATCTCGCGGGCAGCCTTCGAGCAGCCGGTCATGAGCCCATTATCTATGACGCCATGAGCCACTGGCATACCTACGACGACATCCGGAAGCGCATCGAGCTAGAGAAGCCAGACGTGGTCGGGACCACTGCTTTTACCGCAGAGATCGTGGACGCGCTCAAGGTATTGCAACTGGCCAAGGATGTCGACCCGCGGATCACGACCATCATAGGGAATGTGCATCCCACGTACTGCTATGACGAGATCCTCACCGCGAAGGACAATCCTGTTGATTATATCGTCATGGGTGAAGGCGAAGAGACGGTCGTCGATCTTATGAACTGCCTTTCAAATGGCGGCGATCCGGTCAAGGTCCGGTCCATTGCGTTCGTTCGAGACAATAAGGTCATGGCCACCCCGCCCCGCCCGTTCATCGAAGACCTCGACAGCCTGCCCACGGCATGGGACCTCGTGGACTGGCCCATATACACCTACAAACCCATGAAAGACTCCGTGCTGGCCATTGTCAGCACCTCGCGAGGCTGCAGCCAGAAATGCAGTTTCTGCTCGCAGCAGCTCTTCTGGAAGCGCAAATGGCGGGGCAGAAGCGCCGAGCACGTCGTTGCGGAGCTCGAACACCTGCGGGACGCGTACGGGGTGAACGTGGTCATGTTCGCCGACGAGACGCCGACGCTGGACGGGAAGCGCTGGGAGCGGATACTGGACCTCCTTATCGAGCGCAAGGTGGGCACCAAGATCCTGATGGAGACCCGTGTCGATGATATTATCCGGGACGAGCACATCATGGGCAAGTATAAAGCAGCCCTTATTGACCACATCTACGTGGGCGTCGAGGCGACGACCCAGGCGACGCTGGACTCCTTTAATAAGAACATCAAAGTAGAGGATTCGAAACGTGCCCTGGACCTTATCAATGCACAGGACATTGTGTCCGAAACCTCTTTTGTGCTGGGGATGCCCGATGATACGCCCGAGAGCATGGCAAAAACGTTCGAGCTGGCGAAATTTTACAACCCGGATATGGCATTCTTCCTGGCGATCGCACCCTGGCCCTATGCCGAGATCTATCCATTACTGAAGGACCAGATCGAGGTCCTTGACTACAGCCGCTATAACCTGGTGGAGCCGGTGATGAAGACGAAGACCATGACCCTTCAAGAGGTGCAGGACTGGCTCGGAAAGGCTTCGCGCGAATTTTACACCCACAAGATGAACACGCTCAATACCATGACACCTAAGAAACGCGAGTTCATGATCAAGGTCATCCATATCATCGCCACCAGTTCCTATCTTGCGAAGACCATGAAAGGCACCATGCCTGCGGATATCAAGCGGATGCTTGAAACAATAGACATCCCTTTCTAAAATCGTCAGGTCAAGCTCTTTTCCGTTGTTGCAGGTAGTATTGCAGTGCCGGCAGGAATATTGGTTTTGCTGATCTTCAAGATGCCGGTATCGTGATGATGTCGAAAGCCGATTGCGCAGGAAGATACCATCTGTGTTTTTTTATTCGTTTGGAGGCAGGAACGCACGATTGTGGTTCTTGCCGGGTATGCAAGTAATGAGAGGGGTGGCTCTGCCGGGGGCAGGTCCACCCCTCTTCTTTTTTCCGGGAGACCAGCGCGGCGGAGCTTGCGGGTGGGAGAGCGGGGTTCAGCTTGATCAATGAGCTTATGCGCAGGGTCAATGACGCCGGATCCGCAGATATTCTACAAGTCCGATGAGCGATGCCGCAACGATTGAGAGGAACCAGAGGAACGAGATGGACATGCTCGCCTCGGCCGGGACGCCGGTGAGGCCGAACAGGAGCACAAAGGCGCTTTCCCTGACCCCGAGCCCGGAAATGGAGATGGGGAGCATGGTGACGAGGCTGATGATCGGGACGAACACGAACAGGGCGGTAAAGGTCAGCTTCTGGTCGATCCCGCGGGCAATGAGGTAGATCATGAGCAGCGAGAGCGCCTGCACGATCAGGGAGAGGCCAAAAGCCTTCATGAGCTTGGTCCTGTTCCTGATCAAGCGGTGAAAATAGTCGTAGAAATCAGAGACTGCCGAGAACCGACGGCCGATCCTGAGCCGGAAGAACAGCAGGCTTCCTGCGATAAACAAGCAAAAGAGCGCGGGGATGGCCAGGTGCATGCCGATGGTCTTCAGTTCAGGGAATGCAGCAATGCCTGAAATGAGCCCCAGGGCCAGCAGGGCACTTAATCCGATGTACCGGTCCATGAACACCGATCCAATGGTGCTTCCCCCCTTGCGGGTATCCTGGTACAGATAGTATGCCTTCACGGCATCACCGCCAACGGAGCCCGGCAGCAGGTTATTGAAAAAACTGCCTATCATAGAGAGAGAAAAGATTTTTTTGATGGGGTAGGGTTCATCCAGTAAAAGCGCCCATCGGTGCGCTGATACGAACATGAGGAGGACGTAGAGCAGGGGGGAAAGGCCGAACAGCCAGAGGTTCATTGACTGAAAATGGGTGAGGACCTGCTCAAGGCCGGCTTTTTTGAAGATGATGGTCAGGAGAATGCCGCTGACCGAGATCTTGAATAAAAGAAATGCAATTTGTTTTTTCGACAGCTTCACAAAATCTCCTCATTCTTGTCAGATTGTTGAGGAAAACAGGCCTTTTCACCATGGTGCGATTGCCGGTGCCTATGCTCATCGCATCTTTGAGACCGGCACATTATACACGTTTTGGCGGCGCGAAAGAAAGCGGTTATTGTGTTGCGGTGAAAGCAGGACAAACGGGAGCATTCCTGCCTTCAGCTAAAAGTCCTTTGATAATTAACGCAAAATGGTTATAATAACCAACGTGTCGCATCGAGCTGATCATTGGCCGGTGCTGCCCGGCTCGGGAATGCTAAGAGGATATCATTGGGATTTAATTTCAGGGACCGCATTCGTTCGATCTTTCAGTTGCATGATACGCCGCATCGTCTGGCACTGGCATTCGCAATCGGCGTTTTTATCGCTTTTTCTCCTACCTTCGGCCTGCACCTGATCACCTGCCTTCTTGTTGCGTGGGCCTTCCGGCTGAACAAACTGGTGCTGATCACCGCCACCTTTATCAATAACCCCTGGACCATCGTGCCCCTGTACGGGTTTTGCATCTGGTTCGGCAGCAAGCTCATGGGCCGCGAGATCGCCATGCCGCAGATCGCGTGGAATGAGCTTACCCTGTCCGGTACGTATGAGGTCATTCAACCGTATTTCTGGCCCTTTGTTATGGGAACGCTGGTGGCGGGAAGCATTGCCGCGGTCATCTCCTATGGTTTGATATACTGGCTCGTTGTTCGCTATCGAGCGGCGGAAAAAAAAGAAGGGGAGATCACTCCCCATGAGTAACTGCAGCTTGAATGTGCCGGTATTAGCAGCACGTCCTCGCTGCAGGTGCTCTTACCATGATAGTGATTGACTGTTTTAGTGTGATAGCATATGATATCAAAGACATTTTTGGTTTGCGGTCCGCGCTGAAGCAGGGGTGCTGATGGAAAACGGTGCATCAAGAAAACCGATCGTTTCGGTCATCATTGTTAACTGGAACGGCCGGCATCTCCTGGATGAATGCCTGGGTTCTCTCCGTGCGCAGCGCTTCCTGGATTTCGAAATAATCTTCGTCGACAACGGTTCGCAGGACGGTTCGGCGGAATTTGTCCGTGAACGCTATCCTCAGGTCAGGCTGGTGCAGCTTTCGGAAAACCGCGGATTTGCCGGAGGGAATAATGCCGGTTTTCGGCTTGCCACGGGTACCTATGTGGCATTGCTGAACAATGATACCAAGACCGATCCGGGATGGCTTGAGCAGCTTGTGCAGGCGGCGGAGGCGAACCCCGCTGAAGGCATGTGGGCATCCAAGATCCTGTCTTACGATGACCCCGGGGTCATCGATAATGTGGGCCTTTTGCTCTATCGGGACGGCCTGGCGCGGGGAAGGGGGCGGCTCGAGCGGGATAGCGGGCAGTTCGACCGGGAGGCCGAGGCCCTGTTCCCGAGCGGATGCGCCGCTCTTTATCGTAAGGCGGTGCTTGATGAGGTGGGACTGTTCGACGAGGCTTTTTTCTCCTATGCCGACGACGTCGATCTGGGTTTGCGCATCAGGCTTGCCGGGTGGGGGTGCCGCTATGTGCCGACCGCCATTGTGTATCACAAGTATTCGGCGTCATCGTCGGCCTACTCGCCCATGAAAGCCTTTCTGGTGGAGCGGAACCGCATCTGGGTCCTGCTGAAATATTATCCTGCTGAACTCATCCTGGTGAGCCCGTATTATACGTTCAAGCGGCTTTTGCTCCAGGCGTATGGCGGCATGACCGGGCGGGGCGCCAGCGGCAAGTTCACTGCCGAACATTCATTTTTTTTCGCCTTGGCGATCCTGTTCCGTGCCTGGGTTGCTGCGCTGGCAGCGCTTCCGAGGATAGCGGGCGAGCGTCGTACGGCGAAGCGCATGCAGCGGATCCGCCGTTTTGAGCTCTATCGGCTGTTCCGGGAATTCGGGATGCCGGCCTTTGAAATCGCCTTGAAGGAATGACCATGAAATTGCTCGTGATCGTCCCCGCATATAACGAACAGGAGAGCCTGCCGGGCGTGATCCGGGACCTCCGGGACAACGTCCCGGGCGCCGAAATCCTGGTAGTGAACGATGGTTCCCGTGACGCAACGTCCCGCACCGCAGTCGAGCACGGCGTCAAGGTGGTCGATCTGCCCTTTAACCTCGGTATCGGCGGGGCCATGCAGACGGGTTTCCTGTATGCCCGGGAACAGGGATACGAGTTTGCGGTACAGTTCGACGGCGATGGTCAGCATCGTGCTGAAGAGATGCAGAAAATCCTTGAACCGCTGCGGTCCGGAACGGCGGATCTGGTGATCGGGTCCCGTTTCCTGAATCCCGGCGGGTACCGGGTCCCGTTTTTCAGGAGGGCGGGGATCTGGATCTTTTCTGCCGTCTTGTCCCGTATCCTCGGCATGACGGTGTCGGACAGCACCTCCGGTTTCCGCGCCGCGAACCGAAGGGTGCTCGAGTTTTTTTCAGAAACCTACCCGGAAGATTATCCGGAAGTGGAAGCGCTTGTTCTCCTGCATAAAAAACGATTGAGGATGGTCGAAGTGCCGGTCGGCATGCGGGAGCGCACCGGCGGCAGCTCTTCGATCACGCCCCTGCGGTCGGTGTACTACATGATCAAGGTTCTTCTGGCGATCTTTGTCGACCTGATAAAAAAGGTGAGGTGATCCCATGGTATTGTTGAAACTGCTTGCCACCGGGGTGAGCGGCATCGTCCTGATCCTGGTCGTCGAACTGATCCGCCGCGGACGGTTAAAGGAGCGCTATGCGCTGCTCTGGCTGCTCGCCGGCTGTGTCTTGCTCATTCTCTCGACAACGAAGATCATCGAAAATGTATCGCAAATTGTCGGGATCTACTATCCTCCTTCAGCGCTGTTCCTGATCGCATTTCTGTTCCTCCTGTTGATCACGCTGCACTTTTCCGTGGTCATCTCCGGATTGTCTGATCAGAACAAACGCCTGGCGCAGGAAATAGCGCTGCTGCGGCGAGACCTGGAAGATCGGTTTGCGGCTTCACGTCCTTCACCACCGGCAAAGGGAGCGGCCGGGAAACCGGCCTGAAAAATACTTTACAACCCAAAAGGGTCGTGGTACATTTACGGGCATTCGGATGTGAGGAGGAACTAATCAATGGAGCCAAAAGAGGTGTCCGCACAGGTGCTCAGTATGAGGCTTGACGGTTTTTTCAAGCGACCGCATTTCAACAGATGGGCCTTCCTCCTGATCGCCGTCATGATCCTGATCGCCTATTCGAATACGTTCACGGCAACATTTCATTTCGATGACAACCCGTCGATCGTGGAAAATACGACGATCAAGCAAGTGACTTTTGACAATATCATGCAACTCCTGCGCGGCGTCCGGCCCGTTGTCTATCTTTCCATCATGTTCAACTACCTGCTCAGCGGGTTGAACGTTGTCGGATGGCATATCTTCAATATTGCCGTCCATATCGCCAACAGCTTCTTCGTGTATCTTTTGGTCCTCTGGACGCTGAACAGACCGGTGCTGCTGAACGCCTATGGGAACAAAGCGCGGCGTATGGCGCTTTTTGCTGCGCTGCTGTTCGGCGTGCATCCCATCCAGACCGAGTCGGTCACGTATATCGTCACGCGCTCAGAACTCCTGGCCACATTCTTTTATCTGGCCACGTTCCTGCTGTTCATCAAAGGAACGGAAAAGAATAAATTTTCTTATTATCTGGGCGCGGCCTTCACCGCATTATGCGCCATGGGGTCCAAAGAGTGGGCAGTAACGCTGCCCGCGGTCCTCATGCTGTATGATTTTTTCTTTCTTGCGGAGGGAAGCATCAAGTCCCTTCGGTCCCGCTGGATGGCCTATGTTCTGCTCATGCTCACCTGGTTACAGATTTATAATACCATGCACTCGACCTTGACCGAAACGACGTCCGCAAGTATCGGATTGAATGTCCAGACCACGAGCGGCATAAATGCCTCGACCTATATTCTGACGTCGTTAAACGTTATCTGGACCTATATCAGATTGATGCTCCTGCCGATCAACCAGAACCTGGACTATGACTACGCTATAGCAAAGACACTGTTCGAGTTTCCGACCTTTCTTTCCTTGATCGGCCATATCGCTGTAGTGGGTTCCGCGTTCTGGCTTTATGTAAAAAAGGGATGGCTCCTGGTTCCATTTGGCGTGGCCTGGTTCTATATCGGTCTTTCACCGGTTCAGAGCTTCGTGCCGATCATTGATGTCATCTTTGAACACCGCATGTATATGCCGTCGATCGGTTTTATCATCGTATTCGTTGCAGCGTATGAGGGCTTGTTCGATTGGTGGATGGAAAAAGGCAGTGCAGCGGGGAGCGTTAAAGCATGAGATTTCCCTCCTGAA
The DNA here is from genome assembly GCA_001803705.1 of Nitrospirae bacterium GWC2_56_14. Taxonomy (GTDB): domain Bacteria; phylum Nitrospirota; class UBA9217; order UBA9217; family UBA9217; genus GWC2-56-14. Next base: position 7,860 of record MHDY01000009.1, on the reverse strand, counting down.
GGACCGGCCCACTCGTATCACGCGACCAGACCCGGGAACCTCCGTGAACATGTTCAAGAACATTTCAGATGATAACCAGTAATTCCGAGGCTCGAAAAATGCAGTCAAGAACGTTACGTGCCGTCCATGCAATTGCATACCTGTTGAGAAAAGCTAGGCTGCTTCAATTTGTCGATTGGATATACTATTTAAAAAACCTGGCTTACAACAGGAAAAACAATAGGGCCTTCATCGCTGCCCACAAGGCCTTTGCAGTTCCTCCGGCGCACCTTGCATTCGATGCTTACGGCCATACTGACTGGCAATCGTATTTTGATTCGGGTGCAGCAGATGCAAAAGCCCTAGCAGATATTGTCAACCGGGAAAACATGGCTCGTAATGCGAGAATTCTTGAATGGGGGTGCGGTCCAGGTCGTGTCATCCGCCATTTGAAAGACAATCTCAAGCAGCATGTCGAACTCTATGGAACTGACTACAACGCAGAAACGATCAGGTGGTGTCAGCATAACATCGATGGCATCAAGTTTTTTGTCAATCAAACAAAGCCGCCCTTTCCATTCGAGAGTGGCCTGTTTGACTGTGTGTATGCACTATCGGTCTTTACGCATCTATCAGAAATAATGCATTTTGAATGGATTAGGGAAATCCGCCGTGTTCTAAAACCCAACGGGCTGCTTATTATAACCACTCACGGTGACACTGCCAGCAACAGACTGCTCTCCCATGAAAAACAATTGTATGATTTGGGGACCTTGGTCGTCCGGGGGGATGTAAAGGAAGGGAAAAAATGGTATCTTGCCTATCACCCGAAGAGATTCGTCACAGACGACCTGTTGAAAGGGTTTGACGTAGTACTGCATCGCCAGTTTTATCCGACTCAGGATGTATGGGTCGCAAGAGCAAAATAAACAAAGCCCGGCATCAGGAGCGCACAACACCTCGAACGCCTGAAGCCATCAGGTGCGATAGCTGACGTTTCCTTCTCTTGATCTTGAATTCCTGCCTACTTTTCCTTGCTAGCAATAATATAATGCGAGTTTCTTTTCAGAAATGGTTTTTCAATAATATGCCAGGAACAGTACGAAACAATAACGATGAGAATTGTGGCGCCCGTGAACGAAAAAAGCGGATGAGTCGTAAAGAGGCCATAGGAAATCAGGACCTGCAGAATAGGGAAGTGAACGATATAAACACCGTAGGAAAGGTCCCCGTATTTCCCGAAATTGCCGGCGTAGAAGGCAAAATAGGCCAGATAAACGACGATCACGGCGAGGCTCAGTGGTTTGAGAAGAGAGAGATCAAGCAACGCGCCCCCACTGTAAACCACGAGTGCTAAGAGAAAAAATGCCGCCGGGTGTTTTTTATAGTTTTCGAAAAAGGAATAGAGTATGCCGCCGCTCAAAAAACAGAGGAAATGCCAGGGCAGATACGCTACATTGAAGAGGGTGCGGGAGTCCGAGCGCGAAGCGACGATCAGGAGGCCCGAAAAGACGCCATATGCCAGAAGATAAAGGCCGGAAAAAACAATGGTTCGGTTAAATTTATTCAATAATGCGCCAATTATCGGAACGCAGCAATAACACATGACCTCGGTGCGTATCGTCCAGAGTGCCCCGTTCACGGCCTGAAGGGAATTGTGGGTGAAAACGCCGGGAAGCTCCGGTGCAAGAAAGTTCATAAAGAGCAGATTGGCCGTCACGTATTTCAGAAGATCCAGGGAGAAATATTCTGAAGTCGGCGCAGTGGTGAGGAATACTCCCAAAAAGCTGCAGAGAATAATGACCGAAAAATAGGCAGGGTAGATCCTGGCGGCTCTTTTTAAGAAATACTGCATGGTAGAATCGGAGTTGTAGTAGCTCAGGAAAACGAGAAAGCCGCTTATGACAAAAAAAGAGTTCAGGGCGAATTCTACATTGCACCAGCGTGCAAGGATCCTCAAATCAGGGCTGAGCGTCAAGGCATAGGCATGATGGAAATAAACAGACGAGGCAAAGACGAGCCGTAATAAATCAAAGTTGTTCGTGAATTTGGGGGACGTTCTCATATTCTCCGACACCAGAGGGTATTTTCTCGAAGGAGAAAGCCAAGGTGCAATGCCGTTTTTGAGCGACACGCTAACTTTTCAGCATGCGGATAAACGCATTTTCAAGTTGTTCACCGATCGTGCTCCAGCTATACCTTCTGACAACTTTTTCCCTCGCCGCTATTCCCATATCGAGGCGTATCTTCGTATTTGCGGCCAAATATTCTATCTTGTCTTTAAGGTCTTCCCGGTCTCCCGTTTTTGCAACCAACCCGTCTGTTCCGGCATCTACTAATTGAGCAGGTCCGGGCAGCGATGAGACTATGGCGGGCTTTCCTGATGCCATTGCCTCCAGAACGACGAGCCCGAAAGATTCCGAGTATGTTGAGGGAAGTACCAGGAAATCGCAAAGATTGTAATACAGCGGCAGATCGTGATCCGGGGACTGAGGTCCGGCAAAAATTACTCTCTCTTGCAACTTCTTCTCCTTGACCTGCTGTTTGTAATCTGCTTCGCAATATCCTCCTCCAACAATGAGAAGAACAATGCCTTCGTTTTTGATCATTGCCATGGCATCGATCAATAGGTGTACACCTTTGAAGGGCTGAAGATTGCCGACAAACAGGACAACAACCTTATCTCTGAGCCCGTGCTTTTCCAGCAAGGCCTCATTTTTCTCACGAGGCGAAAAAATGCCGGGATCTACCCCGTTCGGCATGTCGACGACCTTATTCCAGTCCACAATTCGTGAGGCTTGTGAACTCTCCAGATGGGCTCTGCTGAGCGCACCGATCAAATCAGCCTTTTGAATAATGCGGCGCATGCACAACGTCGCGTATGAGCTTATCAATATTTTTTTCAGGAAGGTAGTTCCCTGGACATCCATATGATAGGTAAGGAAATATTTTTTACCACGCAGGAGTGATGCAAGATACACATATTCGGCCCCGCCAAAAAAAGGATAGTGCAGGTGTATAATATCAAAGCCTTGCAGCCTGGTGTAAAGCTGCGGCACAATGCCGCCGTCTCCGTGCCGTAGCGGGGTGCGGAGGCGGACTATCCTTAGCGCGTCGGGGTCATTTTCGTAATGCAACCGGTCGTGCTCCAGGGTGAATACGGTTACATTGTGCCCCCTTCGCGCCAGTTCCAGGGCGTTATGGTAACAGACATAGCCCATTCCCCCATGAAGAGGTGGAAAGGTCGCTATTACTTGGGCGATCCTCATGGTCAGTATTCCTTGTAGATGTCCATCCAATCCTTGAACAGCTTGCGGATATTGGAGGGGTTTATCATCTTCAGGTCCTTAAACCTGATACCTTTGTTCAAAATTATATATCTTACCGCTGCAAAAGGCAGAGACAAGACAATAAGGGGGAAATTGAATTTGCCGAGAGCGGCCGGCATCTTTGATTTCAGGAGGTAGTGACAATACATGTACACGCGATTCAAGGGGGACCAGTGGTAATACCTCTTCACCGTATCAAGGGCTTCTTTGTGGTTGGCCAGGGCCGATGAAGGGGAAATAGTCTTCGACTCTTCGTGCAACCGGTACGTTGCAAGGAATTCAGGCAGATACTTAAATTCAAATTTTCCCGCCAGCCTGATCCACAAGTCATAATCCATTGCAAAATGGAGGCTTGTATCGAGGCCCCCCGCCTCGGTAAATGCGCTTTTTCTGAAAAAGGTAGAAGGTTGGCATATGAAGTTGAACATTGCCAGCCGCTGGTAGTTGAAGGGTTCGGTCGGATATCTGCCGATGACCCCGCCCGTTGCGTCGGTAAAGTGGGTGCCTCCATAAACAACTGATACGTCCGGGTCGCTGACAAAAACATCGACCGCTTTGAGCAAGGTCCCGGGAAGGTAGGTGTCGTCGGAATTAAGCCAGGCAAGGATCTCGCCTTCGGCCATACGAAAACCCTTCATGAGGGCATCGGTCTGGCCCCTGTCTTTCTCACTTACCCAGCGAAAGCGGACCCCGCGGCACTTTACCTGCCAGACGCCGCTGTTCAGCAATTGCTCATATCGCCGGATGACCTCGACCGAATCATCGGTGGAACCACCGTCGACGATGATGTAATCCAGATAAAAGTTTCCCGCTTGCCCCAGGACGCTTTCAATGGTCTCGGCGAGATATTGTCCCTGATTGTAGGAAGGGGTGATCACCGAAAATAACAAAGTATGATTTACGGACATGGGGCCTCGCGGAACATTTCATTCCCATTGAAAAGGTGTTGAGCTTGTTGAAAAGAGTATCACATCGTTTTTCGCCTGGTTTTGAAAAAAATACTGATTGCTTCGGAAACAGATTCGACGTCTTTTTCATGTAACTCATAGTAGAGAGGCAGACGAAGCAAGCAATTTGAGTACCGGTCCGCATTCGGCAATTCCCGGCCATCGTGTTTATCCTTATAGAAAGGGCTCTTCTGCAACGGCAGGTAATGAAAAACCGCCATAATGTCGTGTTTTCGAAGATGCGCAATCAGGGCCGATCTTTCGGTGATGTTATCGCAGAGGATATAAAACATATGTGCGTTGTTTGTCGCATACTCAGGTATATATGGCAAGCGGATGTGCCCGCAGCCTGCGAGAGGCGTCAGGTGTTCGAAGTAGAGGTCCCATAAACGTTTTCTTTTCGTCTGTATTGCGTCGAGATGCTCGAGCTGGGCGTAGAGAAAGGCTGCAATGATTTCCGATGGAAGAAACGATGATCCGATGTCCACCCAGCCATACTTGTCGACCTCTCCTCGGAAGAATGAAGAGCGATTCGTGCCCTTTTCACGAATGATTTCAGCCCGCTGAACATGCCGGTCGTCATTGACGACAAGCATGCCGCCTTCTCCCGAAATGATGTTTTTTGTTTCGTGAAAAGAAAATGCGGAAAGAGCACCAAGGGAACCGAGCGGTTTTCCCCGGTAATAAGAATCAACGGCCTGTGCCGCGTCTTCGACCACGGAAAAGGAATGTCTTTTTGCCAGATCCAGAAGCGGTCCCATATTGCAGGCGATGCCGGCATAATGGACCGGCACAATTGCCCGAGTCCGGTCCGTTATCAGCGGTTCCAAACGGTCGATGTCGATATTGGGCGAGAAATCCTCGCTGTCCGCAAAAACTATTTTTGCGCCCCGCAGCACGAAGGCATTGGCTGTCGATACAAAGGTAAACGAAGGAACGATCACCTCGTCGCCGTCCTCGATATCAAGCAGGATTGCAGCCATTTCGAGCGCGTCAGTGCAGGACGTGGTGAGCAATGTTTTTTTGAAGTGATAACGTGATTCAAAAAAAAGCTGGCACTGTTTGGTGTAAAGACCGTCGCCTGATATTTTGCCGGACATGACGGCTTGGCGGATATAGTCCAGTTCGGGTCCTATGATGAACGGTTTGTTGAAAGGGATCATAATTTACCTGGCGCGAATGTTGCGGCGCATAGCGTCACAACCAAAAATGATAGATATTGTTGATTGTTTCCATCCGGTATCCGCAGGACTCGTACAGATTGCATGCTCCGATATTCGTCTTTTGTGTGGAGACCTGTCCAATTTTGAAGCCGTTGTCGATAAACCAGCGCTGGGCATCGAGAAGCAGCGTCGTCGCAACACGCTTTCTCCGTGCGCTCGGATCCACGGCAAGCAGGCCGATAGTTCCTTTTCCTTCCTTGTCCCCCAAGGTGATCATCCCGAGAATTTTGCTTTGCTCCTCCAGCACCAGCACTTCGCGGGCTATTTCCCGCGCCACTGATCTGGCTATCCAGAGAAGATATAATTTTTCAAATAGTATACGGGGGAACAGTGGATCGTTATGATAACGCGAAAAGGCCCCGCTTTCAAGGGCAAGGCGTTCCAGGTCCTTATTCGGCTTTGCATCACGGTAGCTCCTCGATCCGGGACCGGAGCCGCGGAAAACGCCGTTTTGCAGAAGCTGGTCGAACATGACGACGTACGTTACATTTTGAGCGGCCAGGAAGCCCTGGTGTTTGGCTGCCAGGTCGTTGTTTCCCCGGTCAGCTGCGTCGAGTGCCCAGTAAGCCAGTCGATATCCGCGCGCTTTCAATGCATCCAGGAGCACCTGAAATTGATTCGTTTCCCATTGCCGGCAGACAATGTCTGCCACGTTGAATCCGAATGTCTGAGAATCCCACGCTAAATGTCGATACGTCTCCTGTTTCATCCTTTGCCTCAAATTTTAATGAAATATCGGCAATCGCTGTCCACATGGGAGAGGTATGCTTGAATATTTCTTTTCTTCAGGTACTCGTCCACTGCCCGTTTACAACCCTCGTACGTCCCATAGTCATCAAGAATGACGATTCCGCCAAAGACGACTTTATCATAGAGATATTCGAGACATACTTTCGTCGATGCATACCAGTCGCCGTCCAGCCGCAGGATGGCAATTTTGTCTATTTCCCGGTGGACCCGGGGGATCGTATCTTGAAACCATCCAACATGATAGTGGAGAAATTCTTTTTCATAACCGATCGTCTTTTCAAGCAGCAATTTATTCTCTTCAAGGCTGCCCGGTCCGCCGAATTTGTCGTAGATCCCCGTTATCGAACGCAGCCGTCCCTGGTCGCATCCGCTTCTGCCGGTAAGTTCCTTCACATCCCGCAGCGCCTTTTCGCCGTCAAGCGCAGTATCCGGTTCGCAGATCTCCTGAAACGCATCGAACAAATGAATGTTTCTTCGTTGTTTCCCGCACCTCATGTTCGCCAAGGCCATGAGACCTACGGCGCCGCCTTTCCAGACCCCGCATTCGACATAGGAGCCGGGAATGTCGTATTTCTCACAGTACGCCACTTGCTGGTACAGTGTGACAAGCCTTCTTTTTGAAAGCATCGTATGGTTTTTGATAATTTTTATGCACTGCGTCGCTTCTTCCTCGAAGTCAAATCCCAGGGTTTCTTCGAGATCCAGGTTCGCTTCAAGGGGGCTTCTTTTTTTGACAACAGCAAAGCCGAGCCGGCTAATTATTTTCTCCAGGATTGTTTTCATGACGTTATGCACCTGCGCCTCTTTTATTTACCAGGGAGTCAATCAGCTTTTCGAAGGACTTTACCTGGACTGCCGGGTGGCAGAGGCGCTGGCCGAGGTCCCGGCAATTTTGCGATATGCGTTCGCTCTCGGTTTTGTTCAGGGTCAAGATCTCATACATTCCCTGCGCAAGTTCACTGCTGTCTTTCAGCTTCGCCCGGTATCCTGTTTCTCCCGTATGCACCAAATCCAAGGCAACTCCCATTTCGAAGGAAACCACCGGGGTGCCGCACATGATGGATTCGTTGATCATCATGGGACCCGAATCTTCTACCGAGGGGCAGACGAAGACATCCGCCGCTTGATACGCACGGGCTAGCTGTCTATCCTCCGCAAAGTAACCGAGGTGCACATGGGGAAATGGCATGTCGAGACCCGGTTCATTATCCAGCTTGCCGGCAAGCGTGATTAAAATAGATTGTTTCACGCTCGTATCGGTTTTCAGCAAACGCGATAAGATATCTAATGCATCCTTGAAATAGAGCAGTCCCTTGCGTTTGTCTCGAAGCGAGGTGGAGCCCAGGAAAATGATCTTTTTATCGAGCGGCAGCCTGAGCTGCGTTCGGGCTTCTTCCTTCGCGGTTGGCGCGAAAATATCGGGAT
>MHDY01000009.1:0-147 GCA_001803705.1 Nitrospirae bacterium GWC2_56_14 | reverse complement strand
GCCGCTGCGTCCAGGTCGATGCCGCTACGACGGTCAGATCGGTGGACTGGAGATAACGGAGCTTGGAAAGGAGTCGTCGATGGGACAGGTCATTATCATTGGTGGAATGAATTGCCGGACATCTTCCGCAGGAGGTCGTATATCCGA
>MHDY01000008.1:16604-17431 GCA_001803705.1 Nitrospirae bacterium GWC2_56_14 | reverse complement strand
TCATCCCGTCCCACACCCCCGACAAGAAGTAGGGTAGGTCATGGCACGCAAACCGAAAAAACCGGAGAAGGAGCCGAATCACGAACGGTGGCTCGTCTCCTATGCCGACTTCATCACCCTCCTGTTTGCCGTGTTCGTCACCCTGTATGCCATGTCCCAGTCCGATAAGAAGAAGGTCGAAGAGGTGATGCAGTCGATACGGGAATCGTTCGGCTACTCGAAGTCCACGGCTGGAACCAAGCCGACGATCATCGACTCGACCGAATTCAACATTATCCCGGCCCTGAAATCGGAGGCAGGGCGCAAGGTGATACGCCAGCAGGGGCGTACCGATCTTGCCAGAGGACGCGCCCGTGCCCACGAAAAGGATTTCCGTGAAGTCAAGGCCGCCATAGAAGCCTACCTGATCAAAAATGCCGTTCAAGACAAAGTGAGCGTCGACATCACGCGCCGCGGACTTGTCGTCAGCCTCAAAGAGGCAGGCTTTTTCGATTCGGGGAGCGCCGTGGTCAAGCCGGTCGCCTATCCTCTGCTGGCGAAAATTGCCGAATCGTTGAACAGCTACACCAATCCGTTGCGGGTCGAGGGGCATACGGACAATGTGCCGATGAGTTCCGCCCTGTTCCGCTCCAACTGGGAACTTTCCACTGCCCGCGCCACGAACATCCTCCACTACATGGTCGATCACTACGACTTCCCTCCTGAACGAATGTCCGCCACCGGATACGGGGAGTTCCGCCCCGTTGCCGAAAACGGTTCGGCCGACGGCCGGGGCAAGAATCGGCGGGTGGATATTATTCTTCAAACAGAAGAAAGCGAAATGGGCG
>MHDY01000008.1:13723-16494 GCA_001803705.1 Nitrospirae bacterium GWC2_56_14 | reverse complement strand
CGCCATCTTCGGCTCGTTTCCCCTCGCATAATCCTCGACGTAGCGCTGCTACGCCTGCGGTTATATTCCGTCAGGCCGAGCCGAATCTGACGCGGATCTGGACGCTCTGCATTTCTCACGTTTAATTTTCATTGTTGGGAGATGTGAACTCAGAAGGCAGAAGCTACTCAACTTCCTCGGGTTCTTCGGGAGGGAATTCTTCGTCGGCTCTTTCATCGGCCTTTTGCCGCAGCAGGCTTCGCTGTTCCATGAAAAGATACGATATTATAGTCTCCCGGTCGCGTTCTTCGAGAAATTCGAAATGAAGCGCGGTCATCTGGAAACTTTTGCCGTTCGATTTGTGAACTTCGAAGCTGCGGATTACGACACCGACTGCCATGATGACACGGGGAGGATTAAGGGGAAGGAACAGGTGGAGGTTCACCAGCGTGCCAGGGACGAGTGACTGTTCAGTGGGGATACTGACGCCGCTTCCGCTCAAATTGATGCGAATGGGCTTGATACTGAGTCTTTTGCGCCAGTGGATGACCTTGAAACCTTGCCGGCAGGGCACCATGACGGGTTGCATATCGGACCGTGCCTGCAACCTGCCCCCTTCCCATTCGCTCCTGACCACTGCAAGTTGTTGATCTGCAGGTATGCTCCAGAGAACGGGAAGCAGTACATCCTCACGAAAGTACTCCCGGCGCTGCTGAATATTCAGAGGTCCTTTCAGTCGAACCTGGATATTCATTTCCACGGGAGGTGTGACCAGTTCACATTCGCTGCGACAGATGCACCATGCATCACTGGTTTTGACTATCATATGAGCGCCTGCTTCGGCAGGCAGGAGGGCAGGGATGGTATCCGGCACCATCTTCAGGTGCAGGATATCTCCGGCAATGGCGCTAATGGTCGCACTCGCTTCGCAAAACTCGTTGCTCGGCAGGTTTATACCCAGTAAAACTGAGGCATTGACGTGGAAGTAACTTTCGAAGTCGGATGATGCTCCGGTCACTTGAGAATTTCCTTAGCAGCGGTTTCGGACAAATTGCTGACGTATGGATAAAACTTTGACACGGGAGAGGCTGACCTTCGTCAGGCGGGTTTTGTCATGAGACCCGCTGCTATATTCAGGTTAATATCTATTGCAATCGTAAGATCGTCCCGGCATGGATTGGCCAGAACTGCAAACAGGCGCTTATCAACAAAAATGCTCAAATTGAGAATATCCTGCTTCAGGTTGAGTGGCAGAGGGTTGTCGGGGTCGGACAGTTCCGCCTGGAACAGGCTCCATACTTTCTGATTGAATTTTATGGCTTCCAGCAGTTTTTCGTCACGTTCCGGTGCTTCCCAGTTCTCCTGGACATTGCGCAGCATGTGTGCGGCTCTGGTGAGAATCGAAGCCTCGAGATCTCGTCCGCTCAGCGATTCCTTATGCATTTCCCTATAGTTGTTAAGCGAGTTCTGAAACATGGGCAACAAGCTCCTTTTCGTACTGAATCAGTTTCTTAGCGGTTTTTAGTGCCTGGTAATACTGGTTGTCGAGTAGAGACTGACTGATCTGGGAAATCAGATCCCGGGTGCTTGGCGCTGCTTCCACAATGTCCTTCGCCAGATCCCAGTACAGTTGCGAAAGCTCGGTAGTGATCCCGCCGCTGATGTACATAAGTTGGATGACGAAGTATACCCGCTTGCAGGGGGTATCGACATCACGTTCCGATAGCATTGCATCCTGGCGCAGGATCGGGACCTTATTCTCCACGTGGAAGTGGCATATTGAAGGACCGTTCGTGAGGACGGCGCCTCCGATCATGATCTTTTCGTGCGGCTTAAGCGTTATTTTAAGGGCCATAGTTTCACATCGCCTTGATCGAGTTGCTCAGCTCATCCCGGATGACCCCGATCTGGTCGGAGAAAAAATCCAGCTGGGAGGCGGCAACTTTGACGTGGGAATCGGGTGCATCTACGTTTAGTTGAGGTGCAGGAATTGTGCCGTCCTTGTCAGAAAACAGGTTCTGCCACAGGGGCTGGACCTTCTCGTATACTGGGGGTGGGGGTTGAGGCACCATAAGGCTTTTGATCTGGTCCCGCAGGCTGCTGTAACTCATCAGCAGATCCATCCTCTCCTGATCATCGGTATTGAATGGAGGGTATTGCTTGATGATCCGGTCGAGAGGTTCTTTCATCTTCTCGACTATCTCCGAGGACTTGCTAAGTCCTTGCGATGTCTTCCGCAGGCTGGTCGCCAGGTTATTGAGGAAGTCACCGACCTGGCCGAATTGCTGCAGCGTTTCCAGGGTTTTTCGAGGTATCTGGACGTTTATCGATACCTGGTCCGCCGCATTTGTTTCGGCTTTGTGGGCACTGGCTTCTTTAGTTGACGCAGGAGAGTTCGGGATGGCTGGCTGCTGGGCTTTCTGCAGGTCTGCAACGGCTATTGCAGTGAAATTGGGGTCGGTTTCAATTTTCATGGCCTTTTCCTCCCGGGCCAAAAAATAAACGGGGAGGGGCTGGCCCCTCCCCGTTTATGGTTGTGGTTCTCTTCCGTTCTAGAAGAGACGCAGGATGGACTGAGCTGCCTGTGAGGACATGCTCAGAGCTGTAGTTCCAAGAGACTGACGAGTCTGCAGCATCAGCATGTTGGCGCCTTCCTGGTTCATGTCGGCCAGGGTCAGGTTGTCTGCACCGGTCTTCAGGGTGCCGATCATGGAGTCGGTGAAGTTCTGGCGGGTGGTGACGATGTTCAGGTTGTTGGCCAGGTCTTTCGACTTGGAGCGCAACTGGTCTGT
>MHDY01000008.1:5918-13682 GCA_001803705.1 Nitrospirae bacterium GWC2_56_14 | reverse complement strand
AGCCTGCCCATGCGTTTGCCGCAGAATCAACTGACAGACCGGAAGCCGTTGAGTCGAAGCCAGTGATAGCCAGATTGGAGGTCGAGTCTTCGTTGAAGTTGACAGTCAGGCTCTGGGACTTGAGCAGGTTCGTGCCGCGATACCCTGAGTCACCGGCAAGCTGGTCGATCTGGGTTCTCAGCGTGCCGAACTGGGTGGCGAACGATGCGCGGTCGGTGGTGTTGGATGTGCCGAGAGCTGCCTCTGCAAGACCTTTTGCGGCGTCGACAAGGGCAGTGATTGCGGTGATACCTGCGTCGGCGGCTTTGACGTTCTGGATTGCCTCAGCCATACCGTCTTTGCGGACTGCAAAGTCGGCTGCCCGGTTGTTGGCTGCCTGCGCTGCGAAGAAGTTGGTCGGGTTGTCAAGCGCGCTGTTGACCTGTTTGCCGGTGGAGAGGCGCTCCTGGGTGCGGTCGATCAGTTTCGTGGTCCCTTGGAGTTGAAGAAGGTTGCTCCTCATTCCTGCGGTCAATGATACGTCGTTGATTGCCATGATAAATCCCCTTTCTAGGTTTTTTACGGCCTTCTGGCCGCTTGTTTTTAGATATCGACATATAGGAGAATATCTTTAGATTTTTTTTCCTGGTGTCAAAAGATTTTCCAGAGCTGTCTTGATCGCCGAGACGGTCGGCGCCCAGTTTCCCGGTGATGCCTGGCGGAACAGCCGTGCGGATGCATACCACGGGCTATCGTCTCTTACGAGCAGCCAGCGCCAGTCGGGCGAGTATTTAAGCATTACCCATACAGGCTTCCCCAGGGCACCGGCCAGATGTGCAACTGCCGTATCGATGGTTATCACCAGATCCAGATTGGTGATCGCTGCTGCCGTCTCGCCGAAATCCGTGAGCAGAGGGTTGAGATCGTCAATTTTTCCGGTGTAGTCAGTTATCTGACACGCGTCATCCCCGGTTTGCAGGCTGAAGTAATGCACATCCCTCAACAGCAGGAGAGGTTCCAGTGTTTGCAGCGGCATCGATCGGTCCGAATTCAGGGGAGCCTTGCGTCCACCCCACACCAGGCCAACATTAAGACTGCGCGAACGGGGTATAACCGTTCTCCACTGTTCGACTCTGGCAGGGTCTGCCGTGAGGTACCCCGCCGGTGCAGGAATGTTCCCCAGGTTGACGCCGAAAATCCCTGGAAGGCTCAACAGCGGAACCTGTACATCTGGCCGGGGCATCGACTCTCCACGAACGACAAGTGCCTCGACGTCTCCTGCCAAGCTGGCCAGCGCCTTGCGTATGCCATGATCCTGGCATTGGAAAACCACCGGACCGCCGCAGGACGCTGCCGTAGGTACAAATCTGGCGAACATGAAGGTGTCGCCGAACACCTGCTCCGACTGGACCAGGAGACGGCGCCCATTCAGAGGTTCACCATTCCATTCCGGCAGGTCCCTGTGCGGCAGCACTACCGGCGGCGTCATGTCGAACCGTCTCTCGAACCCCCGCCAGCCTTCGTCGCAGTTGCCCAACGCCAGGATTGCCAATGAACGGTTGAAGATGATGCTTGCATTGTCACCATCGTTCGCCAGTGCCCGGTCATACCAGGCAATGGCCTCGTTCATCATCAGACGAGACTTGTAGATGTTGCCCATGTTGTTGTGCAGGACCGCATTGCCGGGATCGAGGGAAAGGGCACGAAGGTAGGCTGACTCGGCCCCATCGAGGTCACCCAATTCATGCCTCAGCAAACCCGTGGAGTTCAGCAGGTCTACGTCGTCAGGCAGGCGAGCCAGCGCCTTCTCCAGACAATGAAGCGCGTTCCGGAACTCTCGGCGCTCCTCGTACAGGTCTGCCAGGTCTCGCCAGGCTTCCGCATTCTCCGGGTCTAGCCGTACAAGATGGCTGAGGCAGTGCAAGGCGTCATCCTTGCGCCCTTCCCGCAGACAGTAATGAGCGAGGGTCTGCCATCCCCGCAGATAGTCCGGTGTCTCGGCCAGAATCTCTTGGAGCTGCTGTATCGCTTCAGCGGGCGCACCGGCATGACCCAGAGTATTGGCCATGTTGCACCTGACTTCGATGAGGTCCGGTTGAAGCTCCAGTGCCTTTTGGTAATGGGCAATGGCTTCTGCGTAATGCCCCTGATGGTCGAGCACTGTAGCGAGGCAATTGTGGAGGCCCGGGTCCGATGGGGTCGTGGCGACAAGTTGACGGTAACAGGCCTCGGCAACATCGGATTTGCCCGAGTTGAACGAAACTTCTGCCACATGTTGCAACCGCTGGTTCAGCATGCCGAAATACGCCTGTTCTACATCGCGAGTAACTCCTGCCGCATCCATGAGCGGAGAATGGAGCATGATTGAACGAAGGTTTTCACGCAACCAGCGTCGCTGTTGTGAATTGTTGGCAAGTTCGATGGCGTGGTGGACATATTCTTCCGGCGTGGCTGCCACCAGTTTATCAAGCCCCACAGCGTGCAGCAGTGACACCCCGACTCGTGAAACATGGGTAGTTCCTGCCAGGGATATGACCGGCACCCCCATCCATAATGCCTCGCAGGTCGTAGTGGTGCCGTGATAGGGAAAGGTGTCGAGCGCTATGTCAATATTTGCATAGAGCGCGAAATGCTCCTCGCGGGATTTGGTAATCCCCTGCATGACAAGCCGCTCGAAGCCTATGCCGTGGCGCGCAAAGGTGTCAATGACGTAGGAACGGGTATCGACGTCGTTCATTGACTGGTTCTTGAGATAGAGACGGGAACCAGGGAGCCGGTTGAGGATGGCCGCCCACCAGTCGATCACGACGTCATTGACCTTGGCGAAATTATTGAAGCAGCCGAAGGTGATAGCTCCTGTTGTCAAGGCCGGCGGGGGAGCAACCTCAGGTGATTCTGCCGGCGGACGGTAGCAGCTGAAGATGCGCGGCAGTCGCCAGAGCCGTTCACAGAACAGCCGGTCAGTCATGCCGGGAGGATCGCAGGATGAATCGGTGATATAGTAATCCATCTGAGGTAGTCCGGTAGTGTTGGGGTGCCCGATCCAGCTGGCCTGGACAGGTGCCGGACGATAGGTGAAAACCCCTAGTCGGTGGCCCGCCGTATGCCCCGAAAGGTCGACAAGAATGTCGATTCGATCTTCAGCGATCATTGCCGCCACTTGCTGATCGGTTGCCCCGTTGATCTGCCGCCAGCCTGCCGCCAACGCTCGCAAGCGTGCAGTCGTTTCATCTCCTGCCGCACGATTGGAATAGCAGAATATCTCGAAACGTGCAGGGTCATGATTAAGCAACACCGGCTCAAGAAAAAATGCGACAGAATGACCGTAGAAGTCCGCGGAAACATACCCGATACGCAGAGGCTGGGACGGAAATCGATCCTCCCTTTCAGGAATGCTTATTTTTGCGGGAGCCGAGAAAGTGCGCGGTGCCAGTTCCCGATACGCCACGGCAATGCGGTCGGGGGGAATCCCAGGCACATAGTTGAGGGTATAGAGAAAATTGCTGGTTGCCGGACCGTTTTCACGATCACGTTCGAGCACCTCCCAGAACCATGTCAGGCCATCGGCGGCTTTGCCGCGCATTTTTACAACTCTGCCGAGATTGTTCATCGCTCCCAGGTTATTCGGGTCCGATTCGAGTGCTTTCATCAGGTACTGCTGGGATTCCGCGAGCCGTCCCATGGAGGAGAGCAGCAAGCCGATGCTGCACAGGATGCCGCTGTGACCGGGACTGGCGGCCAGTGCTTCCTGATACGACTTCAATGCCTCCGGATAACGGTGTAGCTCGGCAAGGCTCAGTCCGAGACGATGGTGAACTTCGACCACTCCGGGACATTCCGCCACCACCTGCTGGAGGTACTCAACCGCCGGCTGGTGCAGGCCACGTTCGGCGCAGGTCATGCCGAGCAGCATTTTCGCTTCGGTGGAATCGGGGCGAAGCTGTACCAGTTTTCTGAAGTAACCTTCTGCGGCAATATTGTCCCCCTGCTCCAGCGATACGCTGCCCAGGCGATGGAACAGCTCCGGCTCCTCGGGGAACAGCTGTACGAGCTCTTCATATGTCGAGCGAGCCTCGGCAAGGTGGTTTTTCTTCCAGAGTTCCTCACCCTTGGCCATCATTATGTGCAGATATCGGTCGTTCAATTTCTGTGGAGTTTCCTCTTTATTCACACGTCTACTTTATTCCCCTGACAAAACCGCGACACAAGGCCAGATGTTCTGGATCGTCGATGAGTTTCCATCCTTCCACGGTGGAGAAACCTGCGGACTTGACCATCTGCATCAGGCAGGAAAGGGTCGGGGCCCACCAGTTCGACTCATTTGTACCGTACTGGTTATCCGGATAAAACTCCATGACCATCTGTCCCCCTGGGTACCCCTTGCCGAGCCCGCCGCGGTAGGGGCTGAAGTCGTCGAGGATTGCACACTCCACGTAGATCTCCTCCCGACAGATGGCAGCCAGCCGGTCGAGTGCGAGAAGGGGGTGGCGCAGATGGTAAAGGGTGCCGAAGCAGAATACCACGTCAAAGATACCGAAGGTTTCCTCTCGGATGTCATAGACAGACATTTCCACACGGGGGCACTGGAAATCGCTGTAGCCGAGAATTTCCCTGCAGGTGTCGAATGTCTGCCAAGCCTTGCGGTCCTCCTTGGGCAGTCTTCCAAGGTAATCGGAAAAATCATCGATGGCGACCGCCTGCACGGCTCCCCGTTTCGCGGCTTCGAAGGTCCAATAGCCATCCCAGGCGCCAACGTCGAGAACACGCTTGTTCGCCAACGACTCGGGCACGCGGTAACATCCCGGCGATATCGGTGCCCAGCCAGGGGTGACGATTCCCCCAGGCAACTCGATCTTGTGGTACCAGAAAGGAAAGCTGTTTATACGTTCCTGAATCGCATCTGCTGTCATCATATTGACTCCATTTGTCTGTTAGCTGAAAAGCTCAAGAATGTTTGTGTGAAGCATCCAACCGTTTCGCTCGTCCAAGACTCTGAAGCAGGCGTAGCTGACATCGGGGCTGCCGTAGACGAAGGCGAGGACAGCAGTTTTTAGCAACGCTTCGTCCGAAAGTTTTTCCAGTCGAGTAACATCGCGGATGAAGAGCGCATTCGCCCAAAGGTGCTGCGTGGGAAGACAGGGGTCATTGTTTAATACCAACGGAGACATGGACCGTCCCGAAAGGCCGAGGAACTTGTGGAACATGAATCCCCGGGTTGTCAGAAAAGCACTGACATCGCCGAATAACGGCTGACCCGTGTACAAGGGGACGAACTCCACTTCCGAGAAGATGACCTGGACATTGCTGAGAGTCGTTACTCCTCCTTTAAATACATCCAGTTCAGCCCCCTGGATATCAATCTTGATAAAGTCCACGGCGCCGACCTGATGCTGCGTGCAGAAATGATCGAGGCTTACTGTCTGAACCGTGTGCGCTGCCTTGGGCAAGGCGACATGCAGCTCGTTGAACCGGGTGAGCAGCTCTGTATTTGGTCGATAGAGCGAGCTGCACATGGGGTGGTTTGTCTCAAAAAGTATCCGCTGTTCTTCCGTCCGTCCCAGGGCAACGGGATAATAATGGATGCCGGCAGGAGCCGTTCGATTAAGCTCCCCACAGAGGGCCGTGTCGAGCTCGAAGGCCGCCACCTTAGATCCAGGAAATACCTGGAGTAGCTCCAGGAACTCATTCTCGTTCTTTTCGTGGGGAGCTGCGCCTATTTCACACATGGTGAAGGCCAGTTCCCCCCAGACATCCCCGATTGCCAAGGCTAGATGTTCAAGGCGCTGCCGGAGTAGTTCGTCTCCCACTCAGATGCCCCCTTTTCCCAAAATTACGGCAGTTCTGCGACTGATTCTATCGGCCAGCTGCTGCCGTCCCAGAGCTCCGAGCGTGGCTGCTCGTTCCCGGAGGTAGCTTTCAATAGCGTAACCGTCTCTTTTAAGTGCTGCTATCTTTTCTGCCGCCTCTTCGGTACGCCTGCAGCCGAGACACAGAACCGCCAGCAGGGATTGCAACAGCGGATAGAAGGCATGTTTCGTTGCGAGTGGGCGCACTATGGACAAGGCCCGCTCAAGATCTCCCGCATACAGCTCGCATGTGCCGTAATTGAATGCTGCTTCCTTGTGGTCAGGGTCAATATCGAGAGCCATGCGGGATACCTGCATTGCTTCGTCGTACCGCTTCAGCCCCATAAGTACGTATCCCTTGTTGAACAGTGCTTCAACCGTGCGGGGGCGCAGTTTCAGCACCCGGTCCCAGAGTGGCAGCGCCTCGATGAAGAGCCCCATTTCGGTGGCTTGAAGCGCAAGTTCCACGAGGGAGGTCAGATCGTCAGGACGCTCCGCCAGTTTTTTCTTTCCCAGCTCGAAATAGACCTGCTGCTTTTCCAATGCACTGCCTGTCTTGTTCAGCAGTTCCCCATAGTGGTGAACTACAAATGTTGCTTTGCGCACTTCGAAGCCTGTTTTTCTGGCGGCCGTTTCCACCATTTCATGAATGTCGCCGGAAAACCGGAGCCGCCTGTCATTGGGGAACAACCGGATCTTCCATGTGGGATACCAGCCGTCTCCCTTCTCTTCCATGGGGTACGATCCGTCGTTGGCTGTCCATCCTTCGGTGTTGATGCGGGGAGTGTAGTTCCTGGTCATAACACTCCAGGCGGGCGTCGCTCCGGATGTCTTGCCGGACGCTTCTCTAACTCTCGTGTAATCAGCCGGAGATAGGACTTCGTCGGCATCCAGTACGAGTATCCAGGCTCCTTTGGCATGGTCGATGCCATGGTTGCGGGCCTCGGCAAAATTCCCCTTCCAGGTGAAATGGAGTATCCGGGCTCCAAAGGCTTTCGCGAGATCGACAGTCCTGTCTGTCGAGCCCGTATCGACAATCACTATCTCTTGTACGAGCGGTTCTACACTTGCCAGGCATTGCGCAAGGCTCTGCTCTTCGTTTTTGACGATCATGCAGAGCGATGTCGACCCGGCCTGGCAGGGGCTGTAATGTTGTTGCGCGAGGTTTTCCCGCGCAACAAGGGCCAGTCGTATGAGCGCATCCTCCGCACCCGCACGGGCGAGATAGCCCTTTGCCGCACCGAGCGCTGCCTTATACTTCCCGCACTCCAGTAGCAGTTCGGTGGTGGCTACGGCCAGGAGGCGGCTGTCGGGGCAGTCTGAGAGGGCATGGCGGAAAACTTCCGCTGCTTCTTCTATGTTCCCACATCGACGTGCCATGTCTTGGCCGATGCTGATAATCTCTTGATCCAGTCCGGAGGCATGTATCGCCTGCAAGACGGCATGGAGAGCTCCCGCGGTATCGCCACTGCTCCACAGCAGCATTCCCAGTGACATCCACCCCTTTCCGCAGGCAGGATCAAGATCGACAGCCCGCCTGAAAAGTGCTGCAGCCTCTGAAACATTCCCTCGGCGCGCCGCAAGGATGCCGAAGACTACGAGTACACGTGGGCGTTCTGAACCTGATGCACAGGCATGTTCTGCGGACTGTGTTGCAGCCGCGTCATCTCCCAACGCCGCATGACACACCGCCTCAATTTCATGCTTCACTGCGGAGTCAGTGCAGGTTGGCATTTCGGGCACCACCTGCAGAGCATTGGTGAAGGATCCTGTGGCAATCAAAATTTCTGCAAGTGCGCAGTACGGGGCGGGATCGTCAGGGAACGCGGCGATCCCTCTGTTGAGGAGTGTGTCGACGGCCTCCGTTACCTTCCCTCTCAATGCATGGCGTTGTGCATCTGCAAGTATAGCGGTGAGCATCGACTGCTGCTCCGGTGCA
>MHDY01000008.1:0-5910 GCA_001803705.1 Nitrospirae bacterium GWC2_56_14 | reverse complement strand
TGCGGAGTGAGGATCAATCCCGGGAAGCTGCGGTGCAGGAGTGCCCCGCCATGATTGTCCTGCCAGCAGCAAACGGGAGGCCGATGCAATGAATTCTTCGATAGCGACGGGCGTCGGGACCGCCGCAATAAAAGCATCCCGTAATGCCTGATATTCACGCTGCACCTGAGAATTTTCCGGCATCAATGTTTCCAACTGCTGCAGCGCCTCCAGGATTGAAGGCACGTCCGGGTCAGAGTCGTTTATGTGACGGAGACTTGTAAATGGGACAAAGTACAGAATTTCCCCCGCCTCGGCTGCATTGCGGTAGGCAGCAGAAGTGACGGAATCTTCTTCCTGGCGCTTGACTCTGTTCCGATGCTCTATGCTGGACGGCGAGTCCAGATACAGCCCCAGAGGCAGCGGAATGTGGTAGAAGGTGGCAAGCTGGGAAATGCGCAGCCAGAACTCGTAGTCTCCTGATGAGACCAGACCTCCGTCGAAGAATCCGAACAGATCATGCAGCGACCGCCGCCACATGGGCTGCGGTCCAATGCTGCACCCCTCGTAGAGCAGTTTCTTCCGGTCCCAGTCAGGCCAGGATAAGTAGCCTGTGGCAGTATGATCTGCAAACGTCTGATTTTCCGTGGTCGTTGTTATCTGATCGGCATACACAAGGGCGACATCCGGATTCTGCTCCAGGATGGCCGCCATCCGTTCCAGTGCGTCCGTGCAGTGACGGTCGTCGGTATTGGCGTTGGTGATGTAGCGTCCCCGGGCCATGGCAATGGCACGGTTCCAGGCACCATATACGGTTTCGCGGTCCTGTGTCCTTTCGTAGCGGATATTGTCGTATCGTTTCTGAAAATCAGCAACGATTTCACCTTCGTGCTGCTCGGACGCGCTGTCGATCACCAGGATTTCAAGCCGGTTCGCGATGGTCTGCCGCTCCAGGTCCTCCAGGCATCCGGCAAGGAAACGGGATGAGTTCCAGGTGGAGACGATGGCGGAGACCAGGACGCCGGTGTCGTTGCCGGAAGGAAGAGATGTTATGTACTGCGGATCGTGCCGGGCGAGGAGACGATCCAGGGAAAATCGCCCATCGAGGTCGTTAGGACGCCGGAAAAGCAGCATCCGAAGGAAGCTCATGGCTTCCGTATTCCTCCCGTGGCCGATGCATATCTCCGACAGGGCGCGCAGGGCCTCCACGTTCTCCGGTTCCCGGTTCACGATTTCGAGGTAGTTTTGTATGGTACGGTCAAGGTCGATCATGGGTTCAGGCGTTCACGCATGCCCTTTCGGTGAGACGTGCGGCAATTTCGTGGAAATACCGGGCATCTTCGGTCTGGCCGAGGGAGAACATGATCTGTCCGATTGCCTGGTACGTCTCCCTGTCCCGTACGTCCTTTTCCAGGAGCCGGTTCAGCAGTGCCAGCGCATCGACGCTCCTGCCGCAGGTCTCATGGTAGCAGATGGCCAGTTTTCGCGCGTGTTTGGCATTGTCCGGCGCCAGCTTCGCGGCTGCCTCGAAGAGGGGGACCGAGGCCGTCCTCTCCCCCCGGTGCTCCAGCAGCATTCCCTGGGCGAAGTGGAGCGGCCCGTCCGCCGGCCATTCCCGGCACCCTCTCTGCACCAGGTCGAGGGCGGCGTCCACCTGGCCGTCATCGACCAGCTCCTGCGCATGTTCGAGGACCTTCCGCGATGCTGCGCGCCATTCTTCCGGTGCCTCCGGAGCGCTCATGGGGCGGGCGAAATGATGCCGGTAATCCACCTTGGGGAAAATTGTCAATTTCCCGTCAACCGTTGCGTCGAGGATGCGGCGCCCCTCCGCCTCGAAGGCCTGTTTCGCCTTCAGGTACGAGCCTTCCGAGCGTTCCAGGTCGGGAAGATGCCAACGCACACCTTTGCCGAAGTAGTCGGGATGGAAGTGGTTGGGATCGCTTCCTTCGGAGGTGACTTCCTTGTTCGGGTCACCCTGCGTTGCGAAATGGTGGTCCACACCGATGAGAACGACTTCGCTGAACCCCATGTAGTAGGCGAGCTGCATGGCGACGTAGGTGACGGTCCAGCCTTCGTGAAGGCCGGAAAGGGGATCGGGGGAGAATACCCACTCCTTCCGTTCGCCCAGAAACATGATGTCGTTCGGTTCCTCGAAGAATCGTATTCCCTTGTGACTTACGAACTTGGGCATGGGGAGGGAAAGGATGTCGTGCACGTTCTGTTCGATTACCAGAGGATTGACGGTGACGTAGTAGGTGGGCCTGAATTTCCATCTGTCGAACAGCAGGTAGATGCGATTCATGCCGAAGCAGATCTCGTTTTCCAAAAACGACAGGTCCATCTTGTTGAGGCTCGGGCCGTTGCCGATGATGACGCACCGTTGTCCCTTGTGCCGGTCCCTGAACTGTACCATCGCTTCCCGTGACCGGCTGAGCGAGCGTTCCCGCCGTTCGGTAGCCCTCTGCGCTTTCGTCTGCGGATTTTCGTACGTCGCCGCTTTCTGCTGAAAGGCCGCGGCGCGAGTTCCATCACCAGCTCTTTCTGCAAGAGCCGCCATCCTTTTGCACGATGTGGTTCCAAGCATCGCGTAGTTTTCCCGCATCTCACCCGTGATGCCGTCCATCTGCAGGAGGTCGTCCACCAGTTCGAGCACCCTTTCAAGGGAGGAACAGGCGATGGAGGGTTCTTCTCCGGCATTGAGCTGAGCCATTCCCAGCAGGAAATGTCCCAGCGGCTCGTCATCCTTGAGCTCCACCGCACAAAGGGCGAATCGAGCCGCCTCACGCGGGCTGCCGTTGAGGCAGTAGATGGCATTGTCGGTGAGAGCAGTATATTCGTCTTCAATTCGATTGGCTGGCATAACTCCCCACATGAACGAGATGTATTTCTGGATGTCCGGTGATTTCTTGCAGACCGCCTTCTTCATCCCTTTGAGCCTCATCTGGGTTTCCACGAGCCGGTCGGGATTTTCAGGAAAATCGTGGTAGATGAGGACGTCGGGGAAGTACTTGATGCATTCCACCTGCTGCCCGCATGCCGCATAGATCCGATAGGAAAGGTCGGCTCCCTCGAAGCCGAAGAGCAGGTTATCGTAACCGCCGATCTTGCGGAAGATGTCGCGCCGGAAGGCGGTGTTCATCTCCAGGCCTGCGGTGTTGTAGAACACCTCGTCCCCAAGGTCGTAGTTGGGAGGAATGTGGACGGTGCCGCCATCTTTCTTGGGGCGGACCTTGCCCCTGAGTCCGGCGATATCATTCTCCCCGAAATGCCTGATGATGTTCGCGGCCCAGGCCCGGTCTGCTACGGCGTCGTCGTCCAGAATGGCGACGATTTCCCCCCGGGCGACGCTGGCGCCCAGGTTGCGGGCGTGGGAGGGACCGAAATTGCAGGGGTTTTCCATGTAGCACAGAGGGTACGACAAGGAAATGGATCTGTTCGCCAGTTCGGATATGGGTATCCCGTTGTTGACGACGATGACCTCGAAGTCCCGGCACGTCTGGGAGCCGAGTTCCCGCAGGTTGAACAGCAGGTCTTCCTTGCGGTTGTAGGTGGTGATGACTACCGACAGCCGCGGGACCTGCTTTTTCGACCGCGTATCGGCGAGGATACGGGGCTTGCGGTCGGGGGGCAGACTTCTGCCGAGGGTGGCGGCCGTGTTGTGCGCGATCAGATTCAACTCGCACCAGCAGGAGAAGACGGGATGGCCGCTTAGACCACCCGCATCCACGGAAAGGTTGTGCAGGATCGCATACAGGTACGATTTCTGGATGGCTGCCGTCTCGATGAACGAGAGGTAGGAGTTGCCCGTGTATTCGAGGCTGTCGCCGCGGATAAGCCGCTCCCCCAGCAGTTCCTGCAGGTGGTGGAACGTGTGCTTCTGGGCGACGCGCAGCCAGAATTCGTAGTCACCGGCGGTGAAGAACGCTTCGTCGAAGTAGCCGAATTCGTCATGGAGGTCCGTCCGCCACATGGGCTGGGAGCCCACGAAACATTCGTCCAGCAGCCGGTTCCGGCTGAAGGGGCCCCGGTCCCGGTCGAACATGAACTCCCTACCGGGCCGCCCGTTGCCGGGCACCTCCCGGTAATATTTCTGGTCCGTGTAGACGAGAGCGATGGAAGGCTCTGCTTCCAGCACCTTCGTCATTCTCTCGAAAGCCTGCGGTGCGTGGCGATCGTCCGTGTTCGCATTGGTGATGTACTTGCCCCGCGCGGCGCTGATCCCCCTGTTCCAGGCCTGGTAGACGCTCTCCCGCTCTTCGGTCTTGATGACTACGATGTTGTCGTACTGTCTGGCGAACTCCCGTACAATGGACTCTTCGTTCTGGCGGGACCCGCTGATGACAACGACGATCTCCAACTGGCGGGCGATCGTCTGGGTTTCCAGGTCCAGAAGGCATTCTCCAATGTAGTTTTCCGCGTTGTAGGTGGAGACGATGGCCGAGACCAGATAGTCGTACCGCCGCTCCTTCGCCGGGGGCGCCGGGCATGATTGCCCTTCGCACCTGTGCGCGATCTGCCGGTCCACCTCGAAGATGGCCGAAAATTTGGATTTTGGAAAGATGGTGAGTGTCCCGCCGGGGGTGATGTCGATGACGACGCGCCCGTTGTTCTCGAAAGCGTGCTTTGCCTTCCGGTACCCGTCGAGCAGACGGTCGGCGTCCATTTCCGGACAAGATTCAGCAGGAGCCGTGGGGGCATCGAAGCCAAGCATGAATACCTGGATGAACCCCAGGGCGTAAGCCAGCTGCAACGCGACGAACTGGTCAGGCTGCCGGGCGTCGATTCCTTCGGCAAGGTTCTTCGTGAAAAGGAAGGAAGGGCGCTCGACCGTCCGTAGGAGAAGATTTCGGGAGGCTCCTGGCAAAGGTGTCGGGGCGGTGAAAGGGATGACGAGAGTAGCACTGTTCGCGGGAAAGGCTTCTCCTTTCGAATCATTCCAGCAGATGCGGAATCGTGGGGCAAGCCTCGAGGGCGAACTGCCGCTCACGCAGATGGCGAATTCCCCGGACAGAAGCGACCAGTCGATTTTTTCCAGATCTCCCTCTGTTCCGATGATGAAACAGCGTTTTCCCCAATAGAGGCTTTTCAGTTCATCGAGATAATCCGCCGATTCCCGGAGCGCCGCTAGCTGTTCCGACGATACGGGAAGGAGGTTGCCGGAGAGTTGAAAATTGTCCATTTCCCTTGTCATTCCATCCTCGCTGAGATCGTTATATCCGTCTCATCCAGAAACTGCCTCCGCCCATGCCGCAGCTGTAGTTCGGGAAGAGCTTTTGCAGTTCGGGGAGGTGCCGCTTTCCCATGTACCCCACGCAGTATTCGACGCGAAACTGGGAATTGCCGATGAGAAACGCCTGGAGCAGGTACTGCTCGTTCCAGAAGAAATTGTTTTCCCGTATCCACTTCTCCGGGTATTCGCCGGGGAAGAAAATGTCGTGGATGTGGACGATGACTCCCGGCCTGAGCCGGGGCAGGACCTCGAAGAAGAGGTAGAGCACGTCGCTGCCGATTTTCGCCACGTGGGTGGAGTCGATGAACAGGATGTCGTTTTCACCCAGCTGCTGGAAGAGCTCCAGGTCGATTTCCTGTACGCTGCACTGGTGCAGCCGGGAGACCCCGGGAACTCCTTCCCGGATGAAATCACGGGGAAAGGGCTCAATGCAGGTCAGGTCTCCGCCGCCGTTCAGGCGCAAGGCCTGGGCAGTTACCAGCGTCGAGTAGCCGCTCCCCACTTCGATGATCCTGGCAGGGCGGAAATGCCTGACGAAGCTGTGGAGGACGACCGGGTCGAGGCCAACGAACTGGGTGTTGTCGTAGCTGAATTCAAACCTGTTGCCGCGGGACTTCAGGGGGAATTGCTCGTATTCGTGCCGGTACAGCGGGAGCACATCCCTGATGAAGGAGAGCTGCCCTTCGTCGTTCATGTCGACC
>MHDY01000007.1:6927-8950 GCA_001803705.1 Nitrospirae bacterium GWC2_56_14 | reverse complement strand
GCGGAACATTCTGAACCGGGAGCTGTACAATTATCGCGGCGTTCAGATGGTCGATCTTATTCACGCGTCGCGGGGATGCCGGTACAACTGCTTCTGCTGCTGTACTCCGTACCTCGGCGGCCGGGAGTTCCGGCCCCGTCCCATCGATGATGTCGTTCGCGAGGTCGCGGCCATCGAAAACAACCGCCTGTTCTTCGTGGACAACTCCCTGGCCCAGAACGATCAATGGGAAAAGGACCTCTTCCGCGCCCTGATCCCGCTGAAGAAGAAGTGGGTCTCTCATCCCATCAAGGACGACGACGAGATCCTGGACCTGGCGGCCGAAGCAGGCTGCTGGTATGTGTACCAGGCCATCTTCGACACGTCAGACTACATCCGGAACCGGGTGAAACGCCTGCAGGACCGCGGCATCGGCGTTGAAGGGACCATCATTCTCGGGATGGATGAGCAGGATGAGGACGATATCAAGCGGCTTGTTGATTTCCTGCTCGAGATCAAGCTGGACCTGGCCGAGTTCACGATCCTGACGCCGTTCCCCCATACGCCGGTCCGGGAATCGCTGCAGAAAGAGGGCAGGATCCTGTCGAACGACTGGGACCGGTATACCGGCGGAGAGGTCGTGTACCAGCCGGCGAAGATGAGCCCCTCGAAACTGCAGGACCTGTACTATTATGCCTGGGACACGTTCTACAAGGAAACCAGCCAGAACCTGAGGATGGCCAAGCTCTTCATGAAGGTCATTGAGAAAGAAAAGGCCGACGGGACCTATCGGGGAGCGGCGCTCAGGCCCCGGAAATGGCAAAAAGACAAGACCATGGAGACCAACCGATGAAGGTGCTTCTGATCTCAGCCAACGTTACCTTATCGCCCTACCCGCTCTATCCTCTGGGGGTCAGCATCATCGCGGGAGCGCTCACCAGGGCAGGCCACGAAGTGCGGCAGGCGGATTTTTTGCAGCAGAACAGCTCGCTTGAGGCGATCGCCCGGGAGGCCAGTGAGTTCGGGCCCGACCTGGTAGGGATCTCCGTGCGCAATATCGACAACGTGAACCTGCTGCACGAGCAGTATTACATCCAGAACGTAAAGAACATCGTGGATGCTGTTCGAACGGTCTCAAAGGCGAAGGTGCTCCTGGGAGGCGCCGGGTTCTCGCTCATACCGGCCCTTATCCTGAAAGAGACCGGGGCTGATTACGGGATCATCGGTGAAGGCGAGGTACTGGCTGTTGAGTTCGCCAACAACGCGGCAAAAGGGGTCTATCCTGAAGAAACCCTCATCAGCGCGCCCGCAAAACTTCCGGGCGATCAGATAGACGCAGCCTTGTACGATGAGCGCCTGCTCGAATTTTACCTCCACAGCGGCAACATCGCGTCCATTCAGACCAAACGCGGCTGCACCTACAAGTGTGTATACTGCACCTATCCCGTGCTCGAAGGCTCCGCGCTCAGGAGGCGCGATCCAAAAGCGGTCGTGGACGATATGGTGCTTCTGCGCGATAAATACAAGACCAAGTATGTTTTCTTCGTCGATTCCGTGCTCAATGACGATGACGGGGCCTACCTGGAAGTGATCAGCGAAATGGAACGACGGGACTTTTCCATGCCCTGGACCGCGTTCATCAAGCCGGGCGGCCTGACGGACGAGATCGTCGAACGCATGAAAAAGACCGGGTTCGCCGCTGCTGAGGTCGGCACCGACGCGGCCTGCGACACGACGCTCAAAAAACTGGGCAAGAGCTTCACCTTCAGCGAAGTCATCGCCACCAACGACCTCCTGGTGCGCCACGGCATTGCGACGTCGCATTTTTTCATGTTCGGCGGCCCGGGTGAGACCGCGGAGACCGTGCAGGAGGGGATCAGGAACATACTGAGCCTTCAGAAATGCGTGGCCTTTATTTTTATGGGCATACGGATATTGCCGAACACGCCCCTGGCGCGTTTGGCGATCATGGAAAAGCTGATCGCGCCCGAGGACGGCCTGTTAAAGCCCGTCTACTACATTTCCCCGACGGTCGATAAAGCGT
>MHDY01000007.1:0-6916 GCA_001803705.1 Nitrospirae bacterium GWC2_56_14 | reverse complement strand
ACGCTCACCAAGGCGTTCGCTGATGTCCGTCACTGCGTGTTCCCGCCCGATGCCATGGACAACAGCCTTCAGGTGCTGCATAAGCTCGGCTACACCGGCCCCATGTGGGACCTGCTGCTGCCGAACAGAAAGCTCAGGGAGAGGGCGCGGAATGCCGCAAAGTGATCCACATCTGCAGGACCGGCTCTGGATCGTTGTTCCCGTGTTCAACAATAAGGGCACGGTACGGAGCGTTGTTGCCGGATGTCGTTCGATGGCGAAGCACGTCCTCGTGGTCGATGACGGCAGCACCGATGCCGATCCGGCAGCGCTGCTCGCGGACCTGGATATCGTTCTTTTAAAACACGAAAAGAACCTCGGCAAGGGAGCGGCGATCCTGACCGCATCGCGCGCCATCGAAGAACGCGGCGGGACGTATATGATCACCATCGATGCCGACGGCCAGCATGATCCCCGGGACCTGGCGCGCTTCTTTCCGCTTTTGCAGGAAAGCGACGCTCGTGTCGTCGTGGGCTGCAGGGATTTCAATACGGATAATGTGCCTGCGTCGAGCCGCTTCGGCAGGAAGTTCGCCAATTTCTGGCTCAAGGCGGAGACGGGCTGCACGATCGACGATTGTCAGAGCGGTTTTCGCGCTTACCCGGTTCGCTATCTTAACCAGCTGCGTTTCAAGGGAAGCCGGTATGATTTTGAGGCGGAGGTGCTGGCCAAAGCGGCCTGGGCGGGTCTGGAGCTTTTGATGGTGCCGATCTCGGTCCACTATCCGAAACCCGAGGAGCGGGTCTCGAGCTTTAAGCCGGTGCTGGACAATCTGCGGCTCACCCGCATCCATTCCATGCTCGTGGGAAGGCGTCTGCTGCCGCTGCCTCACAAGAAACTGGTGAAGACGGGGCCTGGCTTCGATCTGTCGCTGCTTCGCCATCCGGGCAAGGTGCTGCGGATGCTGCTGCAGGAGAACGCGACCCCCGAAGGGTTGGCATGGTCAGCGGCCGTAGGGCTGTTCCTGGCAGTACTGCCGATCCTGTTCGCCCATTCGCTGGTGATCCTGTATGTTGCGCTCAGGCTGAACCTGAACAAGGTTGTGGCGCTCAATGTGCAGCATTTAGCCATGCCGCCTTTTGTGCCGGCGCTCTGCATTGAAGTGGGGTACTATATGCGCCACGGCCAATGGCTTACGGACCTTTCTTTTACAACCGTATTCGCCCAGTTCTCGTCGCGCCTGTACGAATGGTTCCTGGGTTCGCTCGTTATTGCGCCGGTCCTTGCGGTCTTGATCGGTGCGATCACGTATATTTCCGCAACAGTGATCAATAAACTAAGGTACACTAATGTCCCCAAAGAAGGGTGTTGAGCGGAAACGGGGCAACCGGCTGGGCTTCTGGCTCTTCCGCATTGCAGCGAAGATCTTCGGACTGCGGGGCGCCTATGGCCTGCTGTACTTTGTCTGCCTGTACTATGTGATCTTTGACCGCGCCGCGGTTGCTGCGAGCATGGCCTATGTCCGGAGGCGCTTCCCGGACCACGGCATGCTCAGGCGGCAGTTCGATGTGTACCTGCTGTTCGTGAACCAGGGGGAAAGCCTCATCGACCGGTACTACGTTGCCGCCGGCGGCAGCGATATCGAGCTTGAGCTTCTGGGATATGAGAAGATAATGAACCACCTGGCTGAGGGGCAGAAAGGGATGATCTTCCTGACGGCCCATGTGGGCAACTGGCAGGTTGCGACAACGGCTCTCGGAAAACTCAACCGTGCCGTGTATCTCATGATGCGGCCGGAAGACAATGCGGCTGTCAAAGAGGCGCTGAACATCGACAACGAACGGGAAACGATCAAGGTGCTGTATACGGATGGTTCCCTGGGCGGCGTTGTGGAAGCCCTGAAGGCGATCGGTCAGGGAGGCATCGTTTCGATCATGGGGGACCGGACCTATGGGTACGGCTCCCGGGAGGCGCTGCTGCTCGGCGGCAGCGTCCGGTTCCCTTACGGCGCTTTCAGCCTCGCGGCCGCGGCACGATGCCCTGTTGCGGTCCTGCTGTCCGCCAAGGTGGGGGTGAAAAAATACGTGACCGACATTTCTCACGTTATCAACCCGCCGGGAGGCGTTCGCGGCGGCAAGGAAGCAGAGGTCGCCGCTTGTGTTCAGGAGTTCGCGCGCATCCTGGAAGAATATGCAATTCACCACCCCTATCAGTGGTTCGTGTTTCGAGACATGTGGCAGGGGAATGATTGATTTCATATACACCTTACTATGCAAGGAGAAGAAGATGGAAAACAACAAGGAACAGGAACTGGCAAAAATTCGCAAAGACCTCAAGGAAATGATCGTTCGCGATCTTTCGCTGGAGGACGTCAATCCGGCGGACATCAAGGACGACGAGGTCCTGTTCGGCGAGGGGCTTGGACTGGACTCGCTTGATGCCGTCGAGATCGTTGTGCTGCTGCAGCGCAATTTCGGCATGGAAGTGAAGAATATGGATGAGGGAAAAGAAATATTCTATTCGATCAATACCATCGCCAATTTCGTGTATGAAAATAGGAAAAAAGCATCGTGACGCACGGTTAGCAGGCTGCATGAGACCGATGATGGCCGCGCTGCTCGCGCTCGTCATTGCCGCCTGCGGCAGCATGACCCCCCGGGAAGCCTTCGTTCCAGGCCCGGCCATTCCGCTGGTGACCTTCGTGTTCGATGACGGGTTCGATACGGATTATCTGGTGGCCCGGGATCTTTTTGCCGAACAGGGCGCGGTTGCCTGCTCGGCGATCGCCACGGACCTGATCGGCCGGCCGGGGTTTCTGGACCCGGTCCAGATCAGGGGCCTCAGGGACGCAGGCTGGGAGATCATGGGACATACGGCCTCCCACAGGAACCTGCGGTCCCTTTCTCCGGCCCAGGTCGAGGATGAACTGTCCCGTTCAAAGACGATCCTGGAGGGAATGGGTGTGACGGTTAAGAACCTCGTCTATCCCTATAATAAGAACAATGAGATGATCCGGTCCATTGCCCGCAAGTACTACCGCTCCGCCCGGGGAGGCGTGGACAAATTTAACCGGGATGTTCTTGAACAATATGACCTGCGGTCCGTTTCCAATAAAAAGTTCGGGCTCGCGAAAATGCGGGACCGGGTGGATCAGGCGTATGCGGAACGGGACTGGCTGATCATTCATGGCCACCAGATCGATGTAAAGATCACGCTGACCAGCGAGACCGGCAGCTTCATTGCGAAGGAGCAGCTTGTTTTCAGCCCGTCGGGGGCGCGGGGAACGCATTTGCGGGACCAATGGTTCCTGTCTGCCGGGTATCTTCATTATCTTCCGCTGGAAGGGACCCCGCTGCCGGGAGACCGGGTCACGGGTTCATCGAGCGGCACCGTGGCCGTCGTCGGCAAGGTCGTTTACAACCAGCGGGCGGAGATTTCGGAATTGCTCGCGTATGTGCGCACGAAATATCCGGACATGCGGATCGTGACGGTCGATACAGCCCTGGACCTGCTGGGCATTCCGGACACCACCGCGGTTCTGGGGGAAAAGCCCACGCAGTGAACAGCGAATGAACGCGAATTGACGCGAATTAAAATTAAAATCACTCATGCCGATTTATTGTTTAACGTTCATTGGCGTAAATTAGCGGCTAAAAGGTAAACTATGGATACAGCTTCTGTGTTGATAACAGGCATCGGCGTCATCTCGGCCGCAGGGAACAACGCGAGCGAGACGCTCCAGTGCTTTAAACAGGGAACGAGGAACGCGGGACCGGTGACGCTCTTTCCTACGATCCTGAAGTCTCCTGTGTTCGAAGTACAACGGCTGCCGGCCGGATATTATATGGAAGGTTTGCGTACCCTGAGCCTCGCCCTGGTCGCGGTGGACCAGGCCTTGCAGGAAGCCCGTCTTGGCGACCTGAAGGGGCTGCGGGTGGGCGTCTGCATGGGCACGACCGTGGCAAGCCAGCTGAACGACCTGCAGTTCTACAAGTCGTACCGCGAGCAGGGCTCCGCGCCCATGACCGCCATAGACCGGTTCCTGACCGGCAACCTGGCCGAGTTTATTGCGCGCAAGATCGGTGCGCGGGGCCCGCAGGCCTCCGTGGTGAACGCCTGCTCTTCCGGAACGGATGCCATCGGCATTGCCCTGTCCTGGCTCAAGAGCGGCCTTTGCGACATCGCCGTCGCCGGCGGGTCCGATGAGCTGAACCATGTGCCTTACTGTGGGTTTAATTCCCTGGGCATCGCCAATCCCGGGCTTTGCGCGCCTTTTGACCGCGACCGCAAGGGGCTGAACCTCGGCGAAGGCGCGGGCGTGCTGGTCCTGGAAACGCGGGAATCAGCGCGCAGGCGGGGAGCTTCAGCGGACCTTATGCTTGCCGGATACGGTTCTTCCAGCGACGCCTACCACCTGACCGCTCCCAGTCCCGAAGGGGTGGGGTTGAAGGCCGCGCTCGCTGCTGCGCTGTCCGAGGCCGGCATCGGGCCGGCTTCCATCGCGTTCGTCAACGCTCACGGCACGGGAACCCATGACAATGACCTGGTGGAGGGAACGACGCTGGCCGGGATCTTCGGGCCGGGCCTCAAGATGCTCTCGACCAAAGGTATGACGGGGCACACGCTGGGCGCTGCCGGCGGGATCGAGGCGGTCTTCACGGCACTGGGTCTGCGGGAAGGATGGATACCTGCCAGTGCAGGTTTCGAGAACAGGGACGAAGCGATCCCCCTTGCGCCGGTTCGAGAGATAACATCGATCAGCGGGCGCTATGCGATCTCCACCTCCCTGGCTTTCGGCGGCACCAATGCCGCCATCGTGATGGGACGTGAGTCAGATCGTACTTGACACTTTTTGTCCGGGCAGGAAGGGAGACCGTCACCCGGACAGCGGCATTTCATTATTGAATTCAGCCGTTCTGTTGGGTATAATCGGCGGGAATGAAACAGCGGTATCGAGAGGCTGGCACATAAAACGTCACTACGAGGAGGCAAGGCATGAAGGTGCTGCTTGTTAAACCCTATCCACCGATCGCTCTTTCCAAATTGCTCATGGACTTTTTTCTCCACCTGGAACCGCTGGAACTGGAAATCGTGGCAGGCGGCGTCGCGCTGGAAGACGAGGTGTCCATCATCGATCTGAGCTTCGAGAAGAAGCCGTTCGAGGCCTTGCAGCGCAGACTGCTTGAGATGAAGCCCGACATCGTGGGTTATACCGGGTTCAGCAGCCAGGCAAAGCTGGTGAGGGAACTGGCCGCTTTTGCAAAAAAGCAATTGCCGTCGATCGTCAATGTGGTGGGAGGCATCCATGCGACCGTGATACCGGCGGATTACGCAGCGGAAGGCATCGATATTATCGTCCGGGGCGAGGGCGGAACGGCCTTCCGGGAAATTGTAAACCGCTTTAAAAAAGGGATGCCGCTGGCGTTCGGGGACGCGGTGTTGTCGCCACAGGACCCGGATTTCGCCGTAAAGGCCGCTGCGAAACCCCCGAAGTATCCCAACATCGAAGATATCCCCAAGCCCAGGAGAGACCTTGTCGATCGCTCGAAATATTTCATCGTCTGGACCTCGAATGTCGAAAAAAAGCTGAAGACCATATTTCCGCGCACGGCCACGATCCGCACCTCCTATGGATGCCCCTTTAACTGTTCCTTTTGCGTGGTGCACCATATCATGAACGGCCAGTATCTCCAGCGGACCCCCGAGGATGTCGTCGACGAGATCTCAAAGTTGCAGGAGGACCACATCTACTTTGTGGATGATGAGAACTTCATCAATAACGACCGCATGACGAAAATAGCGACCCTGCTCCTCGAACGCGGGATAAAAAAGAAATACGTAAGCTGGGCCCGAAGCGACACCATTGTGAGGCACCCCGAGGTCTTCAAGCTCTGGAAAGACGCCGGATTGAGCATGGTCTATGTCGGGCTTGAGGCAATGACCGGTGAGCGGCTGGAAAAATTGAACAAGCGGACGACGGTCGAAAACAACAAAAAGGCCGTCGCGATCCTCCGGGAGCTCGGCATAACCCTGCACGCGAGCTTCATGCTCGACCCGGATTTCGGAGAAGAGGAATTCGAAGCCTTGAAAAAAGAGGTCAAGGCCCTCTGCCCGGCGGAGATCACGTTTACCGTGTTTTCGCCGTCTCCGGGGACCGAGCTCTGGCAGAAGCATAAGAACGATTTCATCAAGGACCCGTATGTCTATTATGACTGCATGCACACGATCCTGCCGACCAGGCTTCCGGTCAGGAGATTTTATCAGCATTTCTCGGACCTGTACGAGATCGTCTTCCGGGCCAATCCTCTCAGGCTCAGCAAGATCAAGTTCCCGATCAGAGAGCTTGCACCGCTGGTCTACCGGGGAATTAAGTATGTCGTGTCCCTGAGAATGCTGTATCGGGAGTACGAACCACGGCAGTGATGCGCAACGTGTTTGCACAGGAATGGGGACCATGAATATTCTCGGGATCGGCAGTATAAGTTCGCGGGGCCAGGGCGTTGAAAGCCTGGAGCTGGCACTGCGGAGCGGATGGCAAAAACCAGGTGATGCGGATGCGCCCCACATCGCCGGAGGCAAATCCCCTGCATTCCTGGTCGATCTCGATGCCGTGCACGACAAGAGCGCGCTCAAGAAGATACGGCGCTCGGACAAGCTGAGCAAGATGTCCGTGCTTGCCGCGGTCGACGCGCTTGCCGACAGCGGGATCAGGGACATCGCGCAAAAAAAGCTCGGCATCATCCTGACAACGGCCTACGGCCCCCATGTGACCACGTTCAATTTTCTTGATGATATCCTTGACCACGGGGATGCGGCGGTATCACCGACCACCTTCTCCAATTCGGTCCATAATGCGGCGGCCTCCTATATCGCCATGTCCTTGAACATCCAGGGGCCCACCATGACCATCACCCAGTTCCAGTTCTCCTTCCAGTCC
>MHDY01000006.1:8238-8987 GCA_001803705.1 Nitrospirae bacterium GWC2_56_14 | reverse complement strand
ATAAGCGCGGTGATCAGGGTGACGAGGGCTATGGCGACCACATAGGGGTTTGTTCTCGGCAGCAGACCGGCAATATCCGTCACCAGGTGGATAAAGGCATGGCGTTTCGAGCCGGGGAGGCCGAGGAAATTGCTCAGTTGGCTTGCTGCGATGAGCAGGGCAGCCCCCGACGTGAAACCGACCACCACGGAATGCGAGACAAAATTGGTCAGGGCGCCCAGCCGGGCGAGCCCCAGGACCAATTGGAAAATGCCCGCCAGGAACGTGAGTGTGAGCACCATGCGGATATATTCCGCGCTGCCCGGGTCCGACAGGGGGCTGATGGTGGTGAATATGACGATGGAGATCGCCGTTGTCGGGCCGGATATGAGATGGCGGGATGATCCGAACAGCGCTGCGATGACCGGTGGCACGATCGCCGCGTAGAGCCCGTATTCCGGCGGCAGTCCCGCAATGAGGGCAAACGCCACGCCCTGGGGAAGGACAATGACCGCGCCGGTCAATCCTGCCAGGATGTCGGCGCGCGTCGTTCGTTTGTTGACCGACGGCCACCATTTCAAAAAAGGGAAGAACTTTGCTGCATTCATGGAAAGCTCCAAGGTCTGATTCAAGATTCAAAAATGTTGAATATTCCTTCTTGAATTTTGAATCTCAGTTACAACGCCTCATCTCCTCCGGTCAACTTGAGGAAGATGGGTTCCAAATGGCTGTCGGGCATGCTTGCCAGGCGGCCCAGTTCCTCGACGCTT
>MHDY01000006.1:0-8226 GCA_001803705.1 Nitrospirae bacterium GWC2_56_14 | reverse complement strand
ATCTCGCCCTTGTTGATGATCGCTACGCGGGTGCACATCTGCTCGACGATCTCGAGCGTGTGCGTCGACATAAAGATCGTGACCCCTTTCGAGGCGAGGTCCTTGAATATGTCCTTGACCAGCCGTGCCCCGCGCGGGTCCAGGCCGACCATGGGTTCGTCCACCACCAGGACCTTCGGCTTATGGAGGAGGGATGCGGCCATGACCAGCCGCTGCTTCATGCCGTGCGAGAAATTTTCCACCAGCTCATCGGCCCATTCCGTCAGACTGAAAACGCCGAGCAATTCCCGGGACCGGGTTGCCGGAGCCTTCATATCATACAATTTTGCCGTGAAATGCATGAATTCCGTGGCCGTGAGCTTTTCGTACAGATACGGCCGGTCGGGGATGAACCCGGTGATATATTTTGCTTTCAGCGGCTGCAGCTGCACGTCGTATCCCCCGATGAGCGCTGTGCCGCTGCTCGGCTGGAGCAGGCCCGCCATCATTTTGATGGTCGTGGTCTTGCCGGCGCCGTTGGGGCCGAGGAAACCGAAGACCTCGCCCTGCGCTATGTCCAGGTTGATGCTGTTCACGGCAATGAGCTTGCCGTAGTTTTTGGTGAGGTTGACGAGTTTGATCATTGTGTCCCTTTTTAGGTATGCAGGCTGAAGACTGAAGGCTGAAAACTTACTCTACCAATCCGCCTGCCAAATTCTCTATGTTTTTTGACAATTGCCCGCGATGTGCGCCTCAAAACCTTCCACCTTCAGTCTATCCACCTGAGTAGCTGCGAATTACTGATATTCCAGCACATCCACCTTCAGCTTTCCCACGAGCCTCATGATCTCCGTTTGTTGATCGAGGTTGCCGATGACGAACCTGATGTGGGTGGCATCAGCCGGAAACTGGTTGAAGGTAGGATCGATCGCGGTCCACTGGCCGAGCCAGACCTCAGGCCAGGCGTGGTAATAGAACCCCTCGTCCATGTAGACGATGCCGCCTGCCATGCGTGTGGGGATGCCGGCTGCGCGCGCCAGCGCCGTGAACAGCGTGGTGTGTTCGTTGCAATCGCCGACGCGCTGCTCCAGGATTTCCAGGGCGCTGGGTATGCTGACAACCGGCTTTTTTTCCAGCGTGGTGTATACCCACTCGTTCAAGGTCCTGGCAGCCTGTCGGGAATCCCGCTGTCCCCCGAGGACGCGCGCTGCGGTGCTTTTGATCCTGGTATCATCGCTCTGGATCAATGCCGACGGCAGCAGGTACTCCTGAAGGTCCGTTCCCGCGTAGGGGACCGTGAATGACGCAACCGGGTCCTGGACCGTTACCTCGATCACCTCGCCGGAAAGCGACTGCCCATCGCTATGGAGCTGGAATCCCTTGAGCGGGGCGCCCCGGAGGCGCGCTTTGAGATGCCGCACGTCGCTTGAATCCTTGATGGGGTCGGACGGGATCATCGTCAGCGCGATGATGTCTACGGCAGGTCCCCGCTTATCCCGTTTCAAAGCTTCTGTCATGGTCTCCCGCAAAAGCACGTAGCCTAAGGCGCTTTCTTCCTTGAGGGTCTCCCCCTCATCGGTGATCCACGAGAAGGCCTCCATCCCCTGAAAGGATTCCTTGAGCTTGTAGACGGTCTTCTCCTGGTCGCCCACTTTTATGCGTTCCCGGGACTCCACCGTGATCGTTGCTTCCGCGGTATTCATGGTGGCCGGATTGAACAGGGGGAAGGTGAATCGCTTGCCCTGCTCGAGGCCGAGGAGCACCAGCGCCGGTTTGATGTTCGGCGAGAGATAGGGAGGGCTGGTAAGGTGAATGCGTTCGTTTCTGGTCTGGCCGCCGCTGGTGATATCGAGCAAAAGCTTTTTGCCGACCACGGCGCCCTTGACGGTCATTGAGGTCAGGTCGGACGTCAGGGTAAAGTCGAAATATTTGAGCTGAAAGTTCCTGGCGGCATAACTGTTGATGACCGTTTTAACGCGCTGCACCGAACCGAGCGCAAGGATGTCGAGCTCCGATTCTTCGAAAAGATGATAGGTGTCGGCTTCACGCAGAGTACGGGTATGGGCATACCCGATCTTGCGGCCTTGCTGGTAGATGCCGAACCAGTCGTCGCCGGTGCGGACTCCTTCTTCACTGATGACATCGAGGGCGATGACCGTGGACGGCCGGAGGTAGGTGCGCTCGATGAGCAGTCCAAGCATTACCAGCCAGAAGACCAGAATTGATATTTTTACGATTCTATTCATGTTCTGGTGCATATCTTAACATGAGCGTCGGGAATGTCAAATGGAGATCAGGATTTCCTCTGAAAGGGGAGGTGCGCGTTCTTCAAACGATGCAAACCAAGATGATGACAGCCTGGGGCTCTCCAGCCTTTGGGGCCAAACACGCTCCAGTGTATCAAGGTTCTTGATATCGCGCGGTATTTATGCAATAATCCAAAATCTTATGAACAGGGTAATGGACTCATTGAACATGCGCAGCAGTATCCTGGTCCCCCTTGCGGCAGGACTGCTTGCATTTCCGTTCACCGGTGTCAGAAATGCGTTGTCGGTCTTTGCTGTTGCCTGTGCAGCAGTGTTTCTGCTCCATGTATACAGAACGGCGACCGTCGTTGCCTTTCGCGAGTCAGCAGACGGAAGCATTGACCGGTTGCGCGGTCTCCTGTCAACGCTTGCCCCTTATCTGAGGTCCTCTGCGGCGCTCTCGATCATCAGCATTATCTTTCTTATCCTGCCTATTCTGTTGAATGATTATTACCGCGATATCCTTACGCTCACGGGCATGTATATCGTTCTTGCTCTCGGTCTCAATATCATCGTAGGACAGGCAGGCCTCCTGAACCTCGGCTATGTGGCATTCTATGCCGTCGGGGCCTATACCTATGCGATCCTCTCGACGCGATTCGGGTTGTCCTTCTGGCCGGGACTTTTCGTCGGCGCGTTGACCGCCGGCGCAGCAGCGACGCTTCTTGGATTCGTTACCCTCAGGCTGCGCGGTGATTATTTTGCCATTGTTACCCTGGGTTTGGGTGAGATCACGCGCATTGTCCTGAACAACTGGTCCTCCCTGACCGGCGGACCGAACGGCATCGCCCGGATCGGACGGCCAATGATCGGCGGGTATGTTCTCTCTTCCACGTTCGATTTCTACTATCTTATCGTCCTTATCGTTGCCGTGACCATATATGCCGTGCACCGGCTGATGTTCTCGCGCATCGGCCGGGCCTGGATCGCGATCCGCGGGGATGAGGTCGCTGCGGAGGCCATGGGCATCAATACCTTCAGGCTCAAGCTCCTGGCCTTTGTCCTCGGTTCCGCCTGGGCGGGGTTGACGGGCGTATTTTTCGCCGCCAAGATGGCCTTTGTTTCGCCCGAGAGCTTCACCTTTTTCGAGTCGGTCATGATCCTGTGCATGGTGGTCCTGGGCGGCATGGGCAGCATCCCGGGCATCATTCTGGGTGCGTTCCTGCTGATCGCGCTTCCTGAGGTGTTCAGGGATTTTCAGGATTACCGCATGCTGGCCTTTGGTGTGGCGCTGGTGCTGATGATGATCTTCAGGCCGCAGGGCCTGCTGGGA
The DNA here is from genome assembly GCA_001803705.1 of Nitrospirae bacterium GWC2_56_14. Classification (GTDB taxonomy): domain Bacteria; phylum Nitrospirota; class UBA9217; order UBA9217; family UBA9217; genus GWC2-56-14. The sequence continues at coordinate 4,668 of MHDY01000006.1, read as the reverse complement.
GCGGTGAAGAAGTAAGAAGTGAGAAGTGAGAAGTAAGAAAATAACCCGCGAGGAATTCAGCACTCCATGCATCTTCTGGAAACGAAAAATCTGGCCAAGTATTTCGGCGGGCTCAAGGCCCTCGACGGCATCGACCTGTTGGTCGACCGGGAGAGGATCGTGAGCATCATCGGCCCCAATGGAGCCGGCAAGACCACGTTCTTCAACTGTCTCACCGGCATCTACCAGCCCACGGCAGGGACCGTGTTGTTCCATGACCACGACATCACGGGAAGGCAGCCCCATGCTATTACGGCGCTGGGCATCGCCCGCACGTTCCAGAACATCCGCTTGTTCAACGATATGACCTGCCGGGAGAACGTCATGGTCGCGGGCCATTGCCGGACCAGGGCAGGCGTTTTCGGCGCGATCTTCCGTCCGGAACGGGTGCGGAAGGAAGAACGGGACATGGTCTTTCGCGCCATGGATATCCTGAAATTCGTCGGACTTGAGGCCAAGGGGGATGACCGCGCCTCCAATCTCTCCTATGGGGACCAGCGGCGGCTTGAGATTGCCAGGGCGCTCGGCACCGAACCGCACCTGCTGCTGCTCGATGAGCCGGCTGCAGGCATGAACCCGCAGGAAACGCAGGAACTCATGGCCCTTATCCGCAGGATCCGCGATAACGGTGTGGCCATCATCCTGATCGAGCATGACATGAAGGTGGTCATGGGCATCTCCGACCGCGTGCTGGTCCTGGACCACGGGGTAAAGATCGCAGAAGGGCTGCCCCGGGACATTCAGGAAGACCCTGCCGTGATCGAGGCCTACCTTGGCAAGGAGGAGGGCCGCCATGACTGACAGAAACCTCTCTCATTCGACCATACTGCTAAAAATTACCCACAGAGTTCACGGAGAAATTCTCAAAGGTAAAAAGATTAAAGGTTCTTTGCAGAGTTATTCTCGGTATTCTCTGTGGTTGCCTGCTTGCCTCTCTGGATTTCATCAGGGGGGAGCGCATGCTTGAACTGACGGGCATCGTCGTCTCCTATGGCATGATCGAAGCGCTCAAGGGGGTCAGCCTTCGCGTGGAACAGGGCGAGATCGTGGCGCTTATCGGCGCGAACGGGGCCGGCAAATCGACGACGCTCATGTCGATCTCCGGTATTTCACTGCTGCGGCAGGGGAGCATTGTGTATAACGGGGTCCCCATCGCGGGTCGTCCTGCCCACGAGATCGTCCGTATGGGCGTGTCCCAGGTCCCGGAAGGCAGGCGCATCTTTTCGCGCATGACGGTGACCGAGAACCTTGAAATGGGCGCCTTCGTCAGGAACAAGCGGGAGACGGTCGGTGATATGGAACGCTGCTTTGAGATGTTTCCCGCGCTTGCCGGGAGGCGGCGTCAGCTTGGCGGCACGCTGTCAGGCGGAGAGCAGCAGATGCTGGCCATCGGCAGGGCGCTGATGGCAAGGCCGAAGCTGCTGCTGCTGGATGAGCCGTCACTGGGACTTGCCCCCATTATCGTCAGCAGGATTTTCAAGATCATCAAAGAAATTAATCAGCAGGGCACCACGGTCCTTCTCGTGGAGCAGAATGCAAAAGCAGCGCTCCGGCTGGCGCATCGCGCCTACGTTATGGAAACGGGAAAGATCGTTCTGCAGGGCCAGGCAGCCGTTCTCGAGAACGACCCGGGCATTAAAAAGGCCTATCTTGGAGAGTGAGTCTATCGCCACGATGACCGGTAAAACAAGCTCAGCAGGCCGACGGTCCGACACAAGGGTGTCCAGGAATATCAAGCTGACCCTTGAATACGAAGGCACGAATTATCACGGGTGGCAGACGCAGGCCGGCAGCGGACAGGCAACGGTCCAGGAAACGCTGGAAAAAGCCTTCGCAACCCTGGCGCACGGACCCGTGAAGGTTCATGGCTCCAGCAGGACCGATGCGGGAGTTCACGCCCTGGCGTATGTCTGCAACGTGGTGACCGACAGCCCGATCCCGCCTGCGGCCTGGGCTCCGGCACTGAACCATATATTGCCTGAAGACATACGGGTGCTCTCTTCCGGGGAGGCAGCGCCGGATTTTCACGCGCGGTTCAGCGCGATCGGGAAAATATACTCCTATCGCATCCTGAACAGGCGCGCGCCGTCAGCCCTGCATCGTCATGCGGCATGGCACGTCAACCTGCGGCTGAACATGCGGGCCATGCGGAGCGCGGCGGAGCACCTTATCGGCCGGCATGATTTCTCGGCCTTCAGGGCGGCGGGATGCAGTGCCAGCTCGCCGGTCCGGACGCTCAAAGCCGTCATCATCAGGAAGAGCGCCGATATGATCGAGATCCGTCTCGAGGCTGATTCTTTTCTCCAGTACATGGTCCGCAATATCACCGGTACCCTGGTGGAGGTGGGCCTCGGCCGGTTCCAGCCCGGGGACGTAAAGCAGATGCTCCTGTCCTGTGACCGCAGGACTGCGGGCCGCACGGCCCCGGCCCATGGTCTGTACCTGGTGCGCGTCCTCTACACGGAATAGAACGCAGTATCGTTTTCGCATGTTTGTAACGGAAATTCGGTTAATTCTCATTTATGCAAATGACGATGCAGCGCTGTTCATTGTAATATCAATTGGTTGTCGTTGGCATGATACGTGCAGATAATAACCGCTGATAATTGCATTATCATGATGCCCGTGGTGCGCTCGCCGGCAGCGCCTGATAATGCAATGCCCTTATTAGGTTATGTTTCACGTTCGTTAGTTAAGATCCGACATTACTCGAAAGGAGAACGTATGAGGAACTGGTTGAACGCAGTATCGTTGTTCTTGTTTACCCTTCTTCTGGCCCCGTCGGCACAGGCGGCAGCTGATGCTGCGACCTGTCTGGGTTGTCACGGGTCCATGGAAGGCGCTGTGAAAGTAGATCAGGAAAGATTCTCCAAATCGGTCCACGGCGGGATGAATGACTGTACCATGTGCCACCTGGCACTGAAAGGCGCGCAGCATCAGGGGTTGTCGGATGCCAGGCCGGACAAGACCGTAGCGGACCTTGCCGCGGCCATTGCCGCGAAGAGCGGGTCCAACGCCGTTGCGCAGGCCGCCTGCGTGAACTGTCATTCCGATACCTACCAAACGTACAAAGCGAGCGTCCATGGACAGAATGTCATCGTAAAGAAGTCCGCAGACGGACCGGTGTGCACGGATTGCCACGGGTCGCCGCATTACATCCAGTCAAAGAGCAGCAAGGAATCGTCAGTCAATCATTTTACTGTCGTCGAAACCTGCGGCAAGTGTCATGAAGAAAAGTTCATGAGCGAGAAGTACGGATTCAGCACGCACGTCATGGAGCGCTACAAAGAAAGCTTTCACGGCAGAAAGCTCAGGGTCGGGCACCCCGGTGCGCCCTCCTGCGCGAGCTGCCATGGCTCGCATGACGTGAAGAGCGCCAAGGACCCGTCCTCGCCGGTTTCCGCGGCGAACAAGATCACGACCTGCGCAAAGTGCCACTCCGGCGCCACTGAAAAATTCGTAGCAGCCATCACGCACAAACCGATGCATCCTATTGCCCACTGGACCGAGCTCGCTCTGATCGTGCTCACCATGAGCGTGTTTGCGTTCATCTGCATCCATGTTCTGCTGGATATTTTCGCGGACATTCGCGAACGCTTATTCAGGAAGGGAGACAAACATGAATAATAGAACCATTCCCACAGAGATAGAGAGGTTCGATCTCTCAGCGAGGGTGCAGCATGTTATCATGTTCACGACCTTCCTGCTCCTGTCCTTCACCGGCTGGGGGCTGAAGTATGCCTATCAGGACCCGTCGAGCGCATGGATCAGCTTCTGGGGCGGCGCAAAGATGGCGGGGCTCATACACCGGGTGGCAGGCATCACCATGCTGCTCGATTTCATCTACCACCAGTTTTACCTTATAAATCAGTATCGCAAAGGCGGCATGCGGCCCACGCTCATACCCATGCCCAAGGACGTTGTTGATGCGTTCCACAACTTCATGTTCTTCTTCGGGCTCAGGAAAGAACGGCCCTACTTCGGCAAGTTCAACTACATGCAGAAGTTCGATTACTGGGCCGTCTACTGGGGCATGTTCATCATCGGCGCGTCGGGGTTCTTCCTGGCGTTCCCGGTGACCGTGTCGACGCTCTTTCCCATGTGGTCGATCCAGTGGATCTGGGACGTGGTCATTGCCATGCACAGCGATGAAGCCCTGCTGGCGATCGTCTTCATCCTGATCTTCCACTTCTACAACGAGCACCTGCGTTCCGAGGTGTTCCCCATGAACTGGATGTGGCTTACCGGGAAGATGTCCATTGACCAGCTGAAGCACCATCATCCGGCTGAATATGATCATCTCTTTGGAGACAAGTCAGGGAAGAAGCAGTAATCTTCACGATCCTCTTTTCCATCAGTATCAGAACGGCGGTCTTTCATAGACCGCCGTTCTTTTTATGAGACCCCTACGCTCCCCTTGATCCCTGTTAAGATCTAGCAAAAATAAAAAAAGCGGCCTCAAGAGGCCGCTTTTTTTATTGACCATTACGGTTAAATTTATTAGTTCAGTCTTTCCAGCGCACCGTGCTTCATCCTGAACCTGCTCGCTGCGCGGAGCGCGAGTTCCGAACTGTGGGTCACCATGATCATGGTGACCTTCTTCTCTTTATTGATCTTTTCAAAGAACGC
>MHDY01000005.1:12916-13105 GCA_001803705.1 Nitrospirae bacterium GWC2_56_14 | reverse complement strand
GGTCAACGTCGAGGTCTCGGAATCGATGTTCTTCGATGAAATGAAGAAGCAAAGCGCGCTCAAGGAGACCATCAAGAAACGGCTGGCCTCGGAGCTCGGGATCTCGGTCGAGGTGAAACTCGTGGAGAAGAAGAAGCTGGAGCGGTTCGAGGGAAAAGCGAAGCGCGTTATCGATAACAGGAAAATCTA
>MHDY01000005.1:0-12875 GCA_001803705.1 Nitrospirae bacterium GWC2_56_14 | reverse complement strand
AGAATTACACTGATAAGGCTATGATTTAGAGGCAAGGCTTAAAGATGTATCCGTGCAAATCATAGCCTTTATCGGATTTTTCAGTGTCAAAGGTTTTATCCCCTGTCTCGACGACAGAATACGACGAGGTGTTGCGCTTTATGAACGTCATCGATTTCCACACCCACATCTTCCCGGACAAGATCGCCAAACAGGCCATGGACGCCCTGGCCGCCGACTCGGGCACGTACCGGCCCCAGACCGACGGGACGCTGAAGGGCCTGCAGGAATCCATGAAGCGGGCGGACATTTCCGCGAGCCTGGTGGCGAACATCGCGACAAAGCCGTCTCAGATGTACCCCATCCTGGAGTATTGCAAGGAGATCGGGAGCAGCGGCATTTACCCGCTCGTCTCGTTCAGCCCGTCCAACTCACCCGAGGAGGTCGAGGACATGCTGGGCGAGGCGCAGCGCGAGAAGATCCGCGGCGTCAAACTCCATCCCCAGTATCAGAATTTCACTATCGACGACAAATGGATGTACGGGTTTTACGAACTGGTCGCCAGCTGCGGCCTCTTCGTCATGTTCCACAGCGGGTTTGACATGGCCTTTCCCGGCAATACCCAGGCCGACGTGGAGCGCGTTAAAAAGGTGGCCGACTGGTTCAAGGACCTCACCATCGTCTGCACCCACGTCGGGGGATGGAAGCAGTGGGAGCGCATCGGCTGTCTCAGCGGCTGCGCGAACGTTTATACCGAGACGTCCCTGACCCTGAACGAGGTAAGCGACGAGGAGTTTATCAGGCTCATCAACCATTTTGACGAGGACCGGGTGCTCTTCGGCAGCGACAGCCCCTGGACGGACCAGCGGGAGATGCTGAAGCGGACGGAAGCGCTGAAGCTTTCCGACAGCCGGAAGGAAAAGCTGTTCTATAAGAACGCCGCTGCGCTGCTGCGGCTGGAGTAACGGCGGATGGGAGCGACATCATTAAAGAAAGACTATTTACCGCTAAGGCGCAAGGGACGCGAGGACGTCAACAAACAAAACTTGGCTTTTGCACAAGAGCTACAAGATTTCCTCGCGACCTTCGCGCCCTCGCGGTGAAAATGTTTTGGTTTCGGCCGTGCTAGGAGGTCGCCATGAAAAAAGTGCTCGTTGCTCAGGAACTCCATGCGTCATTGAAGCAGGAGAACAGCGTCCTCAACCGTTCTGATTTTGCCATTTTCACCGCAGAAACGAACGACGAATTATTGAAGGTTCACCGGGCGGAGCACGTGAACCTCATCATCACGGAGCTCGACATGCCCGGTATGCCGACCGAGCAGTTCTGTTCCGTCATCCGGCAGGAGGAAGCCCTCCGGTCGGTCTCGCTTATCATGGTCTGCGGGAATAACCCCGCAGCCATCGAAAAAAGCTCGCGGTGCAGGCCAAATGCGGTGCTGCTGCACCCGGTGCATCCCCTCGTCCTGATCGTAAAAGCGCAGCAGCTCCTGGATATTGCATCCCGCGACACGTACCGCGTGCTTCTCAGCGCGGGCATCGAGGGGTGCTCCAAGGATGACAGCTTCTTCTGCCGTTCCAGGAACATAAGCGCCACCGGCATTCTTATCGAGACCGACAAAGTCCTGGCCGAGGGCGTGCGCCTGTCGCTTTCCTTCTTTCTTCCTGATGCAAAGCAGGTGCAGGCATCGGGCAAGATCGTGAGGACCCTTGCGCAGACAGCCGGCGAAAACAACCATCAATATGGACTGGCGTTCACCGAGATCGCTCCCGAAGCCAGGAGGCTGCTTATGGAGTTTGTCGGAAAAAAGACCCATAAATCCCATCCCGGTTTTTTGTAAGAGAGCCGACGTTCAGGTTGAAGGTTATAAGGCTGAAGGGTAAACAAGTGGCCTTACCTTTGGCGACCAAACGTCATACTTCGCTCTACCGTCAGCCTTCGGCCTTCGGTCTATCCACCTGAATTAACGCATTTAACCTTTTCCCGGTACCGGTGTCTCACTCTATGTAATGCATCTTACTATCCCCAAGAGGAGGAACGACCCATGAAAACCCTGTTCAGTTTTGTTGTTGCCGTGCTGTTCCTGACAGCCCTTTCTTCAAGCGTCTTTGCACAGCAGGCCCAAAGCGGTCCTGGCCCCGATGACCAGATGATGATGAGAAGAGAGATAACACCCGAGAACTTCAGCGAAATGAAGACCCACATGCTTACCATGATCGAGAAACGCAGGACAATGCTCGACACGCAAAAGGCCTGCGTTGAGGCGGCAAAGAATGCCGAAGAGCTGAAAGCCTGCAGGCCCGAGCGGCCCATGGGCATGGGCGGCGGCAACGGTCCCGGCAGGCAGCGGGGGCCCCGGTCAGGTATGGGTGGTCAGCAGTAGGGAGAGAGCAGCGGAGAACGGTCAAAACGTACATGCCGGCAGGAGATGGTTCCTGCCGGCGTTTTTTTGCGCGGCTCGGGTCCGAAGCATCTCAGTCAGGCGAATCAATCATTATATTCAGGTTGTAAATTGCTCATGAACACGCGGATATAGGGCGCGCGATTCACAGCGACCCACACGACCCGCTGGTTGGAATCATCGTGATTTAGGCGTGTTGCAGCGTCAAAACCCGCACTTCTTTCGCAAGACGTGCATCCAATTTGTCTTTTTCTACTTCAAGATCATAGCGCGACTGAAGGTTGAGCCAGTACCGCTCTGAAAGGCCAAAATAGCGGGAGAGCCTCAACGCGGTATCGGCGGAAACTGAACGTTTACCCTGAACAATTTCATTGATACGGCGGGGTGGTACGCTGATATCCTTGGAAAGTTTGTACTGACTGATTCCCATAGGCTCCAGAAAGTCTTCCAGAAGAATTTCTCCCGGATGGATTGGGGGCATTTTTTTCGCTCTCATAATTATCTCCTAGTGGTAGTCGGTTATTTCAACATCATAGGCATCTCCTTGATGCCATCGAAAACATATTCTCCATTGATCGTTGATCCGTATGCTATGTTGCGCATGACGATTGCCGGATAGTTTTTCCAGCCGATTGCCGGGTGGTACTCTCAAATCTTCGAGGCGATCCGCAGCCTCCAGATGCATCAGTTTTTTTAATGCGATTCGGCGTATTTCCGACGGGAATTTCGATGCAAATTGCCTATTGAACAGCTTTTCGGTATCTTTACCATGAAAGCTTTTTATCATATGGTAATAGTAACGCAAGGCGTTACTAGTGTCAAGTGGATTATTCGTTTCTGGGTGGTGGTAAAAAAGGGGCACAGAGTTATTTTCCGCGCCCTTTATTGCCCAGGTCATGCCCTGCTCAATCCGAAATAGTAATCTGTACGGCTCTACTCTTCAACAGTCCTTTACAACGTTTTATATCCGATTACCTCAGAAATGGATTTAAGAGCAGGTACTAACAAATACGGGTTGTTATTTTGTAAGCTTCAGGAAAACATTCTGAGAACAAGGTCGGTGTCAAGGAACACTGACTGCTCAGTTTTTGTGAGATAAGCTCGATGGCTGCTCCGCGTATACTTCACGTACAAAAACCGCATCACGTTCATCGGCAAAAACCAATGTCCACTCTTTATCAGAATAAATCGATTGAGTTAACAAATCTGGCGTGCCATCGACTTCATAAATTGGTAAGACTGCCACTCGGATATTATACTCATCAAAGAGTCCCTTCCAGTATGAACGTTGATTCAATGCAATTATTCTGCTCTGATCGTATTCCTGTGCGCGCTGGATACTGAGTGAGCGGCCGTCATAAAAGATCTTATTCTCCGGCCCCGCTCTCCAGATCATATAACCGCCCCAGAGCATGTTCGTATAGATATTTCCGTTAATATTGTTGCTTGCAATGAAATCTGCCGCTTTTACCGGAAATTGCTGAACCGGGACCAGGCCGGATCTGGTCGCCTCAAAAATACGCGGAAACTCGTCCCTTACACAATAAACAGTTGTGACTGCAAGCATCGAATAGAGAATAAGCCTGCCTTTTACGGCAAAATTTTCAGTTTCTACAAACTTTGTCAGAAAGAGCATTGCCGAAACCAGGAAAAACGGCATCAGTCGCATATGCTGACACCCCATAAATGCCGTGCCGGCGAGTATGCCTGCCCAGGTAATGTTTTTCCGGTGTTCGGACAACACCAAGGCGGCAAATGTTAACGCTATTGATGCGCCATAGAAAAAGACAGCATAGTCCGTCGTTTCTCTGAAATATGCCAATAAGGAGAATTCTTCAAGGTTATTGGTATTCACATAGTAGCTGCTGTCGAAAATGATAGGTAAATATTTGATCAAATTAAGGGCATTCGGATTGACAAACGATGCGCCAAGGGCCGTTACTGAAGAGATAAATAAGATCCGGTAATCGCGCAGGGGCATCGGTGCAAGCGAGCCGTGGAAGAATTTCATCCCCTCTGCAATAACGCAGTAGATCAGGATCGACTGGCCGATCAGAAAGCCCCCATGCATATTTGACCAGAGAATCATCAAGAGCGAAAGGGGGACCAGGGTACTCCATAACGATCTGGTTGCACGTTGTTCGAGAAAACGGAAAAGGATCACAAGCAGAATTCCAAAGCTGACAAAGGAAATGAACTGCGGGCGCTCGATAAAATAGTATTCAAGGAGAAGGACCGTCCCCAGCACCATCACCGCCCTGACGCTGTTGAGACGCACATTCGTCCATCTGATGCAGACGAGAAGGAAAAAACCTGCAATGATCCATCTAAAGAGAATTATTCCCCACATTCCGCTGAGGGAATAGAAGGCATACAAGATCAACTGGAGAAGCCAGTATGAGGTGAGAATGAATTCCGTGCGCGGTGAGGGTGGTGGTAATGGCGGAACTCCAAAGGGGTCCAGGTGAGGAAGCGCCATGTTCTGCCAGATCCATTGCCCGGTTTTCAGATGCCAGTAGAAGTCCGGATCGTAGAGCGGGCGTGAAAGGTAGATGCCCACAAGTACAAGAGCAAAAAGTGCCGTGAGCCATGAAACAATGCGCTTGAACGAAGCACTCTTTTCAGCGCGCTCATATGAATCAGCATTACTATTCACGCCATACCCCGCTCAGGCCGATGCCGCCTGCGTGACCAGCTGTCTATTCTATTTCCCGTTCCTTGCCTTCAACCAAACTTTTGATCACCGTTCTGGTCGGCACGGTCCCGCTGCCCTCGTATGAATACTCGGTCCTCACCAGTTCTTGCTTCAAATCGGGGGTGTGCATACGCATAAAGCTTAAGCGCTCTGAAGCATCATACTCATAGGTCGTACAGGTGATTACCTGCTCTCCGTTTATGGCAACCTTGCTCAATTCCATCGCGCCTTGTCTGATAGCGTCTCCCGCCCCGATAACAAAACCTCCGGCTGCACCAAGAACAGGACCTGCGATGATCCATACTACTACGGCGGCAAATTCTTTCGGATCACTCACTTTCCCGGGCCCATTTTTCAGGATCTCATCCCGGCTCTCAACGCCGAACGTGAACCCCTTGCCTGTCCACTTATAGACCGCATCCAACGGCTTGACCAAATCCGGTTTTTGTTTGGTGACAGCAATATCATAACTAATTGCGGGTTCGTTCCCTTTCAACCGGACGAGGGTGAAATGATCTCCCAGGGCAGAGGGGCGTTTGCCAAGCCGTAGGCCAGGAACAGGAAGGCCCTTGTCATCGTATTCCATAGAACGGACCAGCATCGTGGAAGTTCCCCGCTGGTGTTCCTCCAGATGGGCTCGATAGGGTTTACAGCTAGCCGTGATAACGACCAAACATACGATTACAGGCCACCATAAAGAGCGCGTCGCCGCCGAGCGTGCTGTGGGAATAGTCATATTCGTTCGTCCCTTCCGAAAGAAGAACAAGTGCACCTACTGCGGGAGCTTAAGCTTCAGATGCTATCCTCTGCTATCCTCGACGGCGCGGTTAAGATACTTTCTCAAAAGCGATATCAAATTGCGCAAAGCGTCGACGAAACTCATCGATCTTTGTCGGCTGTTTGCTGAATACAACGCCATATTCATCGTGTGAAAGGCTTATGGCTGTTGTGCCGCCTGATACCATCAAGGATGTATCCCACAGAAAAAGACAAGACAGGACCAGGAAGGTTAATGCGTTTTCAATTTCCCCAAAATGAAAGATATGCCCAGGGGCATCAGCAAGGGGACGATCTTCGCCAAATGAATGTCTTACGTTTTGAGCAAGCGGGAAATGCTCTCCTGAAGGCCAAACACTCCACTGGGTTGTCCATAATAAACATTGCGGCTCTTGTGACCAAACCGATTCTATCAACATGCGACAAAGCGCAATTCTCTTCCCGGCATCACTCGGAATCGGAAACCGGCCCGCGATAAAGTTATCAACGTTCAAGTCTGGTTCTGCATAGTCTTCCGTAACGGGATAGCCATGCTGTAAACACCATTGAGCTGATTCTTTTGGGGTTAGGAATTGCATAGTTTTATGAGGTCAACGGCTCGGCTGAGGGGCGCGGTTTTCGCGACTCTCTAGCCGAAGGGTTAGAATCATCAATGCAATCATTTAGAAACAGGTACAGGTCTAAAAATCAATGATTCGATTAGTCTTATAAAGTTTATTGAATAAACAAGACAAACAGATAGCGTTTGTATCCATATGAATTCGTAAACAACATGACATAAATAAAACAGTATTAAAACCATCGTCCCTGCAAGCATGACCTGACCTTTTGACGCCTGTTGGTCGCTAATACTTGATTCGTCGAAGTGTCCATACCGCCACATAAATAGAAGAATCATGCTATTGATCATATTGATGATTGGAAAAACTATAAACCAACCATTGGCTGTAGTAAGGCTGTATCCACTACCCATGAACCCACTGAAGACGTTTATTAAGACGGCAAAAAACAGCATAAACGATTTTTGAATCTCGGTTTTAGGGCGATCAACGAATGCATGGTATAAGGACAATATTAAGCCAGCCATGAAGATTGCTATAAAAATGAAAGGAATAAATATTCCAGGATCAAATTGCCTTGAAGATGTTGCAATTTCTGGCATATGCGATAGTACGCCGGTGACTAGAAGAAGAAGGCAGGTTAAACTCATAGTAAATAGCACAAGCTCATCATAGTGAGGGATAAGAAGTCGAAATGGTCCACGATATTCTATAAATTTCATCTCGTCCACCCTTAAATCTAACCATTGTTGTCTAGTTAGAAGCTAAATCGTAAAGAACGGATTTTCGGACTTATTGACTTTAGCAATGAACGTGCCAAACAACTCAAAGTCTTATGCACGAATATAAGCCGGATTTATAATGATGTCAACGAGAATGGATTTAAGGGAAGGTACTAACAAATACGGTTTGTTACTTTATAAACTTCAGGAAGTACATAGCTTGGTGATGGTGGTTGTTATACGGAGCCTTGGCGCAGCACGATAAGATCGTACACTTCCACAAAGGCATCAAACCAGATCTCATCTGAAATGGTATCAATGGAAGCCCCCGTAATATGGGAGACCTGATCAGCGTAGCAGTACCTGACCTCGATATCGAATGATATTTCATGAGACAGCACCAGGGAGATCGATATGGTACACGCGGTATGCTCTCCCTGACTGAACGGCACGGGAGACTCGAACAGAATGCCGTTGCGGCTGAAGTTGCCGAGAATGGCGGGCACGAATTCGTCGCCGCGCTTTACCCGCAGCTTGATATACTGCTGACAGGCATCAGGAACGTTGTATCGTTTTTCCCGCCTTGCAGTTTCTTCGGGCGAGCCGACGGCAGGCGATCTTTTTTCCGGTTTATCTGCCATGTGCCTTCACTATCATCAGGCGGAAATGAATTACTTCCCCTGCGCCCTGCCTGCGGCAAATGCCTTTTGATTGATCTCGAGGACCTTCTTGGGCACGGTGTTTACGATCGCATCGAGCACGAACGCTTCCTTGAGCGGGAGGTGCGACAGCGCCGCTCCGAGCAGCACGAGGTTGAGCGTCCGCTTGTCGCCTGCCGCCACCGCAAGCTGCGTGCCGTCAAAGGGCAGGACGGTCTTTGCACGGTCCTTGATAACGTCATTGACGCCGGAGGGATATTTTTCCGCTGCGATGGAAACGCCGATGGTGCCGATGGGGCGGGTGTTGTAGATGACGACGCCGTCATCCTTCAGAAAGTGGAGATAGCGGGCGGTTTCGAGCGGCTCGAACCCAATCAGCAGATCGGCCTCGCCTTCCGTGATGATCGGCGAGAACACCTTGTCGCCGAAGCGCACCTGCGACAGCACGCTGCCGCCGCGCTGCGCCATGCCGTGCACCTCGCTCTGCTTGACGTCGAGCCCGGCAAGGAGCGCCGCCTCGGCAATGACCTTGCTCGTCAAAAGCACGCCCTGTCCGCCCACGCCGCTGATCAGAATATTAAAAACGTTCACCAATGAACTCCTTTAAGGCGTTAATGCGTGAATGCGTCTAAGCGTATATGAGTTGATGCGAATATGAGTAAATGCGTTTAAGCGGAACATCCGTGACAGCCGCCCGCATCTACGCATAAACGCTTCCACGCTTTTACGCTTAGACGCATCCACGCATTCACGCATCCCCCTGCTTCATGCATCCCGTCGTACAAAGCTGTTCACACACCCCGCAGCCGTTGCACAACAGCGGATCGATCTCCACATACCCGGTCTTCCCTTCGGGCGTAAAGGACAGCGCGATACAGCCCGCCTTGAGACAGAGCTTGCAGCCTTTGCACGACTCACGTTCGACGCTGTAGGCCTTCTTCGAGACGCGGTACCGAAGCACGCAGGGCTGGTTCGAGATGAGCACCGTCGGCCCCTTCTCGGCAAGCTCTTCCTTCATGATCTTTTCGAGGTCCTTGATCTTGTAAGCGTCGATCTCGCGCACCCGCTTCGCGCCGATGGCCTGGCAGAGCTTGGCGATGTCGAGGCGCGGCGCTTCGACCCCTCCGGCGGGACGGCCCGTGCCGGCATGTTCCTGTCCGCCGGTCATGCCCGTGGTGTCGTTGTTCATGATGATGACGATGGCGTCGCCGCCGTTGTATACCATGTTAATAAGGCCGGTGATGCCGGAATGGAGGAAGGTCGAGTCGCCGATGACGGCCACGGGCTTCTGCTGCTGCGTGCCCTGCAAGGCAAGGCCTTGTGCCATGCCGTGAGCTGCCGAGATGCTGGCGCCCATGCAGATGCAGGAATGCATGGCGGAAAACGGCGGCAGCGCCCCCAGCGTATAGCAGCCGATGTCGCCGGACACATGGAGCTTGAGCTTGGCAAGCACGGTATACAGACCGCGATGAGAACAGCCCGGACAGAAGGTCGGCGGCCGCATGATGAGACCGCTGACCACCTCCTTCATGGGAAGCGTGCTTCCTGAGATCCTCTCGCGCACCAGGCGCTGGCTGAACTCACCCCAGAGCGGCAGCACATTCTTGCCCAGATGGACCGTGATGCCCATGGCCTTGATCTGGTCCTCGATGAACGGATCGAGCTCTTCCACGACCGCAAGCTTGGTCACCGATGAAGCGAATTTTTTGATCAGTTTTTCAGGAAGCGGGAAGGTCGTGCCGAGCTTCAGCACCGTAGCCTTGGGGAAGGCTTCGCGAACATACTGGAAGGAGATGCCGGAGGTGATGAAACCAATCTCCTTGTCGCCGTCGATGATCCGATTGAGCCGTGAGGTTTCTGCCCACTCTTTGAGACGCATCAGACGGTCTTCCACAAAGACGTGGCGCTTTTTTGCATTGTTCGGCAGCATCACGTACTTGGCAAAATCCTTTACCAGACCGCGGCCCGCGGGCGACTCGACCGTTCCGGTCTCCACCACGCTTTTGCAGTGGGAGATCCTGGTCGTGGTGCGCAGGATGACCGGCGTGTCAAAGGCCTCGCTCATTTCAAACGCCGCCTTGACGTACTGCAAAGCTTCTGCCGAATCGGACGGCTCGATGCAGGGGAGCTTGCCGAGCCGGGCATAGTGGCGCGTGTCCTGTTCGTTCTGGGAGCTGAACATGCCGGGATCGTCGGCCGCCATCAATACCAGGCCGGCGTTGATGCCGGTGTAGGATGCGGTCATGAGCGGATCGGCGGCAACGTTCACGCCCACATGCTTCATGCAGGCCAGCGAGCGCACGCCCGAGAGCGCGCCGCCGATGGCGACTTCTAAGGCCACCTTCTCATTCACCGACCACTCGGCATGGATGCCTTTTTCATGGGACAGCGTCTCGAGCACCTCGGTGCTCGGCGTGCCCGGGTAGGCCGCGGCCAGCTTGCCGCCTGCTTCGATGAACCCCCGCGCTATCGCTTCGTTGCCGGACAGTATTGCTTTGGTCAAAATTACACCTCTAAAGTCGGTCTCTCGCAAAGCTCGCAAAGTGCGCCAAGAAAAGCAGGGCTGGTCTTTTGCCTTAAAGCCAAAGCTTAAGACTTGGACCTTCTTTGCGGCCTTTGCGGGCTTTGCGAGATAAAGCTTTTTGCTCCTGGTTTTCTCTGCGAGAAAATACTAAAGAACTCTAAACCGTTAAAGTCTGTCTCTCGCAATGGCCAAGAAGAGGGCCACGCTGAGCTCGCAAAGTACGCCAAGAAAAACAGGACAAGTCTTCTGGTTAAACCCAAGGCGTAAGCCGTTGATTTCCTTTGCGAGCTTTGCGCCTTTGCGAGAGAAAGCTTTTCCGTTCTTGATTTTCTCTGCTACTGAACCCTGGCCCCCGGCCCCTGAACCCTTACTTAGGTCTATTATCGATGACCCGCTTGGCCTTGCCTTCGCTCCGCTGGATCGTGTTCGGCGGACGAAGCGTGATATCGGTATTCACGCCGATAATGTCCTTCACGTTCTTCTGGATCTCGCGCTTCAGGTGGACCAGCTCTTCCTCTTCCTGCACAAAGTCCTTGAGGTCCGTGGAAAGCACCTTGCTGGCCATCTTCTCCATGAACTTGGGCGTCACTTCAACGAGCACGTTCATCTCGTCCATGCGGCCCTTGCGGTTCACTTCGATAATGTAGTGCGGCGCCACCTCTTCGGAACGCAGCAGCACCGACTCGACCTGCGACGGGAACACGTTCACGCCGCGGATGATCAGCATATCGTCGGCCCGGCCGCGCACGCGACGCATCCGGACCAGGGTCCGGCCGCAGACGCATTTCTCCGGGTTCAGGCTGGTGATGTCGCCCGTGCGGTAGCGGATCAGCGGCATGGCCTCGCGCGACATGCTCGTGATCACGAGCTCGCCTTCCTGGCCATAGGGCAGCTGTTCTCCGGTTTCGGGATTGATGATCTCGGGATAGAAGTGGTCTTCGTTCACATGGAGGCCGCTCTGGGCCTCGACGCATTCCGATGATACGCCCGGGCCGATGATCTCGGACAGGCCGTAGATGTCGATGGCCTTGATCCTGAGCCGCTCCTCGATCTCGTGCCGCATCTCCTCGGTCCAGGGTTCGGCGCCGAAGAGGCCGACGCGCAGCTTGATCGTGTCGAGGCTGATCTTCATCTCGCAGGCAACGTCGTAAATATAGAGGGCGAAGGATGGCGTGCAGGTGATCACGGTGCTGCCGAAGTCCTGCAACAGCAGGATCTGCTTCTGTGTATTGCCGCCCGAGATCGGGATGACCGCAGCTCCCACGCGCTCGGCCCCGTAGTGGGCTCCCAAGCCGCCGGTGAAAAGGCCGTAGCCATAGGCGTTCTGGACCACGTCTTTTTTCGTTGTTCCCGCGCAGGTGAAGGTGCGCGCCATGACCTCGGCCCAGAGGTTGATGTCGTTCCGGTTGTAGGCCACGACCGTGGGCTTTCCCGTGGTGCCCGACGAGGCGTGGATGCGGACGATCTCATCGAGCGGTTCGGCAAACAGGCCGTAAGGGTAATTGTCCCGGAGGTCCGCTTTTTTGGTAAAGGGAAGTTTGACGATGTCCTGGACGTTCTTGATGTCGGTCGGCTTGACGCCCATTGCATCGAACTTTTTCTGGTAAAAGGGAACGCGGCTATAGACCCGCTCGCAGACCCTCTGCAAACGCTCGCTCTGCAGCTTCGTCAATTCCGGTCGCGACAGGGTTTCTTCGGCATTCCAGGGCATGGCAGGCTCCTCGATGAATGAGTTTTATGTCGAAAAACAGGCGATTACAGTAAAACGGAGCTCATTATAAACCAGAATGCATTGTTTTGTAAACAGGAATTCCTGTGCCTTTTGCGCTGATTTTGTTATAATGACGGCGGTTTGGACCAGAACGGGGATTAAAACTCTTTGACAGGATAATGGTCACAGACCACAGGCAGGATACAATCCGATTAAAACAGTTCATCCTGAAAATCCTGTTATCCTGTCAATAGATTTGCACTAGTCCTTCGGCTTCGGAAAGGAACTTCTCATGGATGATGTAAAAAGGTTTGTGGAGAACGATCGCTTTGCAAAACATCTCGGCGTGGACATGCTCGAATATGGCAACGGGAGGGCCAAGGCAAGCATGGTGATCCAGGACCATCACCTGAACAGCGCAGGCACGGTGCATGGCGGGGCCATCTTCGCGCTCGCAGACGCCGTTTTCTCCGCGGCATCCAACTCACACGGCACCCTTGCCATGGCTATCAACGTGAGCATCTCTTATTTCAAGGCAGTGAGCAGCGGCACCCTGACCGCGACTGCGGAAGAGGTCTCGCTGAATCCCAAGCTCGCGACCTATCTCATTCCCGTGTTCGACGACGAAGGAACCCAGATCGCCCTGTTCCAGGGGACGGTGTATAGAAAAAAGGACGGCGTCGGTCAGTTCGTGAAGTAGGTAAGCAGCCTGCCTGGCTTCAAGGCCGAACCGACCGTTGTCACACCGGATTTAAAAGACGGGCAGGTCCTGCTTGCCGAACTGAAGTGACTAGGAGCCTGTCGGACTTTCCCGACGTAAATAAATATGCTATAGTTGCTCAGCTTT
>MHDY01000004.1 GCA_001803705.1 Nitrospirae bacterium GWC2_56_14 | reverse complement strand
GGCGATAGGATTCGGGGTTGCCGTACTTATCATTCTTACGGAATTTTTGTTCAGACGGGTTTCATTGAAGGTCATTGTCGGAGGGATCCTCGGCTTCATCCTGGGGCTGACCGCTGCGAACATTATCGCCGCTCCCCTCAGGCTGGTTCCGCTCGATAGGAGCATACGCGATTTTATCCTGCTGCTGATGAACGGTTTTTTCGGGTACCTGGGCATCACCATCGGCGTCCGGGAAGGTGAACGGTTCAATCCCTCGAACATCAAGAAGCTTTTTAAGGGCGGGGCGGACGAAAACATCAAGATCATGGACACCAGCGTGATCATCGACGGCCGGATCGCCGACGTCTGCGAGACGGAGTTTCTCGACGGCATCATCATCATTCCGCAGTTCATCCTGCATGAACTCCAGCATATTGCGGATTCCTCGGACTCGCTGAAACGCGCCCGCGGCCGCCGCGGTCTCGATATCCTGCACCGGATCCAGAAAATGAGCCACATGGAGGTCCGGATCATTGAAGATGATTTTCCGAAGATCCGGGAGGTGGACAGCAAGCTTATCGCTCTTGCCAAAAAGCTCAGTGCAAAAGTGATCACCAACGATTTCAACCTGAACAAGGTCGCGGAGCTTCAGGGCGTCAAGGTGCTGAACATCAATGACCTGTCCAATGCCGTAAAGCCCGTGGCGCTGCCGGGCGAGAGCATGCGCGTTTTTGTCCTGAAGGAAGGCAAGGAGCCGGGCCAGGGAGTCGCCTACCTCGATGACGGTACGATGATCGTAGTCGAGAACGGCAGGAAGTACATCAACAAAAATATGGAAGTGGCTGTTACGAGCGTGCTCCAGACCGCGGCAGGCAGGATGATCTTTACCAAGCTCAAGGAAGATGGGGAACACGAGTAGGCGGAACGGCAAACACTAAATACCAAGTATCAAATAACAAATAAGCACCAATAACCAGGCATCAAGTCTCAAACGTTTTGGTAATTGGAGCTTTGAAATTGGTTACTATTTGGAATTTGTATTTTGAGGGAGGTTTCATGTCAGGTCATTCAAAGTGGGCGACAACGAAGCATAAAAAAGCTGCTACGGATGCAAAGCGAGGAAAGATATTCACGAAGATCGGCAAAGAGATCACCGTTGCCGCCAGGCTGGGCGGTGGTGACCCCGACGGCAACCCGCGTCTCAGGACCGCGGTCGCCAAGGCGAAATCAGTCAGCCTCCCTGCCGAGAACATCAAGCGGGCCATCCAGAAGGGTACGGGCGAGCTGCCGGGGGTATCCTACGAGGAAATAACCTACGAAGGATACGGACCGGGCGGGGTCGCGGTCATTATCGAGGCCCTGACGGACAACCGGAACAGGACCGTTTCCGAGATCCGGAATATTTTCAGCAAGGCCGGCGGGAATATGGGGGAAGCGGGCTGCGTTTCCTGGATGTTCCATAAAAAAGGATATCTGGTGGTCAACGGCGCCAAAGCCAACGAGGACCAGCTGATGACGCTGGCGCTGGATGCCGGCGCCGAGGACATGCAGGCCGAGGACGGGAACTTCGTCATCACCACGGCGCTCAGCGACTTCGAAAAAGTGAAAAAGGCGCTGGAAGACGCAGCCGTGCCCCTGGATCTCTCGGAGATCACCATGATCCCGCAGACCTACGTAAAGCTCGACGGCAAAGAGGCGCATCAGATGCTGCGGCTTGTTGATACGCTCGAAGACAATGATGACGTCCAGAACGTGTATGCGAACTTCGATATCCCTGACGAGATCCTGAATGCGGAATAAGTGGCGGCAGGCGGCAGAGGGCAGAACGCAGGGGACAGATAACAGTTTTTGATTCACGTTGACTTCTGTATTCTGAGGTTTCGTTCTGCTTTGGAGGATGTATGAGAGTTCTGGGGATCGATCCGGGGACGTTGACGAGCGGTTACGGGATCGTTGCCGAAGAGGACCATCGGCTGTTCCATGTAGCGTCGGGAGGCATCAGCCCCTCGGCAAAGCAGCCGCTCCCGAAGCGGTTAAAAAAAATATATGAAGAACTTGAGAAGATCATCGAAAAGTACCGGCCGAATTGCGTTGTGGTGGAGGACCTCTTTGTTTCCAAGAACATGCAGTCGGCGCTCAAGCTCGGCCATGCCCGTGGCGTGGCCATCCTTGCGGCAATGAATGCGGGTCTGCCGGTGTTCGAGTATGCCCCGACGGAGGTCAAACAAGCCGTTGTCGGCACCGGGAAAGCTGAAAAAAAGCAGGTGCAGCTCATGGTGAAAACGCTGCTCTGCCTGCCGAAGGTCCCGCATCCGGTCGATGCCGCCGATGCCCTGGCCGCCGCTATCTGTCATATTCATTCTTCGCGTCTCAGGGAAATACTCAAGAATCCTTCATCCCTCCGTCAGCCCGGCAGGGGTGTTGGTCCGCGGGGCGCCGCCGTTCGCAAGCCCCAGGCGGGCTGATATGATCGCGTCGCTCACCGGCAGGCTCACGCGCAAGGCTCCCGATTATATCATCATCGACGTCTCCGGTGTCGGGTATCAGGTCTTTGTGCCGCTTTCCACTTTTTACCGCATGCCGGACGAGGGTGCTGCGGCAAGCCTTCATATTCATACCCATCTGCGTGAGGACATGCTTGCCCTCTACGGGTTCTCGGAGCCGGCGGAAAAGGACCTTTTCCTTATCCTGCTCGGTGTATCCGGCATCGGCCCCAAGCTAGCCCTTACGATCCTTTCCAGTTTAACAACGGATGAGATCGTGGCCGCTATCCAGTCGTCGGATGACCAAAAGCTCTATGCCATACCCGGCATCGGCAAGAAGACCGCCGCCCGAATGATCCTGGAACTGAAGGACAAGGTCAAGCATCTGGTCACCGCTTCAGCATCGGCCGGGCTTCCGCAGCAGGCTGACCTAGATGTGGACGACGCCGTGTCGGCGCTGATGAACCTGGGGTATAAACGGAACCTTGCGGAGGATGCGGTGCAGGCGGTCTTGCGCACTCATCCGGGCCTTTCCGTGGAAAACCTCATCCGGCAGGGGCTGCAAACGTTAAGGAAGAGATAAGGCAGGTAGTATCTATTCAGGTGTTGAGGCTGAAGACTGAAGGTTATTCAAAAAAATCCGCTGCGATACTGAGCAGTGAGCAAGAGAACTCCGGCAACGAACCATTGCCGCTGCCTCTTTTAGTTTCGAGGTAACGAGTGACGAAGCGAATTGTTGAGCCAGCGCAGGATGAAGGTGATTTTCAGCTCGACCGGAGCCTGCGGCCCGTCCGTTTCAGCGATTTTGTAGGGCAGGACCGGATCAAGGAGAACCTGCAGGTTTTCATTGACGCTGCCAAGGCCAGGGGTGAAGCGCTTGACCATGTGCTGTTCTGCGGCCCGCCAGGGCTGGGAAAGACCACTCTGGCGAACATCATTGCCAAGGAACTCGGTGTAAATATAAAATCCACGTCCGGCCCCGTGCTGGAACGCGCCGGTGATCTGGCGGCCATCCTGACCAATCTGCAGCAAGGCGATGTTCTTTTTATCGATGAGATCCACCGCCTCAACCGTGTCGTTGAAGAGGTGCTGTATCCGGCCATGGAGGATTTTCAGCTCGATATCATCATCGGGCAGGGCCCGGGAGCCCGTTCCATAAAGCTCGATCTTCCCTATTTTACCCTCGTGGGAGCAACAACCCGTACCGGGCTGCTTACCTCCCCGCTTCGTGACCGGTTCGGCGTGATCGACCGGCTGAGCTTCTACACGCTCGATGAACTACGGACCGTCGTGGAACGCTCGGCAACGCTCCTGCAGGTACGGATCGAGCGGGATGCTGCCGCGATCATCGCCGGCCGTTCCCGCGGGACGCCCCGCATAGCGAATCGGCTGCTGCGGAGGGTGCGGGATTTCGCGCAGGTGCAAGGCGACGGCATCGTGACCATGACGGTGGTGAAGAATGCCATGCAGCGGCTTGAGGTCGATGAACGGGGTTTCGACGAAATGGACCGCCGGCTGCTGCTCACGATCATCGATAAGTTCGACGGCGGCCCGGTCGGGCTCGAGACGCTGGCGGCGGCGTTGAATGAGGAAAAGGACACGCTCGAAGATGTCTATGAACCGTTCCTGATCCAGGAAGGGTTTCTCGACCGGACCCCCCGCGGCAGGCAGGCGACGAGACTGGCATATGAGTATTTCGGCAGGAAACGATCGCCGTCGCAGGAGCGGCTGCTGTAAGAGTGATCCCGAGCGATCTCCTCCAGAGGGAACAAAATGAAGAACACGTCAGATCAACCGCATCCCCGACCAACCCTGTTCGTCTCCTATCTGATCCTGACCGCCATGGTCTGCGGCGCGCTGGTGATGGTCGTCGAGGTCCTCGGATCGCGCGTCCTCGGGCCCTTTTTCGGGGTCAGCCTCTTTGTCTGGACATCCTTGATCACCGTCACGCTGGTGGCCCTTGCTGCGGGGTACGCGGCAGGCGGCATTGCAGCCGATAAAAAGGATTCGCCACACTACCTGTTTGGGATCATTCTTGTTGCCGGGTTCCTGGTGCTTGCGATACCGCTCACCAAAGGCCTGGTCCTCAAGATGTGCCAGCCTCTCGGTCTCCGGCTGGGGGCCCTTGCCAGTTCGCTTCTCCTGTTCGGTCCCTCTCTGTTCCTGCTCGGTTGCGTCTCGCCCTACATCGTCAAGATCGCTGCGCGGGAGGTGCGCACCATCGGCAGGACCGTCGGCCTCTTCTACGCCCTTTCGACCCTGGGAAGCTTTCTCGGTACGATCGTGACCGGCTTTGTGCTCATCGCCTACCTGGGTGTTGACCGGATATTTCAGGTGGCGGGCATACTGCTCATCTGCCTGGCCCTGATATACTTTGTGATTTTCCAGC
Source organism: Nitrospirae bacterium GWC2_56_14 (assembly GCA_001803705.1). Classification (GTDB taxonomy): domain Bacteria; phylum Nitrospirota; class UBA9217; order UBA9217; family UBA9217; genus GWC2-56-14. Next base: position 4,392 of record MHDY01000004.1, on the reverse strand, counting down.
GCCGGTGGAGTGCCCTCCTGATACTCGCGCTCCCCCTGTTCCTGCTGCAGACCGGTTCTCCGGCAGTGAAGACCATGGCGAACGGCACGCTTGCCACGCGGGTTTACAGCAAGGACAGCTTCTACGGAAATCTGAAGGTCGTGGACTACTCCTATGGTTCGAACCACACGCGGGAGCTTATCATCGACGGGCTAATCCAGGGCGGCATCAATATGGCGAACAACCAGTCCATCTATGAGTATTCGTATTTCATGGAGTTTCTTCCCTATGGTATCCACCCGGGAGGCAAGAACTGCCTTGTCATAGGCCTCGGCGCGGGCGTTGTGCCGCAATGGTATGAAGCGCGGGGCATCAGGACCGACGTCGTTGACATCGATCCCGAGGTGGTGAAGATCGCCCGGGACTACTTCGGATTTCAGCTTTCGGGGGACATCATCGTTTCCGACGCCCGCTATTACCTGATCCATGCGGACAAACAATACGATTATGTCATCCTTGATGTCTTCAATGGCGACACGACCCCCGGCCATGTCCTGAGCAGGGAAGCGCTGCAGCTCATCAAGCAGCGCATGACCCCGAAGGGAGTGCTCGCCGTCAACGTGGTCGGCAGCCTCAAGGAAAATAATTTCATCACTGCCTCGATCGTCAAGACGCTCCGGACGGTGTTCATGACCGTGGAGCTGTACCCCACCTTTTCCCCCACCGAGGGGTCCTGGGGCAATATCGCGCTGGTCGCCTACGGGTATCCGCCGGTGCCGTTCAATGCCGCACTTACCAGGACGTTCGCCGTCGACGTCTTTGCCCGGGAGGGTGTGGACCGGCTGCTCGGTCTGAAATTCGATCTTCCTGCGCAGACGGCCGCCATCATTCTTTCGGACGATTACAACCCCGTTGATTTTTACGATAGCTGGGTCAAGGAGAATGTGCGGAAGCGCATACTGGAAAATACGGACTGGGATATCCTCATATGATCGAAGCAGGGACCGCCCGGCAGGGCTTGCGCGTGGCCGTGCTCACCCTGGTCCTCGTGCTCCTTGCCGGCGCCTCGTATCAGCGGAACCGGGTATGGCATACGCTCTTGTCCCTCTGGGAGGATGCGGCATCAAAGTCGCCCCTGAAATCACGGGTCCATAATAATCTCGGCAACTGCTATGTGCTGGTCGGGAAGCATTTCAAGGCGATCGAAGCGTATGAGCGGGCCGTGGCCCTGGACCGCAATAACGTCGAGGCATACTACAACCTCGGCGTTAACTTCGAAAATGTAGGGATCCTGAATCGGGCCGTCTATTACTATGACCGGTTCTGCAAGACCGCACCGTCAACGTACCGCGAACAGCAGGAGCAAGCCTGTAAACGCGTTTCTGCACTGACCCGCAATGTGAAGTAAACACGTTCACGGGTCTTTCTTTTTTCGAGGAATCCGACATGAAGATTTTTTTACATATATGCTGCGCTCCCTGTTCTCTGTACCCCTATTACCGGATGAAGGAGGAGGGGCTCGATCCTGTCGGTTTTTTTTATAATCCGAACATCCATCCCTATGTTGAGTACAAAAAACGGCTCGATACGGTGAAGGAATTCGCCGGTCGGGCCGGGCTCGAGGTGATATACCGGGATGGCTATGATCTCGATGAGTTTCTCGTCCGGGCTTCCGGCAAGGGAACGGGGCGGTGCGAGCAGTGTTACCGTATGAGGCTCGATGCAGCCGGCGCAGCAGCACGGGACCGGGGATTCCCGGCAATGACCACGTCGCTGCTGTACAGCAAATATCAGAAACATGACCTGATCACGGGCATCGCGAGGGAAATGGCGGCAGAGCACGGGATCGAGTTCTATTACGAGGACTTCCGGCGCGGTTGGCGGGAGGGTATCGTGGAATCAAAGGCCATGGGGCTCTACCGGCAGCAATACTGCGGCTGTATTTACAGTGAACGGGACCGCTTTCGGAAAGCAGAAATTAGTGAGTAGGGGCGGGTTTTAAACCCGCCCCCTCGTGAATCACCTTGAAGATAGGCGTACATCTACCTGTATGCCTAACGAACGACGCCGGCATGCTTAAAAAATATTTATTCCTCTCCCTCTCCATTGCTGTGGTTCTGTCCCTGATGCCGGAGCAAGCGCTCAGCTCGGAGAACATCCGCGTGGCCATTGCCGACAACCAGAGGAACATCGTGCTCTCGTCCCCAACCGGATTCGTTGTGGAAGGGCGGAACTCCTTACAGGGAGAGCGGACGTTGACCGTAGGCGCAGCATCGGTCGGTTCCCGGCCGCTTCGGGTGCGGTCTGCAGGCGATTTCATCCGGGTGAACAAAAAAAGCTTCCGGGGATGGGTGGAGTTGCGAAAAAAAAAGAACGGCCTTCTCCTGGCGGTCAATGAGCTGGATATTGAGCTTTATTTGCTGGGGGTGGTTGCATCCGAGATCCCCCATGACTGGCACGCGGAGACGCTGAAAGCCCAGGCTGTGGCTTCGCGGACCTATGCACTCTATCAAAAGCGGATGGCTGAAGGCAGGCCCTACCACGTGCTTGCCACCGAGAACAGTCAGATGTACAACGGCAGGAGCGGGGAGCGACCATCCACTTCCCAGGCAGTGCACGAGACTGCGGGGCAGGTCCTGGTGTACGAAGGGGAACTGATACCTGCTTTTTACCATTCAAGCTGCGGCGGACATACGGAAGATGCTTCAACCGTATGGGATATCAAGGAGCCCTACCTCCAAGGCGTCGACTGTGACTGCCAGAACATATCAAAATACGGCCAATGGGAGCGGCGGTTCAGTGTTGACACTGTCGCCCATGCGCTTCGCAGACACGGCTATCCCGTGATGCAGATCACCGCTGCGGCCCAGGGTGCGATCACTCCTGCCGGCAGGGTGAGGGACGTGGCCATCAGGCATAACGGCGGCACCACGGTGGTCCCTGCGGAAGTGCTTCGCGCCGCTGTCGGGAATGCCCTGATCCCCAGCGTGTTCTTCGAACTGGAGTTGTCGCAGACGGGCGGGGAGCTGGTATTTTCCGGCAGGGGCATGGGGCACGGTGTGGGGTTGTGTCAGTGGGGCGCCGAAGAAATGGCGCAACATAAATTCAGTTACCGATCCATTCTCGGACACTACTACCCCGGGACCGGCATCGCTGCCATGGAAGAGCTCTGACCCTGCCTGACGCATCACGTCGTGACCTCATACTATTTCTCATGATGAAAACCGCTTTCAAAAATAGTCTCGTGACGTATTTGGCCTGTGCGGTCATCATTAGTTGTGCGGTGGCTTCATACCTGCGGAACAGCGTCTACCAGACGCCGCTCAGGCTTTGGACGGCAACGGCTGCGGCCTCTCCGCATATGCAGCGGCCCCACTTGAACCTCGGTCTGGCGCTTAAGGCAGCGGGGCTTCATGAGCAGGCGCTGCAGGAGTTCCGAACCGTTCTCTCTATCCCCCGGGACGACAGCATTGGAATGCAGGATGTTTATCAGGAGATGGGGAATCTGTACTTCGCGGCCGGACGTTATGACGAAGCGGCTGCTGCGTATCGGATCGGTTTGCGTTATCTTCCGTCCAGCCCGATGATCCTGAATAACCTGGCAGTCGTATTGCTGAAGCAGGAACGATTTGAAGAAGCCGCTGCACAGGCTGAGTCGGCGCTTGCCGCGGACCCGTCAATGGTGCTCGCCATGAACACGCTGGGCCAGATTTACGTGTCCCAGGGCGCAATTGACAAGGGAATTCCATTGTTCAAAGCAGCGATCGAGAAGGCACCGCAATTTGCAGCACCGTATATGAACCTGGCGCTGGCTTTTGAGCGGCAGGGAGACTACGGAGCAGCCTACAAATATGCGAACGCCTACGCCATGGCTGACAAGAGCCCTGCCGCCCGCAAGCGGGTGGAAGAGCTTCTGGATCGACTCCAGGAAAAAAAGCAGAAATAGGCTTCTTCGGCGGAGTTGTCCGCCATGCTCTGACCCAACCGTCGCAGAGGACATCCTTTTATATCTATCTATGGTGCCGAAAAAAGTCCGAACATACAGGCTTCTCCTGTTCTCCGCTTTTCTGGTTCTGATCCTGGCTGCAACGACGGTGACGCGGAACAGTGTTTTTCGCGACAATGTCAGCTTCTGGGCCGATGCCACGGAAAAATCGCCGGGGAAACAACGAACACACCACAACTATGGCTGCGCTCTGGCCGAAGCAGAGCAGCACGCTGCCGCCCTGCGTGAGTTCAGAAAAACCCTGGCCATGAAACCTGACGGGAGCGTACTGTTAGGATACCTCCTTATCGAGATGGGGATTTCTTATTATAAACTTGAAGACTACGACCAAGCCATAAGACTCTGGCAGGAGGCGCTACGACGTAAGCCGGACAGCGCTGAACTGCTTAATAACCTGGCCATGGGAT
>MHDY01000003.1 GCA_001803705.1 Nitrospirae bacterium GWC2_56_14 | reverse complement strand
GCATAAAGGCCATACCAATTTTGCAATTTGCCTTTTGCATTGGTTGCTATATATCCAGCTCCGCATAGGACGCCCGTTCCTGAATGAACGTGAACCGCGCCTTCGGGTCCTTGCCCATGAGCCGCTCGAACACGTCGCCGGTCGCTTTATGGTCCAGCACCTGCACGCGCATGAGGGTCCGCGTCTTGGGATTCATGGTCGTCGCTTTCAAGGTCTCCGGGTTCATTTCGCCCAGACCTTTAAAGCGGCCCACTTCATACTTTCTGTTGTTCAGTTTCGTAACGATCTTGTCTTTTTCCATTTCATCCATGGCGTAGAAAACGTCCTTGCCCGCCTCGATCTTGAAGAGCGGCGGCATGGCAAGATAAACATGTCCATGGGCGATCAGTTCCGGCATGTAGCGGTAGATAAAGGTCAGCAGCAGCACGCTGATGTGCGCGCCGTCCACGTCGGCGTCGGTCATGAGGATCACCCGATTGTACCGAAGCTTATTCAGGTCGAAATGCGCTCCCACGCCGCAGCCGAGCGTTGCAAGCAGGTTCTTGATCTCGTTGTTCTGCTGGATCCGTTCGAGCGAGGCCACCTGCTCCACGTTCAGGATCTTGCCGCGAAGCGACAGGATGGCCTGGGTCTTCCGGTCACGGGCCATTTTTGCGGAGCCGCCTGCCGATTCCCCTTCCACGATGAAAACCTCGGTCTCGTCCACTTTGTTGGATGAGCAATCGGCGAGCTTGCCCGGCAGATTCAGCTTGAGCGAAGACAGTTTCCTGGTGACATTGTCCTTGGCGGCCCGCGACGCCATGCGGGCCTCGGCGGCAAGCAGAACACGTTTCACCACGGCGTCCGCCATGGTGGGGTTCCCGAGCAGGTAGGCCTCACAGGCGTTCTTGACCGACGCCTCGATGGGGGACAGGATCTCGGGGTTGTTCAGCTTCTCCTTGGTCTGGCCCTGGAACTGCGGGTTCATGACGAGCACGCTCACGATGCCGTAGAGTCCCTCGTACACGTCCTCGGTCGCGATGGTCTTGATGTTCTTGGGGATAAGGTTCTTGCGCTCGGCATAGGCGCGCACGGCCTTGGTGAGCCCGGCCCGGACCCCCATCTCGTGCGTCCCGCCGTCGGACGTGTTGATCGAGTTCGCGTAGGAATGGATCTCCGCGTCCGTGGCGGTGGTCCAGTGCACGGCACACTCGATCTTGAAGTCATCCTCTTTCTCGAAGTAGAACGGCTCCGGGTTCACCAGCACCGTCCCGGAGACGATTCGCTTGATATAGTCCTGGATGCCGTTGTCGTATTTGAAGGTGACCGGCTTCTCCCCGTCCCGCGCGTTCTCGATGGTGATCTTGAGGCCCTTGTTCAAAAAAGCCTTGCTCTCGGAGACATCGAGGATGTTCTTATAATTGAAGATCGTTTTGGAAAAGATCTCCGGATCGGGTCGAAAATAGACCGATGTGCCGTGCGCCTTGGTTGGTTTGCCCTTCTTGAGGTTCCCCTTGGGCTTGCCGCGCGAGAACTCCTGGGTCCACTCGTAGCCGTCGCGCTCGACGGTGACGATAAGAACCTCGGAAAGCGCGTTCACGACCGAAGCACCCACGCCATGGAGCCCGCCCGAGGACTTGTAGGCCGTGTGGTCGAACTTGCCGCCGGCATGAAGGGTGCAGAGGATCGTCTCGATGGCCGGCCGTTTGGTCTTGGGATGGATATCGACGGGCATGCCGCGGCCGTTGTCGGTCACGGTAACACCGCCGTCCTTCTCGAGGCGGAGCGTGATCGCCGTGCAGTAGCCGTTCAGCGCTTCGTCCACGGAATTGTCGAGCATTTCCCAGACAAGATGGTGCAGCCCGCGCACATCGGTCGAGCCGATGTACATGGCCGGCCGCTTGCGGACCGGTTCAAGACCTTCCAGGACCGTGATGTCTTTTGCCGTATAGGTTGTTGCCAAAATAGATCCTCCTGCTGCCTGCATCTGCAGTCCAATTCCTGCACGACGGACGAGCGGCAACTCACTTCGCTGAAAAACCGTTTCTTTTCCTGTATGGGCGCAGATTATAAATCATGAGGGAGGATAAAGCAATATGAAGTTTTCGTGCTGACGGTTTCAGGCCGGAGGAGCCTTCGCCCGTTCGCTTGCTCAAGAAAAAAGGCCCTCCGAATGATCGAAGGGCCATGTACTCTGGTTCGGCTGCAACCTAGTGCGCTGCCGGTGCTGCTGTCGTGGTCGCGGTGGAAGTGACTGCGGACTCCACTGCGGGCTGCTGAGCTTCCTGCTTCGTGCATCCTGCAAAAGCGACTGCAAGTACGAGAACAACGATGATTGCCGAGATCTTTTTCATATTCATTCACCCCCTTTCAGTCCTGTAACTATAACTGCAGCGCGTTTACCGCAATAGAATAAATGGGATAAAGAACGCGCTGCAGGCATGAGGTAATGCGAAGAGCTCATTTGCGAAGGCCTCGGACGATTTCCAGCCTCGCCCGGCCTTGTTCCTGCGGATCAGCTATCGAAGCGGAGCGATTATAATACTTTCAGGGTGAAAATCAAGAAGTATTGTGCTTTTTTCTTTATTTTATCCTTTTTTTCGAACACCCTGCTGCCAGACAAGAAAGGTCAGGAACCAACAGAAAGGACCGGCAGCCGGGCTTTGCTTCGACGTGAGGAAGCACCTTGTTAAGCATCATTCCGACGAAAGGTACGAAATCCCGGCGTTAAAAAAGTAAATCATATATTGACATATCTTCATAATCATGGGATTATACCAAGAAATGTGGGAATATGGTCAGAGTCGCCATGCGGTGACGTCGCGGCCCTCCTTCATTCTTGATGAACGCACCATAATTATCGAAAGGCGCCATGAACAGCAGACAAAACCATCTGGAAAAGCAGGAACTGCTTAAGAAGAACAAGCTTGCCGCCGGCCTGGTGTCTGAACGTTATCCCGGTGTTTCAGAGATCGTCTTTCGCATGACCTACTACCAGAAGATATCCCATCCGGTCCTGATGGTGCGTACGCTGAACTTTATTGCCACGGATTATGCTTATTTTCGCATGGAATGCATGCGGGACGAATGCACCAACGGGGGCTTCGACCTGACTTCAGCTGTTACCGCCCTGGTCAAAAGCAAAAAGAAAACAGCGAAAGGGAAAATATCCTGCTCCGGCAAGAACGAGAACCTTGCAGCCGGACATGCGAGTATTGCCTATGAAATCACCATCCAGAGCGACAACGCGAAGCGGGCAAAATGACCCTTCCCCGCATGAAGTGCCCCTGCGGTGCCGCTGCACGATAAACACAAAAAGGCTGTCAGGAACCAACCCTGACAGCCTTTTTGTGTCCTGATCATCAAAGACCTACAATGAGTTCACCTTTTTCGCGACTGCTTTGGTCGTCAGCTCATTGATCTTCCTGATGACATTTCTCCAGTCCCTGCCTGACCCCACGCTCTGATTGTCTGAAAGCAGCGGACTCGAGCCGCTGCCGTACAGCTCATAGTGCGTGTCCATCGAGGCGGCGCCGGCGCCATAGCCAACCATCATCCGGGCTGCCTTGCTGCCGGGGTTGTAGTTCGTGATCTTGACCGTCAGCAGATACGAACCGGCTGCAGGCTGGTATTCAGACCGTTTGCGGATCAGCCGCGCATTGAACCCGGACTTTTTGAGTACCGCCGGCAGGTCCTGCTCCATGAAATCACCCACCTGTTCGCGATTCTTCACCTGCATGTCGGTGAACGACGGCTCGATGCCCGGATCGATCAACACGGCAAGGTTTGTTCCCCTGACGGACGATGCTCTCCCGGAATCCGCTTTTTCGGATTTGTCTCTTGGCGCCCTTGCACAAGCAGACAGTACGACCATCAACGCGACTGCAATCAGCACAACCACTCTCGCCCTGCTCCTCATCTCTGGTAATCCTCCTTGATTATTAGGAAATATGCCTGTGTACCACAGGCGAAATCTGCGATCGTTCAGCCGTGCCCCGCAGAGCATCTTAGTATGAGTATTCCTGGGACAGCAGGCGAGACCCTATGTCGATCCATTGGAGAAGTGTATCAGAAGTTCGGAGAAAAGTCTAATAGGAGATGGTTGTACACTTTGCCCGTGACACCGGGAATTTAAGTTTCACGATCGTACCACATCACCGTACTCCGCCCCGATCCAGGTCGTTCCTGAGCTCTTTGACCCGGCCTTCGAGATCGCTGAAGCGTTGGGACAGCAGGAGGGCTGAGGACCTGCCGGGATCGATCGCCGGCGCTTTTTTCTCGGCAATCGTCAGTTCCGAAAGCAGGCCGCGTATCTGGGACAGGCGCTCGGCGATGACCCGCGCCTCCCCGGCAGTTACCCGATTGCTGGTAATGATCCGTTCGGTTTCCTGTGCCAGGAGCTGCAGGACCTCAAGACACTGAGCTGCGTTCCCCGCCGTCCGTATCCGCTCGTCCAAATTGTTCATGGGGTCCCCTGCGTTCCCGCCGCTGCACCAGCCGCCCGCTTAAAAACGCTCGAACTCCGAATCCCTCTGGTCGCCCTGTCCGCTCCCGGCAAAGGCCGACGGCGGTCCTGCTGCGAGAGAGATGATCGCCCCGCGCGATCGGGAAGCTGCGGCGTAGGACTGCAGTGTCCGGGCGGGAACATAACGCATCCCCACAGCCCGGTCGTCGGTGAGCGGGGCCGTTTTTCGAACCGGCTTACGGTCGTCGGCCGCTGCCGGCTGTTCCTCTTCTCCCACGTTAAAGAAATCGACGGCCTCCCGGAGCTGGTCAGCCTGGGCGGAGAGCTCCTGGGCCGTGGTTGACATTTCCTCGGCTGCTCCGGCGTTCTGCTGGATCACCTGATTCAGCTCCTGGATCGACGTATTGATCTGGTCCGATCCGCTCGCCTGCTCCTTGCTGGACGCACTGATCTCCCTGACCAGTTCCGACGTCTTCTGGATATCAGGCAGCAGCCGGTCGAGCATCACCCGGGCAAGTTCCGCGACCTCTACCGTTGATGACGAAAGCTGCCCGATCTCGCCCGCTGCGGTCTGGCTCCGCTCAGCCAGTTTGCGCACCTCGGCCGCCACCACGGCAAAGCCCTTGCCGTGTTCCCCGGCCCGCGCCGCCTCGATCGCTGCGTTCAGCGCGAGCAGATTGGTCTGGCGTGCTATTTCATCGATGATCACGATCTTTTCGGCGATCCGTTTCATGGCCGTAACAGCCTCCAGCACGGCCCTGCCGCTCTCCTGCGCATCGGCCTCGGCTTTGCGGGCTATCGTCTCGGTCTCGCGGGCATTGGCGGCGTTCTGGCTGGTGCCGGCGCTCATCTCCTCGACCGCGGCGGAGGCCTCTTCCGCGGTTGCTGCCTGGGTCGTGGCGCCGTGCGAGATCTGCTCCGAGTCGGACGAAAGACGCTGGCTGACGGTGGCAACGTTGTACGAGGCCGTCTTGACGCTGTGCGCCACTTCCTTCAGCTTCGCCACCATGGTGTTCAGGGCATCACCCAGTATGCCAACTTCGTCGCGTCCGCTGACCACGAGCGTTCGGGTCAGGTCCCCCTCAGCAACGACCTGCGCATAGTCCACGCTCCTCTGGAGCGGCCTGGTCACGGACCGGGTGATAAGCCCTCCCAGCACCGCGCCGATGAGCAATGCACCGATGCCCAGTGCCAGCAGGGTGGACCGGATTGCTATCGCCTCCCTGTTCATGGAGGTCTCCGCCCGGGCGATATTCTCTTTTGATTTTTCCACCATGCCTTTCAGCATTCCCTGCACCGCGCCGAGCTGCTTCAGAGTTTCCGCGACAAAGAGCTGCTGGCCTTCCTGGACGTTTCCCTGACCGCGCGCGTCCTGTATCCGGGCCGCGGAAGCATGCAGCAGGCGATGGGGCTCCTCAATGGACTGGAGGAATTCCCTCAGCTCAGGGATGGTCTTCACCGCCTCCGTGCTTCCCGCTCCATAGAACCACTTGCCGAAACCGCACTGCCGGTGGTCGAGCTGGACTGACAAGGCTTTGTCGCGGTCGTTCGAATTGGAATAGCGCTCCACCTCCTGGGCCCACTTCAGATGGTCGACCTCACGCTGCAGCAGTTCCTCGCTGATCCTGCTGCTCTCCGTCACGGTCTTGCCTGCGTCGAAGAGGGAGGCCATGCCGCGAAAAGAAAAGAGCGAAATGACGAACAGGAGGAACAGGATGCTGCCGAAACCGATCATTATCTTCGTGCCCAGTTTGATATTATTCCATGCCATGCTCATTCTCCATTCCTGATTGCAGCTGGTTCACGCAGGGAATCGGTGCTGTGATTGCTCCCGGCAATTCTCGTTCATGTTCCTTGGATCTACTGCGAGGTAGTAAAATCTCTGCACTACCATTGCACTATCGATGCCAGTGACCAACGCATTGATTTACTTGATGAGCGATATGCCCACAGGACCTGCCACAGGGACAAAAAGCGCCCCTCCAGGACATTTTGCCCTATCGTATATCTGGTCATGTTTTCGGATGTGGCAGAAGCGCGGGCTGAATGAACGGAGGAAACACTCGCGGCATGAGTGCGGTTCGTAGATAAGGAAGGGTCAGGCCACCGGCAGCGTGATCTTGATCGCCGCGCCGGGGGCATTCTCCTGAACGCGGATGCTGCCGTTGTAGCCGGTAATGATCCTGGCTGCTATGGCCAGGCCGAGGCCGGTACCGCCGGTTTCGGCCTTGGTCGTGAAGAAGGGATCAAAGATGCGGCCGTGATGGATCGCGGGGATGCCGGGTCCCGTGTCGCTGATCAGTACCCAGACCGACTGCTCCTCGATACCCGTTGCCACCGCGAGCTCTCCCGCATCGTCCATGGCATCGATCGCATTCGTGATGATCGAAAGAAAGACCTGCCGAAGCTCTCCTTCGCTGCCGTTCACCGGTCTCAGCCCGGCATCGTAGGAGCGCACGACCGATACGGTCTTGAGCCGCCCCTGGAACCCGATGATCTCGAGCGTTTTGTCCAGCACGGCATGGAGATCAAGACTGCTCCGTTCATAGGAGCTTTTCCGCACGAACGACAGCATGTCGGTCGTGATCCCCTTGCTTCTCGCGATCTCGTCCTTGACGATGGCCAGATATCGCATGAACACCTCGGGATCGTACTCGTTCTTCCTGATCCGCCGGATCAGCCCGTCCACGCAGCCCCCCATCGCCGCCAGCGGGTTATTGATTTCATGGGCGACCCCTGACGCCAGTTGGCCGAGCGAGGCAAGCCGCTCGCTCATGATCAGTCGCATTTCCCGTTCGCGTTCCTGCGTGATGTCCCGGGCAACATGGATCACGCCCCGGGCATCCGAATCCGGGAACACATAGGGAAAGGTGGTCACGTGGAAGGTCCTGCCGCTGTCGGGATCGGTCGCGTCCTGGCTTACCGGCTGGTTCCGGGCAAGGGCCTCGGACTGCGGGCAGGTGGGCAGGACGCCCGTCGTCTTCAGGAACAACTCGTCGCACTTCTTATTGATGACCTCCTTCGGCGTCAGGCCGAAGTAGCGCGCATACGCCCGGTTCGCCTTGACGATCCTGAGCTTTTCATCATGGATCGAGATCATATCGCTGATGCTGTCGAAGGTTTCCTGCCATTCCCGCTTTGAATGGAATATGTCCCGCATCGTGGCCTGGATCTGGATAATGAGCTTCCGGCGCTCATCTTCCACCCGTTTTCGTTCGATCATGCCGGCAAGAGCAAAGGCAACAGCGTTCAGGAACCCCTCCTCCTTGCTGTTGCGTTCGTGTCCTGCCTTGAGCATGACGGTGATGACGCCGATCACATGGCCTCCGCTGAAGATGGGCTGGCAGTAGTTGCCGTGGGGTCCCCAGTCACCACACACCAGTTCGTGCCGTTCATCGACCTCACGGGCAAAGACCATTTCGCTCGCAGCAGCAGCCCTTCCGCAGAGGCACGCGCCGAAAGGCACCCGGCTGCATACCTGCCGGGGCTTTCCTCCTCCCCCTTTTGCGACCTTGAGGACCAGGACGGGCGGGGCGCCTTCAGCCAGGAATATCCCGCCCACGGACTCAAAGGAAACCCAGGGCGTGGCCAGGATGATGTCCAGCGCCCGCTTCAGGATGTCATCAAGGCCCATGTCCTCCAGCGACAACTGCAACAGGGTGGAAATGGCGAACTGGGCGTAGTAGCTCTGGCGGCTCTCCTCCTCGGCCTTCTTGTGGTTCGTGATGTTCTGCTGCGCAGCCGTCTCGGCTTCTTTGCGAAGGGTGATGTCCCGGGCCACGCCAAAGTACGACGTGACCACGCCGTTGTCGCTGACCTGCGGCACCATCTTGTCCTCAAGCCAGAGATACTCTCCCGTGGACCGGCTACGCATACGGTACTCCCGCGTTCCGCCCTTACCGGAAGCAAGGAGGCTCCGCGTGGTTTCCCGGACCGATGCGCGGTCATCGGGATGGATCAGGCTGATCCAGAGATTGGGATCGCTCAAAAAATCCATGCCACGATATCCGACGATGGTTTCGACCTGGCCGCCCACAAAGACCACGACGCCGTGGGGCGCATCTCCCTCGAACGAGATCATATAGATGATTTCGCTGATATTCTCGACGATCATCCGGTAGCGCGCCTCGCTCATGCGCAGGGCTTCGATCGAGGCCGCGATGGCGCGTTCCTTGACCAGGAGTTCCTGCTCGACCGCGGTCCGGTCAACGATCTCCTGCTGCAGCACCGCATTGGCCGTCATCAATTCCGTGGTCCGCTCTGCAATCCGCTGCTCCAGGGTCGCATTCAGTTGATCGCGCTCCCGCACAGCGCTTTCAAGCGGCATAAAGGCGGTCCTGCGCAGCACCAGCCAGATGCCGGCCCCCATGATGGCGGCAAATACAATGGATAGGGCGATGTCGCGCCTGCCTGCAGCAGTAATACCTTTTTCGTCCGGCCCGGTGTCATAGACCAGCTCAAGCGTGACATAGGAGCCATTGTCATAGGAGATGCGGCGGGTCTTATAGAGCCAGCTAAGGAGCGGCTGCTCCCGCGCGTACCCGGCAAGAACGGAACCGTTCTCTGCGGTGACACTAAGCTGCGTGATATTCCTGTCCTCTGTGCCGAACATCGTGAGATCGCTTTGGAGCTTGGTGAGATCATGCTTCAGGAGATCTGCGTGAATGACCGCTTCGAGCAGAGCCGTTTCGTGTTCGAGGTGTGCGTCGACTGTTTCGAGGAGGTGCGCCCGCTGATTGGCCGCTGAGAGGATGATGCCAACCGTCAGGAAAAGAGAGAACACGACAAGGAACACGGCAAGCGGGCGCAT
>MHDY01000002.1 GCA_001803705.1 Nitrospirae bacterium GWC2_56_14 | reverse complement strand
CAACGTGGTTACTGCCGCGACAGCAGGCCGGATAAAGGGTTCCGCCACCAGTCCGGGAAACAGGCCGATGATCAAGCCGGCAGCGGCCGGGATGAGCGGCCCCAGCCAAAGCTTCCAGGAAACCGGATGAGGCTTGCGGGGAAGGTCGCCTGTCCGGAAAAAAGGTGCGAATCCGACCATTGCGGCTGCCGCGACCATGACGATGTTGGCCGAAACTCCCGCAGCGGTCACCAGCCACGCAGCTTCGGGGGTGTGCAGCTTCGCTTCGTAGAGGAGTTCCTTCCCTATATAACCGAAGGAAGGAGGCATCCCTGCCATCGACATCGCCGCCAATACGGCTGCGACGCTTACAAGGGGAAGGACCTTTCTCAGTCCCCCAAGGCGGCTCAGTTCCCGTGTGCCGGCAGCATGGTCAACTGCCCCTGCTACAAGAAAAAGCGAGGCCTTGTAAAGCACGTGGACAAGGAGGTAGACGGCAAAGGCCTGCATCGCCGCTTCAGTGCCGATACCGATCAGCAACATGAGAGTGCCGAGGGCGCTGACGGTCGTATAGGCGAGAATGCGCTTCAGGTCCTCCTGGGGGATGGACATCACCGCTCCCGCCAGCATCGTCGTTAATCCGACGGCAGCTATGGAATAGTGCCACGCTTCGCTTCCGCCGAGCACCGGAGCAAGCCGCGCCAGCAGGTAGATACCTGCCTTCACCATCGCTGCCGAATGAAGGTAGGTGCTGACCGGGGTGGGTGCCGCCATGGCAGAGGGCAGCCAGAAATGAAACGGGAATTGGGCGGATTTGGTGAAAGCCCCCGCGAGCACAAGCAGCAGGGCCGGGAAGTACAGTGGGTTCTGCAGCAGCGCCTCTTTCTGCTGCATGAGCTGCGTGATTTCCAGGGATCCACCGATGAAACCGAGGATCAAGATCCCGGCAAGCAGCGCCAGCCCTCCGGCGCCGGTTACCAGCAACGCCTCCAGAGCCGCCTGCCGGCTCTTGTCTTCTTTGTGGTTGAACCCGATAAGCAGGTAGGACGTGATGCTGGTCAGTTCCCAGAAGACATACAGCACTACCAGGTTCTCCGCCAGCACGAGACCGAGCATCGACGCCATGAATGCCAGGATGAGCGCGTACATCCGGCCCAGTTGATGGTGGTCCTTGAGGTAGGCCGATGAATAGAAAACAACCAGGGATCCGATGCCGGTGATTACCAGTGAGAACAGAAGGCTGAGCCCGTCAAGCCTGAAGGAAACGTTGACCCCCAGGGAGGGCACCCACGAAAAGGTGCTCGCAATGCCGCCGTTTCCTGCAGGTCCGGCAAGGGAAAGAAAGTACAGGAACAAGACCAGGGGGAGCCCCGTACAAATTGGTGCTGCTGCCCACGGCGCGGCACGATACAGCAAGGGAGCCGCGAGGGCTCCCACATAACCTGCCGCAATGCTGACAAGCATGAATACCCCCGTGCCTTCCACATTGAAATTAAGCCAATTCTACCGTTGATGCTGCCTGGGCCACACTTGTAAACTATAAATGATCCTGGAAATATGACAATGCGGGCAGCTTCAGGCAGATCGGGAAGGAATATGCGGATCGAAAGTCACATGGCAATGACCACTAGGGCCATTGCCGAAGAATTTGTAACCTAGGACTTTGAGTGATATTGAAAAGGATAACAATTTGCTAAATAGCCCGTCAGAGCGCCACAGCAGTTTCTGGCACCAGGGATACGTCTTTTTTGGACCGCCGTCTCATGGCTACGGCGCCGGCAAAGCCCGCACCGAGGAGCAGTAAGGTGGAAGGCTCGGGAACGGGTGCGGCTGCGGTTGCGGAAATGCAGTCAAGCCGAAGATCCTCGCTTGATATCAGATCAGGGGTCATCCCGCCGCCTCTGATCTGCTAAAAATCCACGCCCTACCATTCCGAAAAGGAAATAAGCACGTTGGTTGGAAATGTGCTGATGGTGGAATAATCAGGAAGGGTAAAGGAAAAATTTCTGTCAATCAAGCCGTCGCCAATCCCGCTCCCAAGAAGCGGCTGACCGACTCTGAAAGTGAGTGATGAAAATCAATGTATAAATCAAGAGAATTTTCAAGATTGATCCTGTCAGCCACTGCTGCGATATTCCTTTCCGCCGGCGCCGCTTCAGCCGGCGATACTCCCCGAGGGGCAGACATGCTGCTCGAAACCTATACCAGGAACATTGCCAGATTACAGAAAAACAACTTCGACCTTCCCCTGTTTCTGGATTCTTTTGAGCGTGACGACCGTGTGACTGTTGATGTCTACGGAGTCTTCGAGTATCCCTTCAGTACTATCGCCAATGTTCTGAAAACTCCGGCAAACTGGTGCGATATCGTCTCTCTCCCTCCTAATATCAAGGCGTGCACCCACAGGGAACTGCAGGGCACATGGCTGCTGACTTTTTACCTCGGCCGCAAAGTGTATCAAAGTCCGGAAGAAGCTCAGCATCAAGCCGTTTACCGCTACCGTAAGGTTGAACAGCAGCAGGGATATATGGATATCCTTCTCACTGCCGATGTCGGCCCCTACGGTACGAAAGACCACACCATGAGATTCGAAGCGGCGCCGCTTGACGGGAAAAACACCTTTGTCCACGTCAGTTATTCATACAGCGACAGTGTCGCGCTTCGTCTCGCGGCAAAGCTATATTTTGCGACACTCGGTCGGGGCAAGGCAGGGTTCACGGTAACAGGGACAGACACAAAAGGTCGGCCTGTCTACATCGGCGGGCCACGCGGCGCACTCGAACGCAACGCTGTCCGGTACTACTTCGCCATCCAGTCCTTTATGAACACGTTGCGCTATCCCGAAAACAGTCGTTTCAGCATGAGGACCAGCGAATGGTACGATCTTACAACCCGCTACAATCAGCTTCATGACCTCGACAGGAAGGACTACCTGTCCTTCAAGGCCAAAGAGTACAACAACCAGGTGACGCTCCAGCGGCGGATCGGGACGGGGCTTCAGTGAGGGTTGTCGGCATCAGAGTTTTGAAAACCATGTGCGGCTGACCATTAATGAGTCGGAAATTGCAAATAGCAGTACCCGCGGGGACGGATGCTTTCTTGACGTGCTCGTTCAAATTCCGCAAAAGCGTGTAAAATTGCTACATGGGCAATACGGCAACGGCAATTCCATCATCTAGCGAACCGTGGCGGGAAAGGATCCGCATGACCCTGGCACATCGTGCCGGGAGTGCCCACGATGCGACCGCTGCCGCAGAAGCCACCATCAGCACCTGGAGACAGATGGCCGGCTTATGCACGCCGGTAATCGGCGCACGGGGTGTCGATGTCATTTTCAGACGCTCGATGTACCTGACGGGCAAAACCTTCCCATGGCTCGCATCCGGCGAGGAACAAGGAGGAAGCGCCGCACTCCTGGCAAGCCTGAAGGTTTCACTGACGGGCCGGGATGCAGATGACGCTGCAGCGGCCGGCTATACCCTGCTGGCGACCTTCCTTGAACTGCTGGCAACGTTGATTGGAGAATCGCTGACTGAACGCTTGGTAAGTCCCGTGTGGGCGCCATCTGAACAGGAGACAGTATCATGAGCACCAAAGTGACCATACATCGACTCTGCACCGGCGTGCCGGGTCTCGATGCGATCCTGGGGGGCGGTCTGCCGGAATTTTCGTTCAACCTGATTACCGGTCCTCCCGGCTCCGGAAAGACGACGCTGGCGCACCAGATCATGTTCGCCCTGGCGACGCGGGAGAAGCCGGCGCTGTTCTTCACCGTGCTGGGCGAGCCGCCGTTGAAGATGCTGCGTTATCAGCAACAGTTCTCGTTCTTCGACTTCGACAAACTAAATGAATCGATTCGTTTCGTTAATTTGAGCGACGACGTCACTACGGGGAATTTAAATAATGTGCTGGCGCGCATCACGCAGGAGGTCGAAGCATTTTCTCCGGCGCTGGTCTTCGTCGATTCGTTCCGCTCGATTATCCAGGAGGCAGCACTGCAAACCGAGGGGACGTCAAGCCTGCAACTTTTCATCCAGCAGCTCGGGATGCAACTGAGCGGCTGGCAGACCACCTCCTTCCTGATCGGGGAATTTCTGTCGGAGAGCGGTTCGCATCCTATCCTGACGGTGGCAGACGGCCTGCTGTCGCTGGAGCAAAGCGTCGAGCGCAATTCGATGGTGCGCAAAATGCAACTTATGAAAATGCGCGGCCAGGCAATTCTCCCTGGTATGCATACATTCCGCATCTCCGGCGACGGAATCGAAATCTTTCCGGCGGCGAGGGTTCGGGGAGACACAGGGGAAGAGCCGCTAACCATCGGGCCGCTGCGCAGCAAAAAGCGGCTAACCATGGGCGTGGCGCGTCTTGACGAAATGCTCGGCGGCGGATTGCCGGCGGGCTATTCCCTCCTGGTTGCGGGACCATCAGGGTCGGGCAAGACAATCCTTGCCACAGCTTTCCTGGCCGAAGGCGTGCGCCAGGGCGAACCAGGGGTGATTGTTGCGTTTGAACAGACACCAAGCCAGTCCTGGGTTCGCACGCTTGACGATATGATCCGCGCCGGCCAAATCGGCTTGATCAACAGCCGTTCTCCGGATCTTTCCATCGACGAGATCGTTCAGCACCTGACCGATCTTATTCAGCAGATGAAAGCAACCCGGGTGGTGATCGACTCACTCTCCGGCTTTGAACTGGCGGTGGCGCCGACTTTTCGAGAGGACTTTCGCGAGTCGCTGTTTCGCATGTTCGCCGTGCTGTCAGGCTTGGGCGTGACGGTGCTGATGACGTCGGAGCTGGAGGACCGTTACATCGATTTGCGGTTCAGCCCCTACGGGGCGGCATTTCTCACCGACGCGATCATCGTCCAGCGCTACATCGAGGTGGAAAGCAGCTTGCAGCGAGTCATGGCTGTTGTAAAAGTGCGTGCCAGCAGCCACAACACCGAGATCAGGCGCTACGAGATCACCGATGACGGTATCGTAATCGGTGATCCGGTTTCAGACTTCGAAGGAATTCTCGGTGGGCAACCGACGAGGACAAAAGGGTACAGGATGGTCAAACGAGGTACATCATAATGAAAAAAAAGGGCCGCAAGCATCGGAAAGCTGCAACCGGACAACCGCGGGAGGCAGCCGAAAGCGCGCTATCTCAGGAACCGGTGGTAAAGACTTCTGCCGCGCGCAAGTCTGTTGCTATTGCCCACGATCCGGCCATCCTTAGTCGCGAAGAAGATGCTGACCAGCGCAAACAAGCCGCCGACTTGCGGCAGGATACCGCTGAACTGCGTCAGGAGGCCGCCGACTTGCGCCAAGATACCGCTGAACTGCGTCAGGAGGCCGCCGATCTACGGCAAGGCAGCGTCGGCCAGCGCGAAGTAGCCGCCGACAAGCGCGAAGATATCGCCAACCTGCGCCAGGATACCGCCGACAAGCGCGAAGATATCGCCAACCTTCGGGAAGACGCCGCCGATCTGCGCCAGGTAACCGCCGATCTGCGCCAGGTAGCCGCTGATCTGCGCCAAGAGGCTGCCGATCTGCGCGAAGAGACTGCCACTGCCAAAGCCACGCTCAGCGCGAGCACCCAGGCGCAGCTGCGCGAAGCGAACGAGCGCCTGGTTGTCGCAACGATTCAAGCCCAGACGATGACGGAGACCGCCGAACTGGCCACTGAGCAGATGTCCTATATGGCGGAGCATGACTTTCTTACGGGTTTACCGAACCGCGCGCTGCTGACCGACCGCCTGGTGCAATCGATTGCGCTCGCGGAGCGTCACGGTAAGAAGGTCGCCCTGATGTATCTGGACCTCGACCATTTCAAGCACATCAACGACTCGCTCGGGCATGCGGTCGGCGACCAGTTGCTGCAGTCGGTTGCAAAGCGTCTGCAAACGAGCGTCCGCCTCTACGATACAGTCAGCCGCCAGGGGGGGGACGAATTCGTGGTGCTGCTGCCCGAAGTCGAGGAGGTGCAGGACGCTGTTCGCGCCGCAAAGAAGTTGATAGAAGCCATGGCTCAGCCGCATCACATCAATGGCCAGCTGCTTCGCGCCACTGTCAGTATCGGTATCAGCATCTACCCCGATGACGGGAAAGATTTAGAAACAGTCGTAAAAAACGCCGACACGGCGATGTATCAAGCCAAGAAAATCGGGCGCAACACCTACCAGGTGTTCATTCCCGAAATGAGTGCCCGTGCGGTTGCACGGCAATCCGTAGAGCAGGCTCTGCACCTCGCGCTGGAGCAGCACAAGTTCATATTGCATTACCAGCCGAAGGTCAATCTTGAAACCGGGGCAATTACCGGTGCCGAGGCATTGATCCGCATGAAGGAATCCGATGATCAACTCGTCGGTCCGGATAATTTCATCAGCATTGCCGAGGAGTGCGGCCTGATTCT
The DNA here is from genome assembly GCA_001803705.1 of Nitrospirae bacterium GWC2_56_14. Classification (GTDB taxonomy): domain Bacteria; phylum Nitrospirota; class UBA9217; order UBA9217; family UBA9217; genus GWC2-56-14. The sequence continues at coordinate 2,889 of MHDY01000002.1, read as the reverse complement.
GCCGATCGGCAGATGGGTGCTGCGTGAAGCATGCCGTCAGACGAAGGCATGGTTGGAAGCCGGGCTCGACATCGCTCAGATCGCTGTCAACGTTTCATCCAGGGAGTTCCACGGCAAGGATTTTCTGGCGGGAGTGATGTCTATCCTGGATGACACCGGTCTGGACCCGCGCCACCTGGAACTTGAAATGACTGAAAGCGGGCTTATTCAGGACTCGATACCGACCACGGCAATCTTGCGAGCGCTCAAGCACCTCGGCGTGCAGATTGCTATCGACGACTTCGGCACCGGCTATTCCAGCCTGAGCTACATGCTGCGCTTTCCGATCGACACGCTCAAAATTGACCGGTCATTCGTACAGACTCTGGATGAAGGTACCATCGATAAGGGAGATGCAGGCGAGGCGATCGTCAGTGCCGTGATTGCGATGGGCACGAGCCTCAAACAGCGTGTCGTGGCCGAGGGAATCGAAACGCAGCAACAGCTCGCCTTCCTTCAATCACGCCATTGCGCCGAAGGACAGGGCTATTACTTCAGCCGGCCAGTGCCTGCCGATGAATTCGCCTCATTGCTGGGAACTACTCTGAATCAGCCGCACATGATTATCTGAGAAGTGAACTGATAGCGCGCGAGAAAGAATACTTTACCGATAATCTCGCCGAACACCAGACCGATACCGGCGCCTTCTTCGGCGCTCGCCGTTTGACTAAGACGATTGAACGGCTGGAAAAGCTGCGCCAGCTGTTCCGAAGACAATCCCTTGCCGGTTGGCCTCTAAGGTGGTAATTGCGCCAGGGCCGTGCACGCACTTTCTCTAGATATTTTTATTTTCAAGCAACTCCTTGAGTCGTGCATTCTCTTCGAGCAGTTCCGTCTCTAAGCGCTTAAACGCGGTGATGTCCGCAAAGGTGATCACCACCCCGCCGATGACGTCCTCCATGGTGCGGTATGGCATGATCCGCACCGCAAACCAGCGTCCGTCGCCGGCAGCGATCTGCCGTTCCGAAAACACCAGCGTACGCAAAACCTCCCGGGCTACTTCGGTCAGATCGGGATAGACCAGATCGGTTACAATTTCGGAAAGCGGCCGTCCCACGTCACCTTGCCGCAGCTTGAACAGTTTGTCTGCCCCACTGGTGAAGCGCCGGATGTGGAGTTGATTGTCCAGAAACACGGTGACTATTTCCGTGCTGTTGAGCAGGTTCCTCATATCGTTGTTCAGCCGCGACAGCTCGTCCATCTTGGACTGTTGTTCTGCATTCACCGTCTGCAACTCTTCGTTCAAGGACTGCATCTCTTCCCGGGAAGTAGTCAACTCCTCGTTACTGGATTGAAGTTCTTCGTTGGTGGACTGCAGCTCTTCGTTGGTGGATTTGAGCTCTTCCTGCGAGGATTGCATCTCCTCGCGGATTGTCTGGATCTCTTCGCGATAGTGCTTAAGTTCCTGCTCCAGTTCCTGAACCCTGGCGGAGTCCGAAGGTGTGCTTTTCCTGCGAGCGGGCGCCTTGGTTTCCGGAGACGCCGCCACGTCGGTAAAGACGATCATCACCATGCCCCGTAGCGCCTCCGGCTCGTCGATCGGCTGGACCGCGATATCGACGGTCTGGGTAGCGCTGCCGTTGATCCCGACCTTGAGACCTTTTACGGTGACGGGCTCTTTCTGCCGGAGCGCCTTCTGAAAGGCATTCCCCAGATCAAAACGGAGGCCTTCCCGGGCCATGGAAAAGATGCTCCAGTTGGCTTTGCCGGCAGCCGGCTCAAGGTATTTGCCGGTCCGCCCGTTGATATACAGAATGTCACCCTTGTCGTTGACCAGCACGGCCGGCGGGGAAAAGTGCTGCAGCAGCAGCTGGTCCGCGAGCGACTGGAGACTGACCGCAGGTTTCATCATGAGCTCCTTGGTGACCCCTTGAAAGGCGGGGAAAAACGAGGGTGGGAAGGCTAACGGTTCGGTCGGTGCAAGGACTTCGCGCCGCCGGAAGAGTCTCGACTTGACGTTCAACGGTGCAAAGAGAGCGGTGAAGGAGCCGACTGACTCAGCGCTCCCCAGGAACAGGACGCCGCCCCGATTCAAACTATAGTGAAACAGCGGCATCAGCTTTTTCTGAAGTTCCGGCGTCAGATAAATCAGCAGGTTGCGGCAGATAAGAATGTCCAGCTTGGTAAACGGGGGGTCCATGATGATGTTCTGGGTGGCGAATGTCACCATCTCCCGGATCTCCTTGCCGACCCGATAATGGGTATCGTCTTCCTTGACAAAGAACCGCTGCAGGCGCTCGGGCGACACGTCCGCGGCGATGTTGGCCGGATAAACCCCCTGGCGCGCCCTGTCGATAGCATCCCGGTCCAGGTCAGTGGCGAAGATCTGCAGCGTAAAACTCTCTTTGGGGCGTTGCTGTTCCAACTGTTCCTTGAAGGCGATGGCCAGTGAATACGCCTCCTCCCCGGTCGAGCAGCCGGCCGACCAGGCCCGCAGAATCCCGCCGGAAGGGCGGCTTGAAAGGCACGCCGAGATAGCCTCCTTTTGCAGATGCTCCCAGGTGTCGGGGTCGCGAAAAAAACCGGTCACTCCAATCAGCAGCTCCTTGAACAGGAGTTCCACTTCCTGGGGGTTCTCCTGCAGATAACGGACATACGAGTCGATCCTGTCGACCTGGTGGATGCTCATGCGCCGTTCGATCCGGCGGTAGACGGTGTTCCGCTTGTACAGAGAGAAGTCCTGGCCGGTTCTGGCCCGCAGCAGGATCAAAATTTTCTCCAGGGCGCTCTGGTCTTTCTCTTTCAGGGTGAACTCGGTCTTGACAATGGTGTGTGCGTGCCGGAGATAGCCGAGGATCTTTTCGGGCAACTGATCCACCGGGGCAATCAGGTCGGCCAGTCCGGCCTCGA
>MHDY01000001.1:22926-54301 GCA_001803705.1 Nitrospirae bacterium GWC2_56_14 | reverse complement strand
CGGGGAAGGGCCGCACCCTATGACACATATGCATATTCCGGACGGGATCCTGCCTGTCTGGCTCTGGCTCTCCGGTTTGTTCCTCATGGCGCTTGCCCTGTCGGTCTGTCTGTTCAGCCTCCGGTCCATGGATGCGAAGAAGAAGATCCCCCTGCTGGGTGCTGTCTCGGCGGTGATGCTCGTTTCCATGAGCCTGGAGATCCTCCCCATCGCGTATCATATCAACCTCTCGGTGGTAGCGGGCATCCTCCTCGGTCCGGCGCTCGGTTTTATCTCCGCATTCATAACGAACCTTATCCTGGCGCTGATGGGGCACGGGGGGATCACGGTCGTGGGGCTGAACACGCTGCTGCTCGGCGCTGAAACAGTGCTGGGACACGCCTTGTTTTCCCTTATGGGGCGGCGTCTGCCCGTGTTCTGGAGGGCCGCCGTTGTTACGGTGCTGACGCTGCTCACGACCACGCTGCTCCTGATCGGCATCGTGTCGGTGTCGCACATTGACGTCGATGCCGTGCTTCATGGTCATGAGAAGGGGGTCCATGCGGAGGCTGCTTCAGATCCCGCCATTTCAACCTTCGCGATCGTGGTGCTTTCCCTTGGTTCGATCGGCTGGCTCATTGAAGCTGCAGTCACCGGAGCGGTCGTGAAATTTGTCGCTCAGGTCAAGCCGGACCTGCTGAAGCACCGGCTGCATGACCGGCAGCGGTCTCCCGGGCCATGAGGTTCCCGTTATGATAGATGTTGCACGGATCGATTATTGGGCTGCCAGCGGTTCCGGGCCGCTCCACCGGGCCTCGGCGCTTTCCAAGGTTATCTTCCTGCTCCTGGTCGTGACGGCGTCGGTCATGACGCATAATCCCTATCCCCTTGCGGCAGGGTATGTCGTGCTGCTGCTCCAGGTGGCGTCGTCCCGGCTCCCCTGGCTCAGGGTCGTAGCGCTCTCGCTCTATTCCGCGGTATTCGCCCTGCTCTATGGCCTGAGCCTGCGGGGTGGAGGTATGGCCTATGCGCTGTTGATCCTCAAGGCGGTCACGCCCGCGCTGGCCATGCTCACCCTTATCGTAAGCACGCCCTATCCGAAGATCTTCGGCTTGTTGAGCACGGTGCTTCCGGAGCTTTTGTCCGCGGGGTTGTTCATGACCTACCGGACGCTCTTTATCCTGCTCGATATGATGGACAACTTTGCGGTGTCCATAAGGCTCCGCGGCGGTTTCTCGCCGGGAAGCATTTACCAGAACGGCGCAAATATATCGAAAGGCATTGCCATGCTGCTTGTCAAAGCCGTGGAGCGCGCTACCCGTCTCTATGCGGTCATGGCGGTGCGGGGCTATCATGGCAGCATGGCCCGGACCGGCACCGGCGGGTTCCGCCGTGACGACTGGCTGCCGCTCGGGACCGGCAGTATCGTACTGACGCTCGTACTCGTCTGGCGCTAGACGTTCACTGTTCCGGCATACGGGGAATGAAGGATTGCATGGAAACGCTCGTAAAAGTAAGCTGCCTGAAACATATTTACCCAGACACCACGGAGATCCATATCTGCGGTCTGGACTTTGTCGTGAACCGGGGCGAACGCGTGGTGATCCTGGGCGGGAACGGGTCCGGCAAAACCACGCTCTTATTCCACATCCTGGGCCTGCTCGCGCCGAATGAAGGAAGCGTGTCGGTCTTCAACATCAACCCGGCCCTCAAATACAATACGGTCCGTGAGCGCATCGGCGTGCTGCTTCAGAACGTCGACGACCAGATCCTTTCTCCCACCGTATGGGACGATATCGCCTTTACGCCCCGCAACTACGGCTATAATAAAGAACGGACCGCTCAGATGGTGGAGCGGGTCATGGCCGAACTGGGGATCAGCCGGTTGGGCGACAAGATCTGTCATTATTTGTCAGGCGGCGAAAAACGAAAAGTGGCGCTTGCCGGCGCCCTGGTCATGCAGCCGGAGCTGCTGATCCTGGATGAGCCTTTCGAGGGCCTTGATTCCCGCTCCCGGGGAGAGCTGGTGACTCTTTTGAACGAACGGCACCGCGAAGGGATGACCATCATCATGTCCACGCACGACCTTAACCTGGTGGCCGCGTTCGCAGACCGGGTCTATGTGCTGGCCCGGGGAAAGGGTGTGCTCACGGCAGGCACTCCTGCGGCGATCTTCTCGCAGGCCGAGGCGCTGAAAGCTTCTAATATCGACCCCCCGCTGCTCACCGAGCTGTTCCTGAAGCTCCGGGAGCGGGGACTGGATGTAGCTATTCCGGAATCCATGGACCATGCTGTCCACGACCTTGTCCGGCTCATCAAGGGCTGACAACGCAGAGGGGCATACGCAGTTCGCCCACAGGAGGAATGAACCATGCAGCAATCCGATCTTGCTCCGGGCCCGACGGACGTCAACCGGAAAGGGGTCCTGATCGTTCTTATTGCCCTGGCGCTTGCCGCAGCGGGAGCCGGGGGGGCGGCCGGAATATTCGCCGCGCGGGGAGAACAGGGGTTGGTGCTGCTCTCGCTGTTCTGCGTGCCGCTCATCGTGCTGCTGGCCTACGGCTTTTACCGGAGAACGATCGTTCCCTACTTCCGCCGCCTTGAAGACGCCAATCTCGAGCTGCACCTGAAACAGGAGGAGCTGCTCGATATGAAGGACGATCTGTTCATCAAGTTCCTCGGCATCTATGATGTGAATTACGCGGCCAATTCACCGCGCCTGTTCCCGGACCGTCTGAACGATGTGGCGGACATCACGGCCAGGGCCATGGAGGCCGACGTCTGTCTCGTTTTTCTGTATGACAAGAAAAAGGACGAGCTGGCGCTTGCGGCGACGAATGGTTATCGCGGTCACGCGGTCGGAAAAACACGCATACCGCTCGGCCAGGGGATCGAAGGCTGGGTCGGCAGGCGTCTCGAACCGGTCATGCTGAAAGACTTCTCCAAGGACCAGCGCTTTCGCGAGCTCCCGGAATTGACGCTTTCCGAATACACCTCGGTGTACTGTCTGCCGCTCTACGTCTACTCGAACGGCGCTCTGGTCGGGGCGATCGAGGTGTTGTACAGCAAGGCAAAGAACTTCAGCGACGAAGAGATCAACTTTTTCACCACCCTGGCGGGCATTATTTCGACGACGGTCCAGAACGAGGACTTGCAGACCGAGCTTCGCAAGATGAACATGGAACTGGAGCAGTGGGTCGCGGAAAAGATCGAAGAGCTCCGGTCGTCTGAAGAGCGCTACCGGACCCTGGTGGAACATGCCGCCGAATCCATATTCGTCCTTGCCGAGAACGGCGATGTTCTCTTTGCCAACGAACAGGCCGTACAATTTACCGGACTGGGGAAGTATGACCTTGTTCACAAGAACCTCTTCGAGATCCTCGTCATGCCGGGTGCCGCGCAGCAGCTGCTTGCCGAGGCCGTTCAGAACCGGCAAACGGTGCGGCAGGGGGACCTCAGAAAAGCCGATGGATCGGTAGTGCCGGTCGAAGTGAGCGTTGTGGAACTCACCCTGATGGGAAAGCGCTTTATTCAATCAGTCGTGCGCGACAGATCCTCCGTCGTCCGTCTCGAGAAGCTTGTGGAGGAGCAAAAAAAGGAATTGGCAACCCTCAGGAAACCGGTCAAGGACTGACAGCAAGCTGCAGAGCATGTGTTTTTCTGTTCATAAATTATTTAGCCTTTACTTCAAAGGCATCCTATGGTATAAATTATGCATATGGCGGCTTGAGAGGCCGCCATATGCCTTTTAAACGACATGAATGTAAATGTAGACAGGGGTATCATTATAGCGCTTGGGGTCTTCCTGGTCCTCAGTGCGGCACTTTACGGCGCTTATGCGCTGCTGCGCGGTACGGAACTCGCCGTGCCCACGCTGTTCCAGCCCGCATCCGGCACCCGCCTGCTCATGAGCATGGAAGGTTTCAGGTTTGTTGAGACGGAGAACGGCCGGGTCTCGTGGCGCATGGTAGCCGGGAGCGCCGATCTGTATGAAAACAAAGAGGCGCAATTAAAGGATATCGAGATCACCTTTGTAGCTCCGAACGGGCGTGAAGCGCGGCTCCTGGGAGCGGTTGCAACGCTGGACACGGTCACAGGCGATGCGGCCATCCGCCGCGGCGCACGCGAGGTCAGGATCGTAACCAGTGAGGGATATCTCCTGACGACCGATTCTCTGTTCTGGAGGGCCGATCAACGCATTGTGCGGACAGCTGATCCTTTTAAATTGCTGGGCAGCGAGCTTTATCTCGAAGGCCAGGGGCTCTCGGGAAACGTTGATATGCTGACGATCGAGGTGGACAAGCATGTTAAAGCAGTGCTTCAGGAGTAGCCTGCTGATAGCTGCTGCGGCGCTGCTGATGGCTGCTGCGCCTGACGAGCCACAGAAGCTTGAGCTCAAGCGGGAGCCGATCGTCGTCACCTCGGCCCATATGAAGGCAGACAAACTCGGCGAACGCGTGGTCTTTTCCGGAGAGGTGACCCTCAAAAAAGAGGCTATGACGCTCAACTCGGACTCGGTAACCGTTTTCTATGATGCCGGGACCAAGGCGATCAGGGAGATCGAGGCCCTGGGCAACGTGATCGTGCGCAAGGAAGGACGGATCGCACTTGCCAGCCGGGCGTTGTACTATAGCAAAGAGGAAAAGATCGTGCTGACCGGCGATGCGCGCATCATCGAAAACGACAATCAACTGGGCGGGGAGCGGATAACGCTGTTCATTCGCGATGACCGCAGCATTGTAGAGGGCGGAAACGTTCTGTTCTACCAGGATAAACAGGATAAAAAACCGGAGAAGAGACGGGGTAGGTAGCCCGTCGTCATGAGCATGCAGGCACTTGAGGCAAATAAACTGGAGAAGGGCTACCGGGGCCGGAAGATCGTCAGGGGCGTCAGCCTCCAGGTGCGATCCGGCGAGGTCGTTGGTCTGCTGGGGCCGAATGGAGCGGGCAAGACCACGACATTCTACATGGTCGTGGGCCTGGTCAGGCCTGACCAGGGCAGTGTCGTGCTGGACGGGACCGATATCACCAAGATGCCGATGTACCAGCGTGCGCGGAAGGGCATCGGTTACCTGCCCCAGGAACCTTCGGTCTTCAGGAAACTGACGGTGGCCGAGAATCTGACCGCCGTTCTGGAGACGCTGGACCTTTCAGCGATGGAGCGGAACGAACGCCGGGACCATCTGATGAGTGAACTGGGTGTTACGCATCTGGCGAACAGCAAGGCATACACGCTCTCCGGCGGAGAGCGGCGACGGGTGGAAATAGCCCGTGCTCTCACCCTCGACCCGAAGTTCATTCTGCTCGATGAGCCCTTTGCCGGCATCGATCCGCTGGCGGTCCAGGATATCCAGGGGATCATCTCTTTGTTAAAAAGCAAGGGGATCGGCATTCTGATCACCGATCATAATGTCCGTGAAACCCTTGCCATTACCGACCGGGCCTATATCATCAGCGACGGAACGATCATTGAAGCAGGGACCGCAGAAGAGATCATGGCAAGCCCCCAAGTGCGCCAGTTCTACCTGGGAGAAGCGTTCAAATTGTAGGATCTGACCCACGTTGGGATGGGCACGACAATGTCAACACGATTATCCGTTGATAAGAGTCTCTGGAACACCAGGTTGCCCCATCGCGGTGTTCAGGAAGTTGCTGGTCGTGGCTCAAGCTTTTATTAATTTTGTTACTTTTGCTGAAAGGGAGAGAGTCCGGATCTCGCCTCTGAACTATGGAAGCACGGCTTGAACTAAAACTATCGCAAAAGCTCATCATGACGCCGCAGCTGCAGCAGGCTATCAAACTGTTGCAGTTGTCCCGGCTCGAGTTGCAGCAATCGGTGTCCCAGGAACTCCTGGAGAATCCGGTCCTCGAAGAGCTGCCGCAGGAAGCTGCGGACGAGGGTGATGAGGCGGAGGGCGAAGCGGCTCCGGAGGGGACGCAGGAAAAACTGCCGGACAGTCCGCCCGAGCCTGAGGTGACCGGCGAACTGAAGAGCGATCTCGAACTCGGCCCTCAGTGGGACGAGTATCTCAATGAAATGGGCGACGGCCGCGACTACGGTAATGCCGAGGCCGATGACAAGGAACTACCGTCCTATGACCAGACGCTCACCCGCCTCCCGTCCTTAAGCGATCACCTCATGTGGCAGCTCCGGCTCTCGACCTCCGAGCCTTCGCTGGTCAAGGGCGGCGAGTGGATCGTCGGTAATCTCGATGACGATGGTTACCTTCGCTCCCCGCTCGAAGAACTTGCCCAGCAGTCCGGGGTTTCACCGTCCGAGATGGCGCAGGCACTGGAACTCGTCCAGAGCTTCGACCCGCTGGGGATAGCGGCCCGTACGCTCCAGGAATGCCTGCTGATCCAGGTCCGTCAACTCGATCTGCTGGGGACGATCGTTGAAAAGATCGTGCAAGGCCACCTGGAAGACCTTGAGAAGCGGCGCTACCAGAATATTGCGAAGGTGCTCAACGTCACGATCCAGGATGTGATGGAGGCCGCCCAGATCATTATTCATGACCTGGAGCCGAAACCGGGCCGGCCCTATATCGTCGCCGATACCCATTACGTTGTTCCCGATGTCTATGTGTTCAAGGTCGAGGACCACTATGTGATCCAGCTGAACGACGAAGGATTGCCGCGGGTCAGGATCAATCCCTACTACCGGAAGCTTTTGAGCCGCAAGGACAGCGTCGACAAAGTGACCAAGGAATATATCGAGGACCGGATGCGTTCGGCCCAGTGGCTCATCAAGGGAATGGAGCAAAGGAATAAGACTATCTACAAGGTTGCGGAGAGCATCGTGAAGTTCCAGGGCGAGTTTCTCGATCAGGGAATATCCCAGTTGAAGCCCATGGTGCTCAAGGACGTGGCTGAGGACATCGCCATGCACGAATCCACGATCAGCCGGGTGACAACCAGCAAACACATGCATACGCCGCAGGGGATCTTCCCGATGAAATTCTTCTTTACCACCGGTTTTGCCGACGGGAGCGGTGCGGAGGTCTCGTCCCTGACGGTCAAGGACGTCATTCAGAAGATGGTCAAGGATGAAGACCCAGCGGCGCCGCTCAAGGACCAGCAGATCGTCGATGTCCTGAAGGCCCGCGGCATAGATATCGCACGGCGGACCGTGGCGAAATATCGTGAAGAGCTTCGGATACCGCCGACCAGCGTGCGGAAACGGCTCAGCTGACCCAGCATCAGATACTACCGGTGTGATGACACACCTTTTTGAAGGAGGAGCATATGCAGATTACGGTTATCGGAAGACACATGGACGTTACGGATGCGCTCAAACAGTACGCGGTCGACAAGTTCGGCAAACTCGAGAAGTATTTGCCGAAGAACATACAGGTGACGGTCACGCTGTCGGTCGTAAAAAAGGTGCATCACATCGCCGAAGCAATGCTCAAGACCGACGGATTACTGGTACAGGCCCATGAGGAAACAGAGGAGATGTATTCCTCCATCGACCTGCTCGTCGAAAAACTCGAAAAACGGATCCGTAAATACAAGGAAAAGCTGGTTGACCATAAGCATCAGACCCGGACGGAACCGGCATCGGCATCAGTTGCCTCTGCACATCCCGACGACCATATCCCCCAGATCATCAAAACAAAGCGCTTTGACCTGAAACCCATGCACGCGGAAGAAGCGGTGATGCAGATGGAACTGCTCGACAAGGAGTTTTACGTGTTCTCCAATGCAGTGAGCGGACATATTACCGTCATCTACCGCCGCAAGGACGGCAACGTGGGGCTTATCGAACCAGCTGTGTAGAGGGCGAACGATGGCCACACTGAAGGATCTCCTGCAGGGAGGCCTGATAATCGCGGACATCAAGGCCATTGACAAGGTTGGGGTGATCCGGGAATTTGCAGCTCATGTGTGCGCTGCCGGCAAGGTCCGCGATGCCGACGAACTGGCCCGCGTTCTGCTGGAGCGAGAATCGATGGGCAGCACGGGGATCGGCGACGGCGTGGCCATCCCGCATGGCAAATTGCGCACTCTTGGCGAGGTTATCGTCGCGTTCGGACGGTCGCACCGGGGTGTTGACTATCAGTCGCTGGATGACAAATCTGCATACCTGTTTTTTCTGCTGGTCAGTCCGGAGAACAGTCCCGGAGAACATTTGAAAATGCTGGCCCGCATATCGCGTATCCTTAAGAACCCGGCCTTGCGTGAGAAGCTGCGGGCCGAACCCGATGGCCGGGAACTGCACCGACTGATCCTTGAGGAGGACAGCAAATACCCGCAGAAATGACGATCACGGTTAGAAACCTGGTGGGACGGTCAAAGGCGCTCGCGGGCAGCAGCGGGCTCGACCGTGAAATAACGTCTCCGCAGGTCCTCAGCCCCGACCTCTCCTTGACCGCGACCGTGAAGGGGATGACGTCGAGCCTCGTTCACCTTCCCCCGAGTCAGTCTGCCTTCCTCTGTTCACTGCCGAAGCTCGAACGGACGCGGCTTGTCCGGACCCTGATGCGGCAGCGACCGGCGGGCATCGTGCTGACCGGAGGCGCCGCCTGCCCGGAGCTTCTGGCAGGAGCAGAACGCGCCGGGGTCCCGGTGTTCATGAGCAGGGACCTGCAGAAGCTTGCCCGCCTGCTTTCCAGCAAACTGACGCTGCGCATGAGCCTGCACGGTGTACTGGTCCAGGTGTTCGGTCTCGGCGTACTGCTCGTTGGTGAAAGCGCTATCGGCAAAAGCGAAGCAGCCCTCGATCTCGTTCTGCGCGGGCACAAGCTGGCCGCTGATGACCTGGTGCTCCTCGAACTGGCCGACGGGACCGTCGAGGGCAGGGCGCCGGAGATGGGCGAGGACCTGCTGCAGATCAGGGGCCTGGGAATCATCAACGTGCGTGCGCTCTATGGCGAGTCTGCCACCGTGCCGTCCTGCCCGGTCGGGCTGGTGGTGGAACTGGAAGAGTGGAAACAGGGGCATCATTACAGCCTGATCGGCCTGCGCGAACGACGGTACCGGATCCTAGGCGTGAATGTCCCCTACCTGAAACTTCCGGTCAAACCCGGCAGGAATATGGCGACGCTCATTGAAGTGGCGGCACGCAACCAGATGCTCAAGAACCGCGGTATATTCACGGCGCGGGAACTCGGGAGAGCATTGAAAAAGAGGCTGGCGGGATGACACACATGCGCATGGTGGTGGTGACAGGGCTCTCCGGTTCGGGGCGAAGCGCTGCTCTAAAAGCGTTCGAAGACATGGGATATTATTGTGTCGATAACCTTCCCCTGTCTTTACTGAAGGCGTTCGTTGATTTTTCCCGAAGCACGGAGGATGCATACCTGGCCGCCATCGGCATTGATATCAGGGAAAAGGATTTTCCCAGCCGGTTCCCGGCTCTTTTCGGGGAATTGCGCGCAGGCGGCGGTTCCATCGAAATGCTGTTCCTGGATGCCTCGGACCAAACGCTGGTACGGCGCTTCAGCGAGACGCGCCGGCCCCATCCTCTCGCGCGGGGCGCTACGCCGCTCATCGATGGGATCAGAAACGAGCGATCGGAACTGAGCGAAGTCAAAAAATTAGCAGACCGCGTCATTGACACCTCGGACTATACGGTCCATGATCTGCGGCAGGCGATCGAACGGAAATATGCCGAGGGGACCGCCGGCCGACCGATGGTCATCACCATCGTCACCTTCGGGTACAAGTTCGGCGTTCCCTTTGACCTCGATCTGATGTTCGACCTGCGATTTCTTCCCAATCCCCATTTTGTTCCTGAACTGCGGCCTCATACCGGTGAGGACGCGAGGGTGCGTGCATATATCATGGAGAAGCCGGATTCCGAAGAGTTTTTGTCCCGCCTCCTGGGGTTTCTCACGTATCTTTTGCCGCGCTATAAGAGCGAAGGGAAAAGCTATCTTACGATCGGGTTCGGCTGTACCGGCGGCAGGCATCGTTCCGTCGCCCTGTCGCTGCTGGTGGCGGAACAGCTCCGGCAGCAAGGATACGATGTCGCGGTGAAACATCGCGATATCGGCGCATAAGTTGTCAATCCCGGTGAGCGTTTCGCACCGCCGCGATTGAAAGGAGAGATGAACATGGTCGGACTGGTGGTGGTATGTCATGAGGACATGGGAGTTGAGCTGGTGAAGGCCGCTGAAATGATCGTGGGGAAGATCGAGGCAGTGGCAACGGTCAGCGTGAAGCAGGACAGTGCGCCGGAAATGCTCCGGGCGCAGATCGAGGGCGCGATCAAGAAGGTTGACGGGAAAAAAGGCGTCATGCTCTTTACCGATATGTTCGGCGGCACGCCTTCCAATATCGCCCTGGCCTTCCTGGGAGACACGGTCGAGGTGGTTACGGGGGTCAATCTTTCGATGATGATCAAGTTTGCCAATCACCGCGATGAAAAACCGCTTGCCGAACTGGCCAAGCTCGTCCAGGAGGCGGCGCAGAAAAGCGTGGTAATTGCGAGCCAGATGCTGAAAGGCAAAAAGTAGCGCTCATGGTGCTCTTCGTCCGCATAGATGATCGTCTGATCCACGGCCAGGTAGTTGAAGGGTGGGTAAACTACTTGAAAGCGACCCGGATCCTTGTTGCCGACGACCGGGTCGCTGCCAATGCGCTCCAGCGTTCCATTATGGAAATCGCCGTGCCGCAGGGGCTCAAGGTCACGATCGGCGGCATCGATGAAATTTGCAGCCAGGTACGCGCTGCGGGGGAGAACGAGCGGGCGATCCTGCTGTTCTCGAATCCGACGGATGTTCTGCAGGCGCTCAAGTCCGGCCTGCTGTGCCAGTCGATCAATCTGGGCGGGATGCATTATGTCCCCGGAAAGCGCAAGCTCCGGGATGTCCTTTCCGTGGACGATGCCGATATTGCGTCGCTCCGGGCCATTCTGGCCCGCGGCATCGCGGTCTGCATCCAGTCGGTGCCGAACGAAAAACCGCTGCAGCTCGCCAAGGTATTCGAGGCCTGCAGTTTGAGCTGAAGAAGTTGAGAATGCAAGTGCAAATTGCAAAGTGCAAAAGTCAAAGTGTAGGGAAAAAACTCTATGGCATAAGTCCATAGTCAATTTTGCATTTTAAAATTTGCACTTTGCATTTTGCATTGGTTTTGGAATAGGATGGCGATGTTCGATCTTCATATGGTGCTTGCCATAACCGGTGTTGCCCTTGTGGGCGGACTTATCGGCCTCGACCGGACCGCAGCCGGGCAGTTCATGATCTCGCAGCCTATTGTTGCCGCACCGCTTGCCGGATGGCTCCTCGGTGATGCCACCGCCGGGCTGATCATCGGCGCCATGCTTGAGCTCATCTGGGTGCTCGATATGCCGATCGGCAGCTTTGTACCGGCTAATGCAACGGTCAGCGCTGTAACAGCGACGGCTGTCGCAGCCCTGACGAGCCCCGGCGGGGCGCCCCGATCGGTCCTTGGGTTCTGTATTCTCTTAAGCGTGGGTACGGTGCCGTTCACCATGATGGCCGATACCTATGTGCGTACCTGGAATTCCCGGCTTCTTGATGCGGCGCATGCCGCAGACGGAGCAGACGTTGCGCGCAGCCTCTCCCGGGCGCACCTTACCGGTCTGCTTGCATTTTTTCTCAAGTCGGTGGTGCTCTATGTTCTGCTCCTGCCCGCCGGTCTTGTTGCAGCAGCGCTTTTTTTGCGGTCGCCGGACAGGGTCCGGGTTTCCATGGAACTGTTCCTGATGCTGCTCCCGCTTCTCGGCGCCGCCCTTGTGGTGCGCCGGCTGTCGATCAGCGCCCTGGACCCATTTTTGCTGACGGGTTTTATTACCGCAGGCCTGCTGGCGATGGTGCTTCATCTTCACGCAGTGATGATCACGCTGCTGACCGTCGTGGCCGGCTGGCTGGGGGTGCGATACCGTGAACATCGATCATAGGCGCAGCGTAAGAAGCGGAGATCTGCTCAGGGTATTTTGGCGATCATTGCTGATGCAGGCATCATGGAGTTTCGACGGGATGCAGTCGCTCGGTTTTTCCTATGCACTGCTGCCGGTCCTGAAAAAACTCTACCCTGATCGCGACGAGTTCGAGGCACGGTTGCGGCTGCACATGGAGTATTTCAACACCCAACCCTACCTTGCTTCATTCATTCTTGGCGCGGTGGTGAGGCTGGAAGAGGACCGTGCCGCGGGGCGTGCTTCCCTGTCCGCGATCGATGCGGCCGGACTGAAGGCGGCTTTAATGGCGCCGCTGGGGGCGCTGGGTGACAGTTTCTTCTGGGGTTCGCTGAAGCCGCTCGCTGCGGTGATCGCCGTGGCCCTGGTCATGACAGGGGTCTGGTGGGCGCCGGTCCTTTTTCTGGCGCTCTATAACCTCTGGCATGTGGGGCTCAGACTGAGCCTGTTGTTCTGGGGATACGGCAGCAGCGGCGATGCCATGGCGCTTATGGAACGGTACAGTTTTACGAAGATGGCCCGGTTGTTCAAGGCGATCTCGCTGTCGGTCCTGGGAGGGATCCTCGCCGGCATTTCCGGTTGGCGGCCCGAGTTCGCGTCCAACCTGCCGCTGCCTGGACCGGTCATGGCTGGTGCTGCGCTGGCATGCACCCTGATCATCGTAGCGGTCTTACGGAGAGGCGGCTCTCCCATAAAATTCATGCTCGGCCTGGCACTGTTCTGCCTTGCCCTGGCATATGCAGGAGTGGTCTGATGAAAAAGAAAGAATTGATGATCGAGAACCGGCTTGGCCTTCATGCGCGGGCCGCTGCCCAGATCGTAAAGTCGGCAAGCGCCTACGCTTCCAAGATAACGCTGACCAAGGACGGCCTCGATGTTGATGGGAAAAGCATCATGGGGATCATGATGCTTGCCGCAGGAAAAGGAAGCAGGGTCCTCGTTGAAGTGCACGGTGACGATGAAGAACGGGCCCTATCGGGGCTCGAACAGCTCTTTAAGGACAAATTCGGCGAAAAGGAATAAAGGCCCGGAAAAAAGGAACGGCGGTTCGGGGATAGGAACCGGCTGCCGGGAAGACAGGGAACCGTTCATGCAGGAAAAAGTGTACACAGGCATCATGGCCTCACCGGGCATCGTCATCGGGCGCGCGTATCTTCTTGATCGGCGCAAGGTGGTAGTGGCAGGGCAGCGGATCGAGGAGATCAGCGTCAAGGATGAGGTGGCGCGCTTCAAGCGTGCCATCGCGCTTTCCAAAGGCCAGCTTGAGGACCTGAAAAAACGCTTTACCAAGGGGCTTGGAAAATCCCATCTGTACATCCTCGATACGCATATCATGCTGCTTGAGGACAAGATGCTCGTTGACGGCACGGTCAAGCGAGTCAAGGAATCTCATCTGAACGCGGAAGGGGCGCTGAAAGAGACGATCGAGGCGATCAGCCTCAAGTTCGATACGATCGAGGATGAGTACCTGCGCGAGCGCAAACACGATGTTGAACAGGTCGGCGAGCGCGTTCTGCGGAACCTCGTGGGCCATAAGCAGGAGAGCCTGGCCGATATCAAGGGTGAGGCAGTGATCATTGCCCATGATCTGGCCCCCTCGGACACCCTCATGATGCGCAAGGATAAGATCCTGGGGTTCGCGACCGATGCCGGGAGCCGGACCTCGCACACGGCGATCCTTGCACGGTCCCTGGGGATCCCGGCTGCAGTGGGCCTCGAGAACATCACGTCGGCGGTCAAGACCGGCGATGTCGTGATCCTTGACGGCATCCACGGCGTGGTCATCGTTGACCCCGACGAAGAGACCTTCCTCGACTATCTCAAGAAACAGCGACGGTACAAATACTTCGAGCAGGAACTCGAGAATATCAAAGACCTGCCGGCGGAGACCCTCGATGGCAAGCTCATTCTGCTTGAGGGGAACATTGAACTGCCCGAGGAGGTCGCATCCGTTGCAGACCACGGAGGCTCCGGCATCGGTTTGTACCGGACCGAGTTCCTGTTCATGAACCGATTGACGCTGCCTACGGAAGAAGAGCACTATGCGGCGTATCGTCAGGTTGCAGAACGAGCGGCTCCCCAGGAGGTCGTGGTCCGTACGTTCGATCTCGGCGGGGACAAGATAGCGGTCTCAACGGGTTTTGAAAAAGAATCGAACCCGGCCCTGGGACTGCGGGCGATCCGGTTCAGCCTCAAGCAGCAGGACATCTTCAGAGTGCAGCTCAGAGGCATTCTCCGGGCGTCGGCTCACGGTAATATCAAGATCCTGTATCCGATGATCTCCGGCCTTCACGAACTGTACGCGACCAAGACCATTCTCGCAGAGGTGAAAGCAGAGCTGCGGGCGGAGGGCAGGGCTTTTAACGAGCAGATGCAGGTCGGCGTGATGATCGAGATCCCTTCGGCGGCGCTGATCGCCGATCTGCTCGCAGCCGAGGTCGATTTTTTCAGCGTCGGTACCAACGATCTGATCCAGTATACCCTGGCCATCGACCGTCTGAACGAGCACGTGGCCTATATGTACGAGCCGCTCGACCCGGCCGTTCTGCGCCTGCTCCAGATGGTGTCGGACGCTGCCCGAAAGGCGAATATCCCGCTCGCCATGTGCGGAGAGATGGCGGGAGATCCGCTGTATGCAGCGATCCTGATCGGTATGGGATTCACCGTGCTCAGCATGAACGTGGCCTCGATCCCCTGGGTAAAAAAGATCATCAGGTCGGTACGCATGCAAGACGCACTGGAACTGGCATCGCTCGTGTTGGCACAGCCGACAGCGGAACGGTCCCGGCAGGCTGCTGTACAGTTCATGGATGAGCGTTTCCCGGAACTTGCTGCCGAGCTGTAGCAGTACGCCGGATGCAAGATAACGGGATGGCTTTCATTTGCACTCCGAAATCCGAAATTGAAATGGAGCTGGCATTTGCAGAAGAGTGAATGTGATGTGATGGAAACGATGCCGGAGGCACAGGAGCAGCGGCTTCCGAGGTCCCATGGCGGGAACATCCGCGACGCGGTGCGGCGTTACGGCATCGCTGAAAAGACAATTGTCGATTTCAGTTCGAGCATTAACCCGTTGGGGTCGTCGCCTGCGGCCAAGCGCGCGGCGCGGAAGGCGATCGATCGCATTGACCGCTATCCCGATATAAACATGTCCGACCTCCGGACCGCGATCGCCCGCTATTACGGCATCAAGCCGGAACAGGTCGTTTGCGGGAACGGTTCGAACGCGCTGATCCACCTTATCCCGCGCGTATTCAGGCCGAAAAAGGTCTTGGTCCCGATGCCGACCTTTTCGGAATATGCGGCAGCGGTCGAGGATGCCGGTGGCGAGGTCGCACCGCTGATGCTGCAGGAACAGAACGGATATCGTATCGACCCGCTCGACTTCTCCTTCGCGCTTAAGGGCGTGGACATGGCCATCCTCTGCAACCCCAATAATCCTACGGGCGCCCTTACCACGAAGGCAGAAATGGTCGAGATCTTCAGATCGTGCTGCGAGAATGGCGTGCGTCTTGTGGTGGATGAGGCTTTTATAGATTTCTCGGAGGCTGATTCCCTGGTCAAGGACGCAGTGCAGTCTTCCAGCCTGATCGTGCTCCGCGCGTTTACCAAGTTCTACGGCATGCCCGGACTGCGGGTCGGCTATGCCATCGCCGATACGGAGACCGCCCAGCGGCTTCGCCGGGGTCAGGAGCCCTGGACCATAGACACCCCTTCCGAGCAGGCGGCCATTGCGGCGTTGACCGACTGGGGCTATGCAAAAAAAACGCGCCGGTACATTGCGAAAGAGCGTGACCGTCTTCTTGCAAACCTGCGCCTCATCCAGGGCGTTGAACCCTTCCCGAGCTCCGCGAATTTTATCCTTCTCAAGATCGCGGGGATCGATTCGCAGTTGCTCACGGACAGGCTCGGCAGGCGGGGATTGCTGGTCCGGGACGGTTCCTCTTTTCCCGGCCTCGATAACCGTTATATCAGGATCGCCGTTCGGACGTGGTGGCAGAATCGGCGTCTCTTGAAAGCTCTCCGGGAGATCCTTGGCTCCTGACCAATTCCCTCCGAAATTTATTTTGCAAAATGAACTTTGCTGTGATAGAGTTGACCCGTAAAGATACCGAAAAACAGCTTATTTTTCAGGCTGCTGCGGCCGCAGCGTACTGCAGAAAATAAAAAGATGTCCCGGCGGCGGATGCTCCCGCTGCATTCAGAAGACAGTGCGGCTTTGCCGTCGCTGTACCAGCTTTGCAGCGTGTGGATGTCGGAGGAATGATGGCAGAACCGATCATGTGCCCTTACTGCGGCGGAACGAACCTTTTCCAGGAAGACGACTACGGCATCGAGCTGGATTATGAATACTGGACCATTCATCATTGGGATTGCCTCGACTGTTCCGAATCTTTCGATAAGATAGAGGTATTGCCTGCGTCCAGCGCATTTGAGGAGAGCCATGAGAGCACCATCCACTGATGCGGCTCTTTCTGTCCCGGCAATGCCTGCCGGTCCCGGCGCGGACCGGCCGACGGCGGCCAGTATTTCGCTCAGTGCGCTCACCCATAATTTCGAAGAGGTGACGCGCCGCGCAAACGGCCGCAAGGTCCTTGCGGTGGTGAAAGCCAATGCGTACGGACACGGACTGGTTCCCGTAGCGCGGCATTTACTGGGACGCGGAGCGCACATGCTCGGCGTTGCCCTGGTCGAAGAGGGACGGGAACTGCGCGAGGCCGGGATAGAAGCTCCGATCCTGGTCATGGGTCCGGTTTTCCCTGAGCAGGCCGACGCGGTGGCGGCATTGCGGTTGACGCCTGCTCTCTCGAACAACACGGTCGCGCGCGCATTGGACGACGCAGCGCGAAAACGGTCCCGGCGCATTGCCGTGCATGTGAAGATCGATACCGGCATGAGCAGGACCGGCGTTTCACCGGAAGCGGCTCCGGACCTGATCCGGGGAATGAACTCGCTCGACGGTATTGTCGTCGAGGGGCTGATGACGCACTTCGCCGATGCCGACCTCAGGGACAAAGCGTTCGCCGCACAACAGATGGAGCGGTTCGAGAACCTCATAAGGACCCTTACTGACCAGGGGATCTCCATTCCGCTCCGCCATGCGGCCAACAGCGCATCGATCCTGGATTATCCGCGGGCACTGTTCACGATGGTCAGGCCCGGGCTCATGCTGTACGGGTACGACCCCGTGGAAGGAAATGCTTCCGGCGCCGCTCTGCAGCCGGTCCTGTCGCTCGTTACGAGGATCTTTTTGCTGAAAAAGCTGCCCGCAGGCACGCCCATCAGCTATGGCAGGACCTTTGTGACCGGACGCGAGAGCCTGATCGCCACGATCCCCATCGGCTATGCCGACGGTTTCAGCCGCAGCCTTTCGAACTGCGGTGAGGCGCTTGTCCGGGGCGCCCGGGTGCCCGTAACAGGACGGGTCTGCATGGACATGACCATGCTCGATGTCACTGATGTCCCCGGCGTCCGTGAAGGCGACGAGGTCGTGCTTATCGGCTCCTCGGGCAGCGAGAGGATCACTGCCGCCGACCTTGCAGCAAAGACGGGGACGATTCCCTACGAGGTGCTGTGCGGGATCAGCTCCCGGGTGCCGCGAATTTTCCTGTAATGCAACTATTCAGGTTAAAGGCTCTAAGATTCAGTCTATCCACCTGAATTAGGTATCGTGTAATCAGGTTCCGTGAAGTGTAAAGGTGGCCTCGATCATGACCCGCTTGCTTGAGATACTGGGTAGGAAAACGCTGGACGTAGTGACGGAGATCGGCAGGGTCCTCATGTTCCTGGGCCAGACCCTGCGTGCGACCATAAGCGGTCCTTTTTATGTGAGAAACCTGTTCAAGCAGATGGAACAGATCGGCGTAAATTCCATCCCGGTCGTTCTGACCACGGCCCTTTCCACCGGCATGGTGCTGGCGCTGCAGAGCTACACGGGGTTCAAACGCTTCGGGGCGGAATCGCTCATCGGCACCGTTGTTTCGCTGTCCATGACGCGTGAGCTGGGTCCCGTTCTGACGGGGCTTATGGTCGCGGGCAGGGCCGGCGCATCCATGGCCGCGGAGCTGGGGACCATGAAAGTGACCGAGCAGATCGACGCCATGGAGACCCTGGCCACGAGCCCCATGAAGTATCTGGTGGTCCCGCGGTTCGTTGCGAGTACGATCATGATGTTCTTTCTCACGGTGTTGGGCATGCTCATCGGCATTTCCGGCGGTTATTTCGTGGGGGTTAAAGTGCTCGGCACCAACCCGGTCACCTATGTGAACCAGAGCATCGATAATACCGAGGTCTCTGACATATGGTACGGACTGATCAAGGCGCTGGTGTTCGGCGCGGTGGTGGGTCTTATCGGCTGCTATAAGGGATTCAATACCGAGGGCGGGGCGGAAGGAGTGGGCAAGGCGACGACCGGGGCAGTGGTGGTGTCGTGCATGCTCATCCTTATCCTGGATTATTTTCTGTCAGCGCTGTTGTGGTAAAGGGGGAAACTTCAAGAGTCGGAAATCAGGAGTCAGGAGCCGGGAGTCAGGAGCCAGGAGAAAATCAGGTTCCGGATACTGGATACTGAATTCTGACTCCTGACTCCTGCTGTTCGTCATGATCGATATCATCAACGTACATAAAGGTTTCGGCGAACAGCGCGTTCTTCGCGGGGTCAATCTCACCATCGAGAAGGGCGAAAGCATGACGGTGATCGGCGGCAGCGGCAGCGGAAAAAGCGTGCTGTTGAAGCACATCATCGGACTGCTGTTCCCGGACCAGGGCCGGGTGATCATCGACGGACAGGAACTGAACAACCTTGATCAGCACGGCCTGAACGAGGTGCGCAAGAAGTTCGGCATGCTCTTCCAGATGGCGGCGCTCTTCGATTCTCTGAGCGTGTGGGAGAACGTGGGCTTCTCGCTGAAACAGCACACCAAGATGTCCGACCAGGAGATCCGCGCCATGGCGACGGAAAAGCTCGCGCTGGTAGGTCTCAAAGGTATTGAGGACAAAATGCCCGCGGAGCTGTCGGGCGGCATGAAAAAAAGGGTCGGGCTGGCCCGTGCCATAGCCATCAACCCGGCCATTATCCTCTACGATGAGCCGACCACGGGACTGGACCCCATTTCAGCGGACGCCATCAACGATCTGATCATCGATCTGCGGAAAAAACTCGGCGTGACCTCGGTTGCGATCACGCATGATATGCACAGCGCGTATAAGATCTCGGACCGCATCGCCATGCTTTATAAAGGCGAGATCCTCGAGGTCGGAACGCCCGACCAGATCAGGCAGACCTCGCACCCCATCGTGCACCAGTTCATTACGGGGAGCGCGGTAGGGCCCATAACGGCAGACTAATTTTTCATTGCGGATTTCGGATTGCGGATTGTGGAATAAAAGACAAGTCTTGGTCGACCACGTTTTTGACGTTCAATCCGCAATCCGAAATCCGCAATCCGCAATAGAAGAGGTGTTTCATGGCTAAACTGAGCGCAGAGGCAAAGGTGGGGCTCCTGGTCATAGTTGGATCGATCACCCTCCTCATCATGACCTTTATGGTAGGAAAGTACGAGTTCGGCGAGGCAAAAGGGTATACGCTCTCGGCGCTCTTTGACTCGGTGGCGGGTCTTGACGAAAAATCGTCGGTTCGCATGGCCGGCGTCAAGATCGGCGTTGTAGAACGTGTGGAGCTTTCGGACAGTCGCGCCAGGGTCATCATGCGGCTCGATCCTGACACCAAGATCAAACGCGGATCAGAGGCCACGATCAAGACCATGGGGCTGCTGGGAGAAAAATTCGTCGAACTTGTTCCGCCGGATCGGAGATCGGATCTCTCCGAGGGCAGCGCGCTTGGAGCAGTGGAAAAGTCCGGCTATTTTCAGCCGGATGAGACGATCCCGGCGACCGTATCGCCCAGCGACATCGACAAACTGGTCAACCAGCTGAGCGGCATTGCCGGCGACATCAAGCAGGTGACCGGTTCTTTGCGCCAGGTCCTGGGGACCGAGGCGGGGGCCCGGTCCATGGACGATATCCTGCACGACCTGCGCGATACCATGGCGAACATCAAGGAATTTTCCATTACGCTGCAGGGCGACGGGAGCGAACTCGTCATGCGGCTCAACGAACTTGCCGGCAGCCTCAATGCCGTTGTGGGCGAGAACCGGGACAACCTTAAAGTGAGCATGGAGAATATCCGGGAAGCATCGCGGAACGCCGAGCTTGCCCTGGCATCGATCGAGAGCGTCGCCCGGAAGGTGGATCGCGGCGAGGGAACCCTGGGCAAGCTGGTAAGCGACGACAGCATGTATACCAGTATCGACAGCGCTGCCAAGGGCATCAGCGACTATACCTCACGGATCGAGCGCATGCAGACCGTGGTCGGTTTCCGTACCGAGTACATGTTCCCGAAATCCAAAAGCTATTTTTCCCTGGAGCTGAAGCCCGTAAAGGATAAGTATTATATCTTCGAAATGACCAACGATCCCTACGGCAAATACCAGCGCACCACCATAACCACCACACCGGGCAGCTCGGTTACGACCGAGACCTATGAGGACCGTTTCAAATTCAGCCTCATGTTCGCCAAGCGCTGGGGCGATGCCGCGCTTCGCGTGGGACTGATCGAGTCCACAGGCGGCATCGGCGGCGATTATTTTCTGTTCAGCGATAAAATGAAAGTGAGCGTTGACGCCTGGAACTTTAACAGCAGGGAGCTGGACAACACCAACGCTCATGTAAAGGCGACAGCGAGCTATATGCTGGGCAATACGCTGTTCGTAAACGGCGGAATGGACAACTTCCTGAACTCCAAACGGTCAGCGGGCTTTGTCGGCATCGGGCTGCGGTTCAATGACGAGGACCTGAAGTATTTGATCGGGAGCGTACCGATCCCCAAGTAACTGACCGACTGTGTTCCTGTTCTGTTCTTGACTTTTGGGACGTTGTCTCATAAAATGCTGGTCTGTTCCTGCCGGCCTTAAGTCTTTGATTTCTTAGTTTCCGGGAGAGGTGACCAATGACCACAGGGATCGTGAAAGCGGTTTTTCCCGCTGCCGGACTGGGTACCCGCTTCCTGCCGGCAACCAAGGCATCGCCCAAGGAAATGCTGGCGCTGGTCGACAAGCCGCTCATTCAGTATGTGGTGGAAGAGGCCGTGGCCTCCGGCATCGAGGAGATCGTGCTGGTCACGGGCAGGGGAAAGCGCGCCATCGAGGACCACTTCGACGTGGCCTTCGAGCTTGAGGAAGACCTTAAGGCAAAGGGCAAACACAAACTGCTTTCCGAGATCCAGCGCATCGCGAACCTGGTGACCTTTTGCTATATCCGCCAGAAAAAGGCGCTCGGCCTTGGACATGCCGTGCTGACGGCCAAGCGGGTCGTCGGCGATGACCCTTTTGCTGTTCTGCTCGGCGATGACATCATCGATGCGGAGGTTCCAGCGCTCAAACAGATGATGGGTATCTATAAACGTTACCCGTCGACGATCCTGGCCATTCAGAAAGTGCCCCGGTCCCAGACGCAGAACTACGGCATTATTGACGCAAAAAAGATCGAGAACGGTGTCTACCTCGTCAAGGACCTGGTAGAGAAGCCGTCGCCCGATAAGGCGCCTTCCAACCTGGCGATCATCGGACGCTATATTCTTACCCCGGGGATCTTCAACGCTCTTGAAGAGACCAAGCCGGGCAAGGGCGGCGAAATACAGTTAACGGACGGGCTCAGGCTGCTCATGGAGGACCAACCGATCTACGCATACGAGGTCCAGGGTATCCGGCACGATTGCGGCGACAAACTCGGTTTTTTGAAGGCAACGGTCGAGTTCGGGCTGAAGAACATGGAATTCGGATCAGAGTTCAAACAGTATCTGCAGAAGTTAAAACTGTAACCCTGCGGCTCAAAGAGCACGCTAGGATCTGTCAGTACATCTGACGAGAGGAGGCTGGTTTGGCAAAGACTGAATCAAAAAATATCGATCTCCAGCAATCCATAGAGATCCCGAAAAAACTGCCGCTGCTTCCCATACGGGACATCGTCGTTTTCCCTTACATGGTTCTTCCGCTCTTTGTGGGAAGGGAAATGTCCATCAAGGCGATCGAGGTGGCCCTCGAAAGCAACCGCATGATCTTTCTGACCTCGCAGAAGGACATTAACATCGAGAACCCTTCGCCGTCGGACCTGTATTCCGTGGGCACGGTAGGCGTGATCATGCGGATGCTGAAACTGCCCGACGGCCGGATCAAGATCCTGGTCCAGGGTGTATCGCGCGCCAGGACCGTGAAGTTCCTGCAGAAGGAGCCGTTCTACCAGGTCGAGATCAAGACCTTCCCCGACGTTCCCCTGACCGTGGACCTCGAGACCGAGGCGCTCATGCGGAACGTGAAAGAGCAGATCGAGCGGCTTGTGTCGTTCGGCAAGGTCATCCTGCCGGACATCATGGTCGTCATCGAGAATGTCGACGATCCCGGCAAGCTGGCCGACCTCGCCATTGCCAACATGGGGCTCAAGGTGGAGCAGGCGCAGGAGATCCTGGAGATCACCGACCCGGTGCTGCGCATCAAGCGGATCAATGAAGCCCTGGGCAAGGAGATCGAGCTGCTTTCCATGCAGCAGAAGATCCAGGCCGACGTGCGCGGCGAGATCGACAAGACGCAGCGCGAATATTTCCTCCGGGAGCAGTTGAAGGCGATCCAGCGCGAACTGGGCGAGACCGACGACCGTTCCGAGGACATGCGCGAACTGCGCGAGAAGATCAAGGACGCCAAGCTGCCCGAGAAGGCCGGAAAAGAGGCCGAGAAGCAGCTCCGCAGGCTCGAACGCATGCATCCCGACGCCGCCGAAGCGTCCATGACCCGCACCTACATCGAATGGCTTGCCGAGCTTCCCTGGAGCAAGGCCACCAAGGACAATCTCGATCTCAAGATGGCGCACAAGATCCTCGAAGAAGACCATTATGACCTTGAGAAGGTGAAGGAGCGCATCATCGAGTATCTGGCGGTGCGCAAGCTCAAGGAAAAGATGAAAGGCCCCATTCTCTGTTTTGTGGGGCCTCCGGGCGTGGGCAAGACCTCGCTGGGCAAATCGATCGCCCGCGCCCTGGGCCGCGAGTTCGTGCGCATCTCGCTGGGCGGCGTGCGCGACGAGGCCGAGATCCGCGGCCATCGCAGGACCTACGTGGGCGCCCTACCCGGCAGGATCATCCAGGGCATCAAGACCGCAGGCAATAACAATCCGGTCTTCATGCTCGACGAGATCGACAAGATCGGCGCAGATTTCCGCGGAGATCCCTCGGCGGCGCTGCTCGAAGTGCTCGACCCCGAGCAGAACAACTCCTTCAGCGACCATTACATCGGACTGCCCTTCGATCTTTCGCGCGTCATGTTCATCACCACGGCGAACATGACCGACCCGATCCCGGGCCCGCTCAAGGACCGCATGGAGATCATCCGGTTGTCGGGCTATACGGAGCAGGAGAAGCTCGGCATCGCGAAGAGCTATCTCATCCCGCGGCAGCTCACGGAGCACGGCATCACTGACAAGCAGATCGGCATCGCAGACAAGACCCTCATCGAGGTCATTTCGCAGTATACCCGCGAAGCAGGCGTGCGGAACCTGGAGCGGGAGATCGGACATCTCTGCCGCAAGGTGGCGCGGAAGGTCGCCGAGGGAGAAGACCAGCTCTATACGATCACCCCTCAGAATCTGCATACCTATCTTGGGGTGCAGAAGTTTATGCCTGAGGTGGAGCGCGAGAAGAACGAGATCGGTGTGGTTACCGGTCTGGCCTGGACCGAGACCGGCGGCGATATTCTGTATATCGAAGCGACCTCCATGCTCGGCAAGGGACAGCTGACCCTTACCGGGCATCTGGGCGATGTGATGAAAGAGTCGGCCCATGCAGCGCTCACCTATGTGCGTTCCCGTGCTGAAAAGCTCGGCATCAACCCCGATGTCTTCGCCAAAACCGATGTGCATATCCACGTGCCCGCCGGCGCCATCCCCAAGGACGGCCCCTCAGCGGGCGTGACCATGGCCACGGCCCTGGCGTCGGTCTTTACGAATACGCCGGTGCGGAAGGACATTGCCATGACCGGCGAAGTGACGCTTCGCGGAAGAGTGATGCCCATCGGCGGCTTAAAGGAAAAGACGCTTGCCGCCCGCAGGGCCGGGATCAAAACCGTGATCGTCCCCAAGGAGAACGAAAAGGATATTGAGGATTTCCCGAAGTATCTGCGCAAGGACATGAACTTTATTTTCGCCACCACGGTTGATGATGTGCTTGCCGCAGCCCTCGAGAAGAGGGGCAAAGGTGCAGCCAAGGTTGACAAGAAGACTCCTAAGAAAAGCGCCAGGAAAAAGATCGTTGTCAGGTCTAAAGCGACGCATTAGGGGAGAGGCCAGGGTCCAGGGCCAGGGTTCAGGGTACAGGTAGGGGCGGGTTTGAAACCCGCCCGTACGAACACTATTCGATACCCCGCACTTCGGTGCGGGGTTTTTGTTAGGTAGGCTCCAGAATCACCCCACCTAACCTCCCCTTGGCAAGGGGAGGAAAAGACCGTAGCCCCTCGATAGAAAAGCCCCCTCTCCTTTTTTCCCTCTCCCACTGGGGGAGAGGGGCAAGGGTGAGGGGAGATGTTAAAGGGGTTGGGGAGGTGCTTATGTCTTCTCAGGATTAAACGATGAAAATATCGGACCTCGGCGAATTCGGCCTGATAAAAAAGATCAAAGAACAATCCAAAGGCAGATCACCCTCAACGCTGATCGGCATCGGAGACGATGCTGCTGCGCTTTCTCTCTCCCCCTCCAAAAAACTGCTCGCTACCACCGACATGCTGCTCGAAGGCGTGCATTTCGACCTTTCTTACACCGATCTTTATTCCCTAGGCTGGAAATCCGCTGCAGTGAACCTGAGCGACATAGCCGCCATGGGAGGTATTCCCCGCTTTTGCCTTACGGCGCTCGGCATCCCATCCACCATCTCCGTAGAGCAGATCAAAGAGTTCTATAAAGGTTTTAATGCCCTCTGCCGCAAATACAACGTTGACCTCGTAGGCGGGGATACGTGCCGCTCTGAAAAGGGGCTTGTAGTCAGCGTTACGGCCCTTGGAGAAGTCGAAAAGAGTAAAATGCTCACCAGGGCAGGGGCGCAGCCGGGAGACCTTATTTTCGTCACAGGAACGCTGGGGGATTCGGCAGCGGGGTTGGAGCTTTTGAAGGCAGGGTACAGGGGCCACGGGACAGGGGGCAGGGGTAAAGGCTCTAAATCCGCAATCCGCAATCCGCAATCCGAAATTGCGCGGCTTATAACGAAGCACCTACAACCTGTGCCGCGCACAGAATGGGGAAGGAAAATCGCACTCTCCGGTTGCGCTACTGCGATGATCGATATCAGCGACGGGCTGTCATCCGATCTCGGGCATATTTGCGAGGAGAACAGGGTAGGCGCGGAGATCCGTGCCGATCAGATACCCTTTTCAAAAGATATCCATAAAGCAGCTGACCATCTGAAAGCCATTCCACTTCATTACGTTCTCTCAGGCGGCGAGGATTATGAGCTTCTGTTCACTGTCCCGCCTTCAAAGCTCAAGAAGTTCCTTTCTCTCAAAATATCGTCCACACAGATTGGTACGATCATTGCGGGGAATAAGATGTTTTTACGTGATGACGGCAAACGGGTGGTTCTAAAACCGAAGGGGTTCAATCATTTTGCGCGTGCTGAATACTCCCTCTAGTCGTTTAGGCTGCCATTCTGAGCAACACTTCAATTATCAACCTGCATTCGTCAATTCTATAGTTCTGCAATCAAATCACCTTCATACTGCACTATAATATAGCTATTGCAAGAATATGCATCATTGTGCTCATCCCCTTAAAATACCCCAAAATGGCGATTGACTAATTATTGTTTCATCTCTAAAATGCAAAATACTTCACTTCCTCTAGCTTCTTGTCGTAGTTTCCACTTGGTTTGTCTGGTTTTACTGTCGGAATCACAATTGAATCTAAGGTGAATATCATGCCCAGCGATTTTTCTCGTGCACGAAACTTTTTGGATCGCTTGTTTCGCGAACAAAGCAAGGAGCAATTGTTCCAGCGCCTTGAGCCGAATACTTCCGATCCGGCGCAGCAGGTATCGCGGGGCGCTCATATCACCCCCGAGATCGTGGCGCGTCGCTGGCGACATATTGCCCCGCCGCCAGGGGTACGCGAAATCCTGCTGGATAGTCACGATATTGAACAGATGGCCTGCTATAGCCGCAATATCGAGAACTTCATCGGCGTGACGCAACTGCCGCTGGGGCTGGCTGGACCACTGCGGGTCAACGGCCTGTTTGCCAAGGGAGATTATTACCTACCTCTGGCCACCAGTGAGGCCGCCCTTGTGGCTTCTTACCACCGGGGGGCTTGCCTTCTCTCCCAGGCAGGCGGGTGCAGTGCCATGCTCTTGGCGGAAGGGGTCTGTCGATCCCCCGGTTTCGCGTTTGCTAATGCCAGAGATGCCGGGATGTTCGTGGCCTGGACAATAGAAAACATGGAGTCGATCCGTGCCGCGGCCGAGGCGACCAGCCGGCACGGCACCATTTCCGATTTGCGCATCACCATTGAGGGCAATCACGTCTACCTGATCCTCGAGTTCCTTACCGGCGATGCTTCTGGCCAGAACATGGCCACCATTGCTACTGAGGCGGCCTGTGCACTGATCAGCGAACGCTCTCCGGTTCGGCCGGAGTATTTTTTTGTCGAGGCCAATATGTCAGGTGATAAAAAGGCCAGCGCCCAGTCGTTTTTGAATGTTCGCGGCAAAAAGGTTACCGCCGAGGCGACCATTCCCTCCGAGATGGTGGAACAGGTCCTTCATACGACACCGCAACGGATGACGGATTACTGGCGCATGTCGGCCATGGGGGGAGTACTTTCCGGCACCATCGGTGTGCAGGGACATTACGCAAACGGTCTGGCAGCCCTTTACATCGCCTGCGGTCAGGATGCCGCATGCGTCGCCGAGTCCGCCGTGGGTGTGACCCGCCTCGAGGTGCGAGCGGACGGGGCGCTCTATGCGACAGTCACCCTGCCTAATCTGATGGTGGGCACCGTCGGGGGCGGCACCGGGCTGCCAACTCAGCGGGCCTGTCTGGAACTAATGGGGCTGTCCGGCGAGGGTAATGCTCGTGCACTGGCAGAGGTCTGTTGCGGTTTGGCCCTGGCGGGAGAGCTCTCCATCATCGGAGCGCTAGCCGCTGGCGAGTTTACAAGGGCGCACCGGAAACTGGCTCGAGGCAAAGAGCAGGCGGCGACCGGAGAGCGCCTTGAATAACCGGTGGTGGACCTACCAGAAGGAGCGCTTCCCCGTTTTTGCCCACGGCCCGCTGATCCTGGCCTTCAGCCTATCGGCCATGAGCTATTCTGCCTTGTTGCGGGGAGAGACCGCTCTGCGGCCGGCGGCAGCCATTGTGGCATTTGTCACCGCTTTCCTGTTTTTCCTGCAACTGCGCATAGCTGATGAATTCAAGGATGCCGAAGATGATGCCCGCTGGCGGCCCTACCGTCCTGTGCCGCGCGGCTTGGTCACCCTGCGGGAGCTGGGCTGGATCGGCGTTGGGGCTGCAGCCATCCAACTGGCCGGTTCCCTCTGGTTGCAACCGCTGCAGGCACTACTGTTAGTGGTGGCTTGGACCTGGCTGGCCCTGATGAGCAAGGAGTTCTTTGTTCATGAATGGCTCAAGGCTCACCCTGTCTTCTACATGCTTTCCCACATGATCATCATGCCGGTGTTCGACATCTACGCCACCGCCTGCGACTGGCTCATAGCCGGCGCCGCACCCCCTCGCGGACTGGGTTGGTTTTTGGCGGTCAGCTACCTGAACGGCATCGTCATTGAGATCGGCCGCAAGATCCGCGTGCCTCAGGACGAGGAAGAGGGGGTTGAAACCTACTCCTTCCTCTGGGGGCGCCGTAAGGCACTGCTGGTCTGGCTTGGGGCCATGTTGCTTACCGCCATCTGCGCTTGGCGCGGCGCATTGCTGATCGACTTTGCTACCCCGGTATCGCTGCTTCTGCTCTTTCTTCTCTCCTTCGCATTCCTGCTTGCGATGACCTTCAACTCCACGCTACCCCCCGGCAGCGGCAAGCGCATAGAGCTCTTTTCCGGCGCTTGGACTCTGCTGATGTACTTGAGCTTGGGAGCGATACCGTTATTGCTTCGCCATGTTCAGGGAGGCAGATAATGAGCTACATTCTGCGTGGCAACAGTGGTCCGCTTAGCTTCCTGGGAGGTAAAGCGGGTGCTTTTGCGGTCTTGCATTCGGCGCGCCTCCCTGTTCCGGCATGGTTTGTCGTCGCTTCTGAGGCATTCAATTCCAGCCTGACGGCTTACCAGAAGATGGATATTACTTCAGGCGACCCTATGCGTGTGCAGTCGGCTCTGGAGCGAATCGCGTTGAGCGACGACGTGCGTCGGGAGCTTGTCCGTGCACTGGGCACTCTTTGTCCTCGAGGCGAACTGGTAGCGGTTCGTTCTTCGGCGCTGGACGAGGATGGCAGCGAGCACTCCTTTGCCGGGCAACTTGATTCGTTTCTTTTCGTTTCGCAGACGGATGTAGCCGCAAGAATAGTTGACGTCTGGCGATCGGGATTTAGCGATCGAGTTCTTGCTTATCGTCGTGAGAAAGGTCTGTCACCGCTGCCCGTTTGTCCTGCGGTTTTGGTGCAGCGCATGGTGGCGGCCGATACTGCCGGAGTCGCTTTCAGCGCCGACCCCGTCAACGGTAGGCGCGGCGTCACCGTGGTCAGCGGAGTCTACGGTCTCGGCACATCGCTCGTTTCGGGGGAGTGCGATGCCGATACTTGGCGGGTTGATCGGGCTGGAACCGTTATCGACGAGCAGATCGCCAACAAGCGCATCGCCCATCGTGCAGATCCCGGCAAAGGGGTCCGTAGCGTTGTGGTCACACCTGAACAATCAAACTGCGCCTGCCTACGTCCAGATCAAGTTCGGGCCGTCGCGGAGTTAGCCCGCAGGGCCGACCATCATTTCGGACGACCTCAGGATATTGAGTGGGGAATAGAGGATGGTGCCCTGTACCTGCTGCAATCCCGTCCAATCACCTCCCTGACAGTGCTGCCCGATCCGGACGGTGGTCTTAACATCTGGGACAACAGCAACATCGCCGAGAGTTACGGCGGAGTGACCACTCCGCTCACCTTCTCTTTTGCTAGGCATATCTACGAGGAGGTCTATCGCCAATTCTGTCGTATCATGGCGGTGCCGACCGAAGCTATTGCAGCTAACGAACGTATTTTTCCTCGCATGCTGGGGCTGGTGCGGGGCAGGGTCTACTATAACCTGCTCAACTGGTACCGCTTGTTGGCCCTGCTGCCAGGCTTCTCCACCAACCGACGCTTCATGGAACAGATGATGGGGGTCAAGGATGGCATACCGGAGGCGATCATCACTGAGGCGGTAGCGAACTACCGGGTGGCGTCGTGGCAGGACCGCTTGAATCTGATCAGAAGCTTTTCCGGATTGGTACGGAATCTGCGTGGCCTGAAGAAGAGCATCCCTCAATTCTACGAACGGCTCAACACTGCCCTGGCCGTCCCGGACCCGCCTCTGGAAGAACAGCGACCCGACGAACTGGTTGCCCATTACCGCATGCTGGAGATGAGGCTGCTCACCCGCTGGGATGCTCCGCTGGTAAACGACTTTTTTGCCATGGTGTTCTATGGTCTGCTGCGCAAGCTGACGACCTCTTGGTGCGGAGACGACAAGGAAACCCTGCAGAATGATCTCCTGTCAGGCGAAGGGGGCATGATCAGTGCCGAACCGGCGCGGCGGGTGCGGGAGATGGCTATGGTGACGGCCCGGGATGCGGCCCTGACCGAACTGCTGGCCAACGGAGATGCCGACATCGACGGGGTCATTACGGCCCATACAGAGCTGGGACCGCTCTACAGTGCCTATCTGGAGAAATTTGGCGACCGCTGCCTGGATGAGCTGAAACTGGAAAGCGCTACGCTCCATGACGATCCCCTGCCGCTGCAACGTTCCATCGGCGAATTCGCCCGTCGGATCCAGAGCGGAGGGGCGGGTCAGCCGTTTGATGAAGGGGCCATTCGGCGAATGGCGGAAGAGCGGGTGCGAGTTCTTCTGGCCGGCATGCCGCTGAAGCGCATGCTCTTCGGCTGGGTACTGGATCAGGCCCGGGCCAGGGTGCGGGACCGGGAGAACTTGCGCTTCGAGCGGACACGCCTCTTCGGACGTGTGCGTCGCATCTTCGTTGAGATGGGTAAGCGATTCCATGCCGAAGGAATCTTGGACGGACCGCGGGACATCTTCTGTCTGGAGAAGGACGAGATATTCGGTTTCGTGGAGGGTACCGCTTCAAGTACTAATCTGCGCGGCTTGGTCGCCCTGCGTCATGCCGAATTCGACGGATGGCGCGCAATGGAGCCACCGGCCGATCGTTTCGAAACCCGGGGCATGGTCAGCCACGCCCAGGCCTGTCGCTCCACGGTCGCTGCCCAGTCGGCGCCTCAGGGCGATACCGTGAAAGGGATTGGTTGCTGTCCAGGTGTGGTGCGCGGTACTGTGCGCGTAATCACCGATCCACGCGGTGCGGTTATCCGCCAGGGGGAGATCCTGGTGGCAGAGCGTACTGATCCCGGATGGATCATGCTTTTTCCAGCCTGTTCCGGTCTGCTGGTCGAACGGGGGAGCCTGCTCTCCCACTCGGCCATCGTGGCCCGCGAGATGGGCATCCCGGCCGTGGTTTCCATTCCCGGCATTACCACCTGGCTCAAAAATGGAGACCTGGTGGAGATGGACGGCGCCAGCGGACTGGTACGCAGACTCAATCAGGAGGAACAGCCCGATGCCCAGTGAGGCCGCCAGCCATGCCGATTTTTCCGTCATCCGCTACGCCCAGTGCTGGGAGGATGCCGATATTCTTATGGAAGGTCTGGGCATCCGGCCCGGCGACATCTGCCTCTCCATAGCATCGGCCGGAGATAATTCTCTGGCCATGCTGGCACTTGGGGCCGGGCGAGTTATAGCCCTGGACCTGAATCCCGTCCAGTTGGCCTGCCTGGAGCTTCGGGTGGCGGCTTACCGGGAACTGTCGCACCCTGAGTTGCTGGAACTGATCGGCTCCCGGCCGAGTACTCGACGCCGCGACCTTTACCGACGCTGCAGCCCGTTGCTCAGCTCCGCCGCGCGCACATTCTGGGACGTCCATTCAGTCGAGATGGAGGCCGGCATCGGAGGGGCCGGCAAATTCGAGCGCTACTTCGATCTGTTCCGCCGGCAAATCATGCCGCTGGTCCATTCCCGATCGACCATTGAACAACTGCTCGACGGCGGCGATTTGGCAACGCGGGAGCGATTCTACCGGGAGGAGTGGGACACCTGGCGTTGGCGCCTGCTCTTTCGCGTCTTCTTCTCCCGCTTTGTCATGGGCAGGCTAGGACGCGACCCCAGCTTCTTCCGCTACGTGGAAGGGAGCGTCGCCGATCGGATACTGGCGC
>MHDY01000001.1:0-22819 GCA_001803705.1 Nitrospirae bacterium GWC2_56_14 | reverse complement strand
AATTTCGAGGCCATTCGCGCCAATCTGGCGCGACTGGAATGGCACTGCCAGCCGTTGGAAACGTTCCTGGAACAGGAGGCTGTGGCCTCCATCGACTGCTTCAACCTGAGCGATATTTTTGAGTATATGTCCGGAGAGAACTATCACCGGTTGCTGGAACGGCTGGTCCGCTCAGGGCGGCCAGGGGGAAGGATGGCCTATTGGAATATGCTCGCTCCGCGCCGCCGACCTGTAGCGATGGCCGACCGCTTGCGACCGCTGACCGACCTCTCGACCCGTCTCTTCCTCCAGGACAAGGCATTTTTCTACAGCGACTTCGTGGTTGAGGAAATAATCTGACATGACTTTCACTTCATCACATAAAACAGCAATTGACATGACAGGGGAGGGAACCCTATGGACTTAATTCTCGGCGATCTCCTCCCGGCAGCGGTCTTTGCTGTCATTTTTCCGATAATTTTTATGTGTGGCGAGATTGTGCGCCGGAAACTGCCGACACGCCCCGAATTTTCCCGTAAAGTCGTTCATTTCGGGGGCGGCATGGCTGCGCTCTCTTTCCCTTTCGTGCTTCGGTCGCCCTATACGGTCTTGCTCCTGGCCCTCCTCTTTGCCGCCATCATACTGTTGACCAAACGCATGGGGTTGCTGAAGTCCGTGCATGGCGTTGACCGTCAATCTTCCGGGGCAGTATACTTTCCCATCGCTATCACGCTCCTCTTCTTTTTGGGCCATGACCGGCAAGTCTTTTATCTTATTTCCGTTCTAACCCTGACCATTTCCGACTCGCTTGCGGCACTGGTCGGTACACAGTATGGAGTCATTACCTACGAGGTAGAAGAGGGACGAAAAAGCCTCGAAGGCTCCCTGGTATTCTTTTTCATCACCTTTCTCTGCGTTCACCTTCCCCTTTTGCTACTGACTGACTTCGGCCGACTGGATTCGGTGCTCATTGCGCTGGTCATTGCAATCCTTGTCACCGGCTTTGAGGCGATATCTCTAAAAGGAAGCGACAACATCTTCGTACCGTTGGGCACCTTTTTTATCCTGGTGAAGATGACCCGCTATCCGCTGGGAGACACCGTCGAGCAAACGGGGATACTCTTTCTGATTATCTTTGTGAGTTTCGCACTTACCTTTGTGCAGAAAGTTCTCAAGCCTAGCGGTTTGATAGGCTTGATGCTTGTCAACTATGCAGCATGGAGCCTTTGTGATTTTTCCTGGTTCTTGCCTCTGTTACTGGCGCAACTGCTTCTTTACGCGCTGGTCCTGCGCTTCCGTCAACAGGTGCCGGAAGACATTACCGGCTATCAGGTGAAAGGCCTCTTTTATGTAGTCATCGTGCCGGTAGCACTAATATTCTTCTCCAACGCCAGCGGAGAATACCAGCGTCTCTATCTCCCTTATGTGGCGGCAATAGTCAGCCAGATAACCTTGATCTTTGTCTATTTTCTCTCAATCAGAAACGGGAAGAGCATGCCTGTCCGCGGTCTTCATTTTGCCGCGCTGCTTCGGGGGACCCTCTGTACCGCTGTTGCCACGGCAATCATTGCACTGTTGCCCCTGTTTCTCTATCCGACCGGACCACTCTGGCTTGTGCTCGGCGAGGTGATGCTGGCGACGATCGGTGCATTCGGCATTTTTCAGCTTGCGACAGCGCGTTTGACTGATGACGGACACGAATGGGTCCTTCGTCAGCGTATCCGGATGGGTGCCTCGGCGTTTGCCGCTGGAGTGGTCTTCCTGGCACAGCTCATCTGAAGGAGATACTCGTGCTGACAATAATGCAGATTAAATCTGTGCAGCAGTTGACGACCCTTGCTGGAAAAGGAAAGCTTGCTCCACTAGGAGCGACTGAATTTACAGCTCATGCTCCTGATAGCCACTTGGCAGCGCTGACCGCAGACGGTACTCTGGCAGGATATTGCTCTCTCTGGTTTGAATCTGTTCCCGAGCTGCCCGGAGAGCGTCCCGGCATCATTGGTCATTTCGCAGCCAGGGATGCGGATGCTTCCTCGTTCATCCTGTCGCATTGCTTTCAGGAACTTGCTGGACGAGGCTGCACTCTGGCCATCGGACCGATGGACGGTACCACCTGGCGTCGTTACCGTTTTGTCACTAGCCGTGAGTCTGAGCCGCCGTTTTTTCTTGAGCCGGGCAATCCCGACGAATATCCCGCCTATTTCGAACAGGCAGGATTTACTCCGTTGGCCCGATACTTCTCTAACCTTGATCCCGATCTGGGGTGGAGTGTCCCGGAATCGTTGCGAAGTAGATTGGAAAAACGAGGGGTCAGCATCCGCCCACTCGACTCGTCTGACTACAACGGAGAACTGGAAAAGATTTATACGCTTTCCATCGCAGCGTTCAGCAAAAACTTCCTGTACTCTCCTATATCCCGTGATGAATTTATCGCTATGTATGACAAGCTGCACGTTCTGATCCAACCGGAACTGGTGCTGTTTGCTGAATACCGACAATCACCGATCGGGTTCGTTTTTGCTATTGGCGACATGCTCAATACACGGCCGGGAAGCAATCCTGATACTGCGATCATCAAGTCTCTTGCATCCCTGCCGGAGTGGAACGGGAAAGGGATTGGGCCTCTTCTCTTATCCGAGGCAACGGCCAATGCCCGCAAACTCGGCTACCGGCGGGGGATTCATGCACTGATGTATGAGGACAATCAATCCCGGGCACTAAGCAGCCACCACGGGAATGTAATGCGTGAATATGCTCTCTATTCACGGAGACTAGATTGAACATTGCAGAAATACTTCAACAGCAGTCCCAGAAGCGCCCCGATGCAGCGGCGATCATCGACGTACGACGCGGTAAAGACCGGATCACGACCTTTGCCGGGCTTGAAGTTGCCTCGGTTCGTGGCGCAGCTTTACTTAAGATCAGCGGGCTAGCGGCGGGAGACACCGTGCTCGTGTTTCTCCCCATGTCAACGGAACTTTACATTGCCCTGATGACGCTCTTCAGGCTCGGGATAACAGCCATGTTCCTCGATCCCTCCGCTGGTTGGGAGCATATCGAGCGCTGTTGCAAAATTCGTCCCCCAGCGGCGCTGATCGCCGCCCCCAAGGCGCATCTGCTGCGGCTGATTTCCCCGGCCCTGCGGCGCATCCCGCGGCATTTTTCCTTTGACTTCCTGCCGGCCACCATCCCCTGGAGCCGATCCAACAGGCTTCAGCCAGAACTGTCAATTCTTCCGTGCGCACCTGACACCCCGGCATTGATAACCTTTACCAGCGGCAGTACCGGTCAACCCAAGGCTACTGTGCGTAGCCACGGCTTTCTGCTGGAGCAGCACCGTGTTCTCGAGCGGGCAATTCATCTCACCCCAAACGCTATTGATCTGACCACACTGCCGGTTTTCGTATTGGCCAATCTAGCCTCGGGCGTTACCTCGCTGATACCCGATGCGGACCTGCGTAGCCCCGGCTGCATCAAGGCAGAACCAGTCCTGCGTCAAGTCGAACGGTATCGCCCTGTAAGTGTTGCGGCATCGCCGGCCTTCCTGGAATGCATCTGCGATGCCTGCGAGACATTGGGAAACACTGTTTCTGGATTCCGATACGTTTTCACCGGTGGCGCACCAGTTTTTCCCAACCACCTGAATCGATTTACGGCAACTTTTCCCAAAGCCGAGGTTGTCGCAGTGTATGGCTCCACTGAGGCGGAACCGATTGCCCACATTGCCAGGAAAGAACTGACTGCCGATGACATAACGTCCATGTCTGTCGGAGCCGGTCTCCTGGTTGGAATACCGGTGGTTGAGATTAGCGTTCGGGTTATTTTGCCCCAATGGGGTACGCCGTTGGGAGCGCTGGATGAAAACGGATTTTCTGTAATATCTCTACCTGCGGGCAAAACGGGGGAAATAGTGGTCAGCGGGGGGCATGTGCTGAAGGAATATCTTAATAATATTGGCGACGAAGAAACCAAGTTCCGCGTGAACGGAAAGATATGGCATCGAACCGGCGATAGCGGCTACTTCGACGACAGGGGGCGACTGTGGCTATTGGGGCGGACCTCGGCGGTCATCAATGATGATCGTGGTGAACTATATCCCTTCGCCGTGGAATGCGCCGTGAGACAACTTTCTGCTGTTTCACGTGCGGCCCTCGTTGGACGGCAAAATAAACGCATCCTGTTTGTGCAGCCACGGAAAGGGTCTCGCATCGATACAGATGCCGTGCGGGATTCGCTGACTTGGGCGCGGCTTGACGAGGTGCGAGTGCTTCAGGAAATTCCAGTTGATCCGCGGCACAATGCAAAGGTGGATTACGGCCGCCTGGCGAAGATCGTTTGATAACCTGAAAATCGAGGGACATGAAGGGACATATGTGTACGGTACTACCGAAACAAGAAATATCGTTTGATCTACTCTCGTTTGAAGAACCGCTACGCTGGCGTTGCGAGGCGTATTTTGATCGAATTTCTTATAGACAGGTTTTTTCAATAACTTTTTTCGCTTCTTCTTTGGTAATGCCGTATTGATAGTAAATATAGAGCGCCACCATGTCGGCTAGCTGGTCTGTAGAAATGTCCGGCGTGATCTCAAGGATCTCTTCCTTAAAATAATTTGCTGCTTCACAAATAGGCATGTCTTTGCTGATCATAATTGCCTCCCGTCATCTTTTATATTTGAACAAACCTGATTTAATTATTAAAGTATTACTGTTTGCTATGTGTAAACAGTAGTTAAACACGTATTCTCATCATGACGGATTTATTATTCGTCACAAAATTGAAACGACATGATCGGAAAGCACCTCCCCAACCCCTCCTTGTCAATGAGGGGCTACTACTTTATTCCTCGCCTTGCCAAGGGGAGGTTAGGTGGGGTGCTTCGAAGAATCACGGTTGCCAATTAAACAACCTGCTCTACTTAAACAGCCTTTCCTTCTCCGTCGCCAGAACAGGGACGGCGGTCATCTGTCCCTGACAAGAACCATTGCCATTGCCGTTATGCGAATTCTGCATGAGCAACTTTGCCAGCTTGAACACATTAAGCTTCCAGCCTTTGATCGGCCAGTCAAGCTCATGCTTGTCGCAGACCAGGTCCAGTGTATTCAGGCTGAAGATCTCTTCCCGCAGCGAATCGTCGATGCTCGACAGGTCCTTGATCTTCGCATTTAAGGCCACGGCGCGCTCCAGGTGGTTCCTGACCTTTGCCGCGGTCTTCTGACTGATGGCGCCGTATTTTTCCTTTACGTTGAGCAGGCCCAGCGCGCCGTCATAGGTCGCCCTCACGATCTCATCGCGGTTCATCCATTTTGTCTCGTAATTCAGAGCATACTTCCAGCTTGGCATGAGCATGGCCTTCCGGTGTTCCGCAAGGGTCTTATAAAAGAACGTGTATCCGTATTTTTCCGGGTTCTCGAAGATCACACTGCCCGGGTCGATGAACGGCGCGAGCGGGGCGATGAGCGGAAGGATCTGGCCTTTTGCGGTCTTCAGGTCAAACCGGTCGAGGAGCGAACCGCAGTATTTCACCGTTTCCATGACCGAATCATAGGTCTGGTTCGGAAGGCCCACCATGAAGAACAGGTCGATGCGCTTGCACCCGACGCTGAGGAGCGTCTCGATCATGTCCTCCAAGGCTTTGTTATCGTAATTCTTGCCGAACATCTTCCTGACGTTGATGTCATGCGACTCCGGAGACATTTCTACATTGAAGGTTCTGATGGAATCCGCAACCTTTTGCAGGAACTCGGCCGGAGGCGGGGTGAAGAACTCAAGACAGACCTCGTTTCTGACGCGGTATGTTTTCATGGCATCGAGGAACCGGTCGGCATGTTCTCTGCCCGCCATCAGCAGATCGCCCAGCACGATGACCGGCGCTCCGGTGTATTCCGATATTCGTTTGATGTCGTGGGCCACGAGCTCGGGAGATCGGAAACAGGCCTTGGTACGCAAACAGACCTTGTTGAACGCCGAGATGGAGCCCCCGCAGGTGCCGCAGTTATGGTTGCAGCCTCTGCAGGTGAAGACCGCGGTCACGGGATAACTGAGCCAGTACTTGAAGGGGATATACCCGGAGGGGTCCAGATATTTGAGCACCATCTTCATGAGATGGGGATAATCGAAATCAATATAGTCCATGGTCTCGGGCTGGAATGACCGGTCGTTCACCACCACCGTGCCGTTGGCATCGCGCCAGACGAGGTTGGGGACCTGCTCGTAGCCGCGGCCTGTCTTGATCGCTTCTATAAGCTGGCGAACGGGTTCTTCCGTGGAATCGCCGCACATGACGAAATCCACAAAAGGATAGTCGCGCATGATCTCTTCATGGTAATAGGTCGAGCTCAGACCGCCCAGGATGACCGGGACGTCGGGATGGAGCTTTTTGCAGAGCTCGGCAAGGCTCAGGCTTCCGTCCACGTGGGGAAGCCAGTGGAGGTCGATGCCGAAGGCGACCGGCCTTAATTTGGCGATGAATGGCTCGGGGTCGAAGTTACGGTCCTGGAGCATCTTGAGCGCCAGATTGACGATCCTGACCGACAGACCGTGCTTGTGCAGGTACTGCGAGATCGTCAGAAACCCGATGGGATAGATCTCGAAAATGGAGGATGACGGGACGACATCGCTCACCGGCCCGTAAAAGAGCGGCAGTTCGCGGAATTTGAACACGCTGGGCGGGTGCAGGAGGATCAGGTCCGTTCGGTGCATGCACATTCTCCCCGGAACAGTTTTTCAGTATATTCGTCGCAAATGCGAACAGAAACGTTTTCCATGGTATCAAAAACGCTTTCCGCAAGCGCGTCGATTGCCCGGTTAAAGGGCGAGAAAAACTTGATGGAACCAGTTAGCTTCCTGGTCTCCAGATTGTAGAGATGAAGGATGTCAAGGATGATGCAACGGAACTGTGATTCCGAGTAGGTTGCCCGGACCACTTCAGAAAGGGAGTGTGCGTTTCCCCAGGCCCGCAGGACCTCGCCGGCAGTTGTGGAAAGACGGGCGATCCGTTTTTTCCTTATGTCGGCAATGTCCTCGTAGCGCACCTGGATCGTGAAGGAGGGGATCAAAAGGCGGCGGACGAACGCCTTATCAACAACTTTTGTTTTTTCGAAGATCTCGTCGATGTCCACGTCGCCCGGTTCCTTCCCGGCGGCAAGGGCTTCCGCGGCATGTTCGATGATCAGCCGGTCCTTATCTGATTCTTTTTTAATGTTTGCTTCCAGATAGGCGGACAGAAAGGGCAAGGAAACCGAGAACAACGAGTGGCCGGTCAGGCGTTCAATGCAGCGCCGTGAATAGTCATGCAGAAAATCGTTGTCCTTGTCGCATAAAATACCGACATTATCCACGTTTTATTGCCCCGTAAATGGTCGCTATCCCCATGGTCAAAGAATCCACGGTCACGTCGGTAAAGCCGCTCTCGGTGATGATCTGTTTGAACTCATCAGGAGGGTAGAAGGCATTAATGGACCGCGGCAGGTACAGATAGGGGGCTGCCGTCTTGACGACCAGCTTTCCGATGAACGGCATGATCCAGAAGACATACCATTCGTAGAGGCTGCGGAACCAGGTCATGTGCGGCCGTGTAAGCTCCAGGCAGATAAACCTGCCGCCCGGTTTGAGCACCCGTTTGATCTCCTGCAGGGCTATGGCTGTATCGGGAATGTTCCTCATGCCGAAAGATACGGTGACCAAATCAAAGGTATTGTCGGGGAACGCCAGGGCCTTGGTATCGGAAAGGATGAAGGAAAGATTGGTGTGCCGATCGGACGATTTTTCGCGCGCCCGGTCGAGCATCTCGTTGCAGAAATCGGCGCCCGTGACCAGGCCCTTCTCTCCGACCTTATCGGCAAGAATGAACGCCAGTTCCCCGGTGCCGGTGCAGACATCAAGGATCCGTTCGCCCTCGGTTATCCTGGCGGCCTTGACTGCCCTGTTCCGCCAGTAATGATCGAAGCCGAAGCTGAAACCGGTGCTTAAAAAATCGACGTGAGGCGCGACCGTCGAAAAGATGTTCTTTATAAAGAGGTCTCTCTGTTGTAGGGACATGGTTAATACACGAACTGCCCGAGAATGATCAGCACCAGCAGAGCAAAACCGATGAGGACCGTCAGGAACCCGAAGATGATGCCCGCATCGGTGATCCAGGAGGCCTGGGCTTCAGTCGCGTACTGGTCCAGCTTGTTCTCATTGGCGAGGCGCTGATATTCGAGGGGCCGTTCATGCTTCAGTTCTTCGAGCGTCATATTTCCGGTGAAGATGACCGGATCCATGGGGAACTTTTCCGGCCGCATATGGGTGTTGAAAAAGTGGATCGTGAAAATGAACCCGGCCGCCAAAAGCGCTTCGTCGCTGTGAATGACGGTTGCTATGTTAAAGGCCCAGCCGGGGA
This sequence comes from Nitrospirae bacterium GWC2_56_14, assembly GCA_001803705.1. GTDB lineage: Bacteria > Nitrospirota > UBA9217 > UBA9217 > UBA9217 > GWC2-56-14. The sequence continues at coordinate 14,457 of MHDY01000001.1, read as the reverse complement.
AGAACTGGCCGAAGAACACGGGGAACCACAGGAACAGTCCGGAGACGCCGATCATTCCCACGCCCCAGAACACCGCCCAGTAATCGAACTTTTCCCAGTAGGTCCAATGGTCCAGCTGCGGGCGGGGGCCTTTGCCGAAGAACCACTTGAAGTTGCTGATAATGTCCTGAAGGTCTTTCAGCCAGGGTACCATGGATTCCGGCCCCAGGATGTTGAACTTGAATTTTCTGACAATGGCGATGTCGTACAGTACATAGCCGATATGCGCCGCGAAATAGCCGAAAGTGATGGCGGCGCAGATGCGATGGACCAGGGCCGCTCCGGTGTATCCCCCGAGAAGTGTCGCCAGCCACGCGGCCCAGGGCGCCTGGGCGTATTTGATCGGCATGCCGGATGCGACCAGGCCGATAAAGCTTATCGCTATGACCACATGCAGTATCCGGTGATAGGCGTTGAACCTTTTTACCAGTGCCATGTTTACATCCCTCCTTTTTTCTGTATCCGCTCTTTTAAGGCGCGGTACGCCCACAGGAACGTGTGGGTCAGGAAGAAGGCAAAGGTTCCGATGAGCAGCAGGGTCATGAACAGAAAGGTGTAGTACAGGACCGGGTACTTTGCCCGGTTCGTTTCCTCGGCATGTGCGTAAAATTTAGTAAAGCTCTCTGTTGCGCCGGGGTGGCACTTTGCACAGGTGGAGAGCAGATTCTTTGACGACAGCGTGGAAGCAGGGTCATTCTGCGGCAGGATGTCATGCGAACCGTGGCAGTCCCAGCACATGGCGATGGTCGTATATCCGAGACGGGTAACTTTGCCGTGGTAGGTCTTGTGGTACGTGTCCATTTCTTCGGGATGGCAGGTGCCGCATTTGCTGACCAGCGACAGTTTCCATTTTGCTTCCGAGGCGCTCGGAATGCGGTGCTCCATATGACAGTCGAAACAGGTCGGGGCGCTGCTCACGTTGTTTTTGAGGAGGAGCGTGCCATGGATGCTTTTTTCGTAGACACCGAGCTCGGCCGCATGGCACCGGCCGCAGAGGGCCGGGATCTTCTCCCTGCTGGTCGAAGACCGGGGATCAGCAGACCGGTAGATCGCATGCCCGCCATGGCAGGTCTGGCACGTCGGGGCCATTGTTCCCTTGCCGGCCGCGAGTCCATGAACGCTCAGCTTGTATTCCGCGGCCTGTTCCTTAGGAGCGCCGTCGCGGCCCAGGAAATGGCAGATGCCGCAATTGACCTTGGATACGGTCCCGTGAGGGTAGGGCGCGATATTGAGGTGGCACTTATCGCAGGCGATCTTGCCATGGACCGACTGCACCAGGGCATCCTTGTTCACGTAGGTGCGGCCGCCTTGTTGCCCATGGCAGTCATAACAGTCTTCCTTTGCAGACGCGTGGGAAGATAACAGCAGGAATGCGATCGTGGTGATCAAGAGGGGTAGGTTCATGCATCTAGTGTATCAAAGAACCGGTGCTTGTCAAGGCTGGCTCAGGATAAATGTAGCGGTCGTGGTCCTGAAACCATGCGAATTGCGGCAACGTGATGGAATCGTTGATATTCGGAGCAGGTGCATGAGCAAAACGTACCTATTCAGGGGCCATCGCGGGGCACGCGGATGATATCCCGCAGAGATCAGCTATTGGACTTCTCTTCAACATTTATTTGATGCGGTCATTATCATCACTCTTTTTTCTTTCCGTGAAACAGTTCGCTGCCGGCTCCGGGGTAAACGGTCCTCTCTTCCTTCGGTGTCGGTCTTGCGACCACGGGCCATTTCTCATACTGCGGTTCGGACCCTTCAAGCGCTGTTTTCACCGGGTCCCGATCGGCCATGAACGGCGTGCTGCGCGGATCGAGATTGTCGACCGGTCTGCTGAACTCGATCGGGATGCCGTTGGGATCAAAAGTATAGATGGAGTGTATGAACCCGTGGTCGATCACTTCCGATACCCAGATCCCGGTGGCAGTAAGTCTGTCCTTCAGCGCCCAAAGATTATCATCGTTCTTTACGCCGAAGGAAACATGATCGAACATGAATGGACCTGAGACAGGACGTCCATGTTCTTTTTCAGGTGAGGGCACAATGCCCGGCCATTCAAAAAAAGCTATCATATCACGGTCCGATATCTCGAAAAAATAGTGCCGGTACCCGGGCTGGCCCATTCCGGCGACCATGCGCATACCCAGCAGATCGCGCCAGAAGCGAATGGTGTCGTCCATATTGCCCGTAGCCATTGCCAGGTGGTTCACACCGCTATACTGTATCATCATATGCCTCCTTTATAATGAAAACATTTTACCGCACGCGGGGGTTATTGCAAGTATTATGAGCAGAACGTACCATATATCTTTTGCCGGTTTATCGAGCTATAACCGCAATTTCCAGAAGGGGATCAAAATGTTGCACGTGGTTCTGCCAAAATGTATCATTTTTCGCAACTACTCTCGGGTATGAAGCCTTCCGGATCGAAAAATGCCGAATAGGTACAATTTTTTTTGATACAATGGACGTATGGACAACAATATTCTGAGCGAGGTCATCGATGTAGAGCGGGAGATCCAAAAGTGCCTTGACAGGGAGCAGGAAAAGGCGCGCGATTGGCTCGCGAAGGTGAAGAAGGAGTGCGCTGACGAGCTTGTCCGGGAAGAAGAGCTGATCAAGAATTCTCTTGCAGCGGCGGAGGACCAGGCGAGAAAAGAGGCGGAAGAGAGCGCCGCGTCGAGTTTGAGCGCTGCGGCGGCCTTGGTCGAGCAAAGGGACCACCTGGACCGGGCACTGTTGCAGGCGGTTGTGGACAAGTACATCCGGACCATACTCCCGGGGTCCTCATGATAGTCAGAATGTCCAAGATCGAGATCGTCGGCGAAAAGCCCCTGTTGCAGGGGGTCCTGGCCCTGTTGCGCGAATTGGGCATATTCCAGATCGAACCGGCGACAGTGGGGTTCATCGAAAAGGAATGGGAAAAGGACGTGCGCTCGTTCATGCTGGACGAGAAGACCGTTTTTGAACGCTTATTCCTCGAAGAACTGCGGCAGAAGATCGAACTGCTCTTCGCGGAACTGCCCGCGCTTGCAGTACGGAAAAGCTATATCGAACCCGTTTCAATTCTTGATACGGTATCCAAGACCATAGACCGGCACCGGGAGAGCGCGACGGACCTGTCCAAACGGCGGGAGGTTCTGGTCAAAGAACGGGCCGAACTGGGCCGCTACTCCATATTTCTCAATGCCCTTGCGTCGCTCGTCCAGACCACGGCGGAAACCCCGGACCTTGATTTTATCGGACTGACGATCCGTGAACCCGACATGGTCGGACACCTGCGCGAGGCCTTGTCGAGAATTACGAACTGGAAATACGAGCTCCAGACCGAACCGGCGGAGGACGGCACCCTGGTGGGGCTCATCACGGTGGAAAAGACCGCCTCCGACAAGGTAAAGAAATCCCTGAGCGACGAACACGTTCCCGAGCTCACGTTCCCCGAATCCTTCGGCAAACTGACGTTTCCCGAGAAAGTGACCTTTGTGAAAAAACGGGCCGATCAGGTGCTCCGGGAGATCCAGGCGATCGACGCGGAACTGGCGAGGTTCACCCGGCGTTGGGTGCCGATCTACCAGCGTGTGAAGGAATGGATCGACGACCGCCTCTCACTGCTCAACACCACGGCATACGCGTTCGAGACCCGCATGTGTTTTTTCATCCATGGATGGATGCAGTCGGAAGACCTTCCGCGGCTCAAACAAAGGCTGCGCGACGATTTCGGCGCCAGGGTCATGGTCGAGGAGAAGGAGATGCACGAAGAGGACCTCGAACAGGTGCCGATCGTCCTGAAGAACCCGCCCTACTTCAAGCCCTTTGAGCTGTTTACGGGGCTGCTGCCGCTGCCGGCATATACCTCCTACGATCCCACGCCGTTCATCGGGATATTCTTCCCCATCTTTTTCGGCATGATCCTGGGTGACGCGGGATATGCCCTGGTGCTCGGCACGCTGGCATTCGTCCTGCTGAAAAAGAACCGTCACCAGGGACCGGTCAGGGACGGCGCCAAGATCCTGATGATCGCTTCGGCCTATTCGGCTTTTTTCGGGATACTCTTCGGTGAATTCTTCGGCGATCTGCCTGAACGGCTCTTTCATATGGAACCGCTCTGCATGGAGCGCCGCACGGCCATTGTGCCCATGCTCGCCTTCTCCGTTGCCGTGGGCGTCGCCCATATCATCCTCGGCCTGATCCTGGGCGCCATGAATGCGTTCAAGCACAAGATCATGAAAGAAGCGGCCTACAAGGCGCTCAGCGTCGTCATTATCGTATTTCTTATCGTGATCATCGCGTCCTTGTTCGGATATTTCCCCCTGGTGCTGGCGCGCCCCGTTGTTCTTTCGATCCTGTTCCTCACGCCGTTCCTTTTTTTCACCGGCGGCCTGCTGGCGCCGCTGGAACTCCTGAAAAGCATCGGCAATATCATTTCCTATGTTCGTATCGCGGCGATCGGGCTCACCTCCGTGCTGCTTGCCTTTGTCGCGAACAATCTCGCGGGGGTGACGGGCGATGTGGTAACAGGTGTCGCAGTGGCCGGATTGATCCATTTGCTGAACATCATTCTTGGCGTTTTTTCACCGACCATTCACTCGTTGAGGCTCCACTATGTGGAGTTTTTCAGCAAGTTCATTGAACACGGAGGAAAGAAGTTCGCTCCGTTGAAGAAGACGTAGTTACTGAAAATAATTCAGGCAAAATGATAACAATAATTCTGCCACGAAGGCACGAAGACACAAAGGTAGCGTTTGAATTAAGAATTAAACAGGTTCTAGTATTTCTTCGTGTCTTCGAGTCTTCGTGGCAAAAATGGTTCAGTCTTGTCCATGTTTAAAAAAAAGGAGGTCTTATGAACTACGAAAAAGTATTGATCGCATTTTGTGCCGCCCTGGCCATCGGCATACCCGCTCTTGCAACGGCCTGGGCGCAGTCGCGGATCGGCGCAGCCGGCGCAGGAACGCTGGCTGAAAAGCCCGAGCTGACCGGCACCATCGTGATCCTGGTGGCGATCCCTGAGACCATGGTGATCCTGGGATTCGTGGTGGCGACCATGATCCTCTTTACGGTGAAATAACATGGGATGCAAGGAACTGATTGAGTCGCTGCGAGCGGCGGCGAGCGAACGGGTGGACGCTGTCTGGACTGAAGCGTCTGCAGAGGCCGATAACGCCCGGGCAGCCTGCGCGCAAAAGATCGGTCAGGCAAAGGAAGAGGCGGGCCGTTTCATGGCAGCCCGGGTGGCATCGATCCGCTCGCAGGCACTCCTGGGGTCTCGCGGTAAGGAGCGGGGCCTGCGTCTTGCGGCGGACAGAAAGCTTGCCGACCTTCTTTATGCCATCGCAGCCTCCCGGCTTCGCCTGGTGAGAGAGAGAGAGTATGATGCTGTTTTTCAGGCCCTCGTTCAGGAGCTTCCCCGGTTCACCTGGACAAGGGTGAAAGTGCACCCCGACGATGTGGAGCGTGCAAAGACATGTTTCCCCAACGCGGAGATCGATGCAAGGGAAGAGATCTCGGGCGGGCTGGAAGTGACCAGTGACGATGGTCTGGTGACGGTCGTCAATACCTGCGAAAAACGGCTGGAGCGCGCATGGGAAAGCATGCTTCCGGAGATGATCAAAGAGGCCACACATGGAACTTCTTCGTGATCCTGCGGACCGGGGGTATCCAACGGAATACCTGCTGTCCAGGATCAGGGGCAGGAGGGCCGGGCTTTTGAAGGACTGGAAAACACTGCTCTTTGATGCGGCACCGCTGGACGCGCTCCTGTCATCGCGCGCCCGATCGGGAGTTGTCGAGGTGTCGCCGGATGCGGTCTGGCGGCGCTTGATGAAAGAGTATCGCTGGGTATACGGGCAGATGAACGAACGTCTCCGGGAGCTTTTCAGCCTCTTTTTTCTGTATGCCGAGCTCAGAACCATAAGTATCTGCCTTCGGCAGATGAAGGACAGAAAATCGGCGCGCCTGGAGGAACTTTTAGAAGAAAGTCTGCTCTCGAACGAACTGCGCAAGGTTTGTCTGTCCTCGCCAGATAGTACGGCGGCCGTTGCCGCGATCAGCCGGATCTTCAGCAGACTATCTCCGTCTTTTGGCGACTTGCCGCGCGTTTTTGCCGATGAAGGCCTGCGGGGCGTCGAACGCGGATTGACCAACCAGTTCCTTCAGTATGCGGTACAGCAAAAGCTGCACCCGTTCATCAAAACATTCCTGGTGCGTATGATCGATGCCCGCAATCTCCTGCGCCTTGCCGTATCCGTGCAGCAGGAGACCGTGAGCGCACCCGATTTTATCGCCTTTGGCAGTCTGCCCATGGAACAGCTTGTCCGGATCCAGGAGCAAAGGGACCTCGTGGCCGCTGGCGCGCTTGTCCGGCAGTATGCCGGTGTGAAGGTCGAGCTGCAGGACCCTTCGCAGGTGGAACACGCCCTGTATCGGACGACGACACAGTATCTCAAACAGGCGGGAAGGGATCCCCTTGGCGTTGGAACGATCCTGGACTACCTCTGGCGCTGTTCGATTGAGGCCATGAATCTGAGCATTCTGTTCTTTGGCAAGAACGTGGAACGGGATGTGCTCGCGAACGAATTGGTCACCTGAGGATTGCAGCCAGGCTGTGGCTGATTCATTCCGAAAACTTCGTGAGCCTTCGCCACATAACGAGCATGAAAATTACCTCCCCAACCCCTCCTTGGAAAGGAGGGGCTACATGTTATTATTGCTCCCCTTGCCAAGGGGACGTTCGGTGGGGTGCATTTACCCATGAAAAAGATATCGTTCATAACGACCCCTGACGCATCCTACGGATTCAGTTTGACCGGAGTTCCCCAGGCCGCGGTCGAGGCAGCCGATGCCGAGGAAGCGCTGCTGAGAAGCATGGCCGACCCCGATGTGGGGCTGGTGATCATTGATGAACGGCTGATGAGCCGGGGACAGACCGGACAGGGGATGTCTCATGACCGCATTCAGGAACTTGAACAGGGATGGCACGGGATACTGCTCGTTCTTCCGGCTCCGGAAAAACCCCCTGACGATGTGGAAGATTACACGTCACGCCTTATCAGGCGGGCCATTGGATACCATGTGCGGTTGAAGCTCTGACCGAGTGAAAAAAAGATTTACCAGTACAATAAAACGGGGTCATCGCCAATGAGTGGAAAGATCCAAGGCATATCAGGACCTACGGTTACGACCGATCTGAAGGGACTCACCCTCTATGAGCGTGTCTACGTCGGTCACGCCATGCTGACCGGTGAGGTCGTTCGCCTTGAACGCGAGCGGGCCGTGATCCAGGTCTATGAGGACACGCGCGGCCTCGGGGTCGGAGAACCGGTCCAGGGCGTCGGTATGCCGCTTACCGTGCGACTGGGGCCGGGGCTTCTTTCGGGCATGTTCGATGGGCTCCAGCGTCCGCTCGAGCGGCTCAGAAAGGAAATGGGGCCGTTTATCACCGGCGGTAAGGAAATGTACGCCCTGGATTACATGAAGCGGTGGCACTTCACGCCGCTCATGAAGCCGGGAGAATTGATCACGCCGGGCGCCGTCATCGGCTCGGTCCAGGAAGGCGCGTTCACGCATTTTATCCTCGGCGGCAGGGGGGACCATGAAAAGATCGCGCTGCTTACCGAAGGAGACATCAGCCTGGACGAACCGCTGGGGCAGTTCGAGTCCGGCCGGGACATACCGGGCTGCCATGAGTGGCCCGTGCGTTTCGCGCGGCCTTACAAAAGAAAGTTCGCGCCTGCCGAGCCGCTTGTGACCGGCCAGCGCAGCATCGATTTTCTGTTCCCCCTGGCACGGGGCGGGACCGCCATCTTCCCCGGCGGATTCGGCACCGGCAAGACGATCCTTGAGCAGTCAGTGGCCAAGTTCGCTGACGTGGACATCGTCGTCTATGTGGGGTGCGGCGAGCGCGGCAACGAAATGGCGGACATGATCGCCGAGTTCGAGGAGCTGCGGGACCCCTGGAGCGGAAGGCCGCTCCGGGACCGTACGGTGCTCGTGGTCAATACGTCGAACATGCCGGTGGCAGCGCGGGAGGCGTCGATCTACACCGCCGTCACCATGGCGGAGTACTACCGCGACATGGGCTACCATGTGTTGTTCCTGGCCGACAGCCTCTCCCGGTGGGCCGAAGCGCTGCGCGAAATATCAGCCTCGCTCGAAGAGATGCCCGGAGAAGAGGGATACCCTACGTACCTCGCGTCGCGGCTATCGGCTTTTTTCGAGCGGGCCGGCGTGGTGGAGACGCTGAACAACAGGATCGGTTCGCTCAGCATGATCCTTTCGGTCTCTCCGCCGGGCGGTGACTTCACCGAGCCGGTGACCCAGGCCTGCCTGCGCACCACCGGCGCATTTCTCATGCTCGACACTTCCCTGGCGCACCGCAGGCATTATCCGGCCATCAACTGGTTCCAAAGCTACTCCCTCTATGCCGGAGATGTGGCAAAACATTACCAGGGCAAGGTATCTTCCGAGTGGAGCAGTCTGCTTGCGCAATGCCGCCAGATGCTGCAGGAGGAAGAATCGCTCCGCGAGGTCTCGGAGATCGTGGGTGCGGAAGGGCTCCAGGATGCGGACCGCCTGCTGATGCGGATAGCTGAAATGATCCGCACCGAGTTCCTGCAGCAGAACGCCTACAGCGACGACGCTTTCTCGCCGCCGGAGAAGACGCTGGCGATCATCAAGCGGCTCCTGGATCTCCACGGATCTGCGGCAGAACTGCTGAAGCAGGGAGTGGCGCTTGAGGAAGCGCTAAAAATGCAGAAGTCAGGAGCCAGTAGTCAGGAGTCAGAAGTCGGAAGGCTGGAGACAGAAAAACGGTGAGCAGAGAACATTAGCCAGAAGTCAGGAGGTAGGAGCTGAGAGTGAAGAAGAGAGATGAATTGTGTTCTCCTGGATTCTGGCTCTTGGCTCCTGACTTCTGTTTTTCGAGGTAATTTATGCGACTTTCCGAACACATCTATCGAACCATCTCGACCATTGCCGGTCCGCTGCTCTTTGTGCAAAGCGTTCAGAACGTGCGGATCGGCGAGGTCGTGAACGTCATTGCTCCTGACGGCCGGATGCTGGAAGCCGAGGTACTCGAAATAGACGGCGGAACGACCCTGGTCGAGGTTTACGGTTCTACGCAGGGCCTCGATGTGGACCGCACCCGAGTTGTTTTTACCGATGCCATCAAACGGGTGCCGCTGTCGCCTGAGATCATCGGCAGGGTCTGCAACGGCTCCTTCGAGCCCAAGGACGGCATGCCTCTTTATATCCCGGAACTGTGGAAGCCGATCACCGGTTCTCCCATGAACCCCGCTGCGCGGGCACGGCCGGAAGACTTCATCGAGACCGGCTTCTCGCCCATCGACGGTTTGAACACGCTGGTGCGCGGCCAGAAACTGCCGATCTTCTCCGCTGCCGGCCTGCCTTCCAAGGAAGTGGTCGGCGGCATCCTGCGGAACGCCCGGCTTGTCAAGGCGGAACGGAAGTTCATCGTGGTCTTCGCCGCGCTGGGACTGACCTTTCATGAGTATTCCTTCTATCTGAACGTGCTGCAGGAAATGCAGTCGGGATTCGTCGCCTTTGTGAACATGGCCGACGAGCCCGTCATGGAGCGGCTGCTGGCGCCCCGCTTCGCGCTGACCGTTGCGGAGTACCTTGCTTTCGACAAAGGCATGGATGTCCTCGTCATTATCACCGACATGACCAATTACTGCGACGCTTTACGTGAAATATCCACGGCGCGCGAAGAACTACCCGGCAGGCGCGGGTATCCGGGATACATGTATTCCGATCTTGCGTCGCTCTATGAACGGGCGGGCCGTATTTACGGGCTTGAAGGGTCGGTCACCATGCTCCCGGTGGTGACCATGCCCGAGGACGATATCACCCACCCCATCCCGGACCTGACAGGGTATATCACCGAGGGACAGATCGTGCTCAGCCGTGAGCTGCATCAGAAGGGGATTTTCCCGCCCATGGACGTGCTTCCCAGCCTTTCGCGGCTCATGCAGAAGGGCATCGGCGAAGGGCATACCCGGGCTGACCACCGGAAAGTGTCGAACAATCTGTATAAATACTACGCCAAGGGCAGGGATCTGCGGCGGCTCGAGGCCATTGTCGGCAGGGACGGCATGACCAAGGCGGATATCCTGATGCTCGATTTTGCCGATGTGTTCGAACATGAGTTCGTGGGCCAGGGGGCGCTCAGGCGGACGGTGCAGGAGACGCTTGACGTCGGCCTGCGCCTGATGAAGCAGTTCTCGCTGGCGGTGACGTAAGGGCAGGGTTCAGGGGCCAGGGGTCAGGGTCCAGGGGTCAGGGTCCAGGGGTCAGGGTCCAGGAGTGAGGAGTCAGGAGTCAGGAGTCAGGAGTCAGGAGTCAGGAGTCAGGAGCATGATCCATCCTACCAGAACGAACCTGCTGCTGCTGAAGGAAAAGTCCCGGTCGGTCCTGAACAGCATCGGCATCCTGAAGGCGCGCAAACAGGCCCTGATCAAGGAATTCATGGCCACGACGCTGCCCTTCCTCCGGTCCCGGGAAGACATCAGGACTACCTATGGCAAGGCGCTGCTCAAACGGGCGCTTGCAATGGGTCATGAAGGCAGGGATACGGTCGAATCGATCGTGGTTGCAACGGAACGTGAATTCGGGATCGATGTTGCCGAGAAGAGCATCTGGGGCCTCCGGTACAAGGATATCGCCTTCCATGATGCTCCGGTGCGGGATGCGGACAAGCGCGGTTACGACGAACTTTCGGTGACTCCTCACCTGGAGGCAGGGGTAACGCTCTTTGAAAAGCTGCTGGAAGCCATGCTGGAGATCGCGAAGTACGAAAGCAAACTAAAGAGGCTCAGTCAGGAGATCCTGCGGACCACAAGAAGGATCAAGGTCCTTGAGGAGATGGTAGTGCCCAGCCTGCGCCTTCAGATCAGGACCATCAACCAGTATATCGGTGAACGGGAACGGGAATCATTTTACCGCCTCAAACGCGTGAAGACCATGCTGCAGAAGAAGGGTTGATCGCACCGTCTGTTGCATCGCGCACCGAAATAATCTGTTGTGATCGCTCATCCTTTATACTATACTCTTGTTGATTCGATTTATTCAGCAAAGGCGCGCAGGACGCAAAGATCGAGGACCTCTCTCTTTCGCCTGGCGCTTTTTGCGTTTCTATGAGGGCGCGCTGTGGAAGACAACGAAATGCGGGCCATGTTGATCGAGTACATGGGCAAGGGGTTTCTCGACAACATCATTGCCATGTTCAGGGAGGACCGCACGCTCTACCGGTTCGTAGCGGATATGCTTGGTGACGAGCAGATGCGGGTGCGGCTCGGGGCAACGGCGCTGGTGGAGGAACTTGTAGTGGAGCATCGGGAGGAGCTGAACGACGCGGTGCCGGGCCTCATTGCCCTTCTGAAGCACGAGAACCCCACCGTCCGGGGAGATGTGCTGTCCGTTCTGGGGACCATCAGCGCCCCTGCGGCGAAGGCGGCGATCGAGGCCTGTCTGGCCGACGTCCATCCGGGGGTGCGAGAGGCTGCGCAGGAGGCGCTCGATGCGCTCGGCAGGGCGGGTTAAAGAACCCCGTATTCTCTCAGGGCATGGGCGACAAGGACGCCGGCGAGGAAGACCGTGCCGGTGATCCCGATGAACGTGAAAAGGGAATAGACCGCTTTTTTTTGCCATGACAGGTCCGCGGTTCTGATGGAGCGGACATAGACAAGCACGCTGAAGCCGAATCCGAGGAGAAAACCTATTGTCTCGATCATGGGCGGATAGTAACCTTTCTTCGGAGATCTGTCAACGCGTAGTATCAGGATTTTTTATTTGACTCTCCCGGCGCTCTCAATTACTATTCACTATCATAATCCATATGAAACGTAACGATGACAATAAAGATGGCGAAGGCTGGGACTACGGCGATGCCTGGGACCAGAAGGCCGCCGATGAGCCGGGGCCCGGTGATGCTGTCGACTACGTAGAGGTCCTTCGCGGCGATACGGGCATGGGGTACAGCGATACCACCATGATCGAGTACATCCTGTATCTCGGAGCGGCCGGTATTCAGGCCACATTCGACGCCTATCCGTTGCGGGAGATCAAGATCTACGTTCTGAAGGTAGAGGCGGGCAGGGAAGAAGAGGCCATAAGCCTTTTGAAGGAGAAGTTGAAAAACCAGGGGTAACAGGCGCAGCAGGGAACTCTCGCCACGATTGCCACGGGCCACGATGAGGCACGAAGACACAAAGAACGTTGCGAAGATCATCGAGTCAAACAAACCATGAAAACACCCAGGCATCTCTTCGTGTCTTCGTGGTAAATTCGTTCCGGCTTGTCCGGGTTGGAAAGGAGTGTCACGTGTCTGAGGAAAAAGAGATCAATGAACTGGATGAATCGCTTGAAGCCTACAAATCGAAAATATCGCAGGTGAACAAGGCGACCCTTACGTGGGACAAGGACCTTATCTTTGTGGGCCGCACGAACCGGGGGTACGAGGTCGAGTACGACGCGGCCCAGCAATGGGGCTGCTCACCCACGGAAACGCTCCTGCTGAGCGTGGCAGGGTGCATGGGGATCGATATGGTGTCGTTTCTCAAAAAAATGAAGGTGGAAATAAAGTCCTATAAAATGGACATCGTTGGCGAGCGAAATCCCACGCCACCCCAATATTATACGTACATCGAGATGATCATTTCCGTGACCGGTTCGGGGTTGACCGCGAAAAAACTCGAACGTGCCATATCGCTGTCGCAGGAAAAGTATTGCTCGGTCTACCATTCCCTCAGGAAGGACCTGAAGGTGAAGGTGGAGTATACGTTCGAGAATGTAAATGCGTAAATGCGTATATGTGTGAATGCGTGTATGGGTAAATGCCGATGTGTATATGAGTAAATGCGTTTAAGCGTGAATGCGTGAGAGGAAAAAATGGTTTAACGCATTAACACATATACGCGTTCACGCATCCACGCATCAGCGCATCTTCGCATATACCGGTCCTCCAAAATTCTATGACCACGGTCCGCCTCCTCAAAAACGGCACTGAAGCCTTCCCGGCGATGTTCAAAGCCATCGACAATGCCCGTACATGCATTGCCCTTGAAATGTACATTGTGGCCGATGACGAAACAGGGCGGGAGTTCCGCAGCCACCTCGTTGCGGCAGCGGAGCGGGGGGTCGACGTGATGGTGCTGGTGGATTCCTGGGGGTCCTGGGCGCTCCCTGACCTGTTCTGGGACGCGCTGCGTTCTGCAGGCGGCGTTGTGCGCTGGTTCCGGCAGTTCAAACACGGCCTGTTCATGTTCCGCAACCACCGGAAGCTGCTGCTGGTCGACAACCATATTGCCTATATCGGCGGCTTCAACATCGCTGACGAATATTACCGGGGCGCCGATGGGGAGCTTCCCTGGCGCGATAACGCACTGGAGATCGCAGGTGATGAGGTGTCCCAGCTCCGGTCCTCTTTCACGCGGATGTGGGTCAGGGCTGAATTGCCGATCCACCGCGTGCTTCGCCGGCTCAAGCTTGTTCGCATCCGGCGCGTCCGCACGGTGCCGGATACTCCGAAGGGCAACGTGCATTTCCTCGAAAGCGGGCTGGAGAACCCGCTCCTTCCGGTGCGCAAACGATATGTTTCGGTGATCAGCAAGGCCTCCTCCGGCATTGACCTTGCCATGGGGTACTTCTATCCCCCGGGAAACATTATGCGCGCGCTCAAGCGTGCGGTGCGACGCGGCGTGCGCGTTCGGCTTCTGTTCTCCCGGAAGAGCGATGTGCCCATGGCGAGATGGGCCGCTCGCGGACTGTACGGCAGGCTGCTGCGCGCGGGGATCGAGGTGTGGGAATATCTTCCGACCATGCTGCATGCCAAGCTGGCGATCGTCGATCATACGGTCATCGCAGGCTCCGCAAATCTTGATATCAGGAGCGGCCGGATCAACTTCGAGCTCGTGGCGGTCGTTCACGATCCGGCAATTGCTGAGCAGGCGCGATCGAACTTCGAGGACGACCTGAAACAGTCGGAGCGTATTTCTCTTGCGCAATGGCGCGCGCGGCCCTGGATCCAGAAGGGAAAAGAACGGATCAGCTACTGGCTGCTTGCCCGTGCCGATATCTTTGCCGCGCGCGCGGAACTGGCGAGGCGGATGCGGTAAGTGGGGCAGGATCGGACAGCAGTCTCAGAGGCAAAGTATTAAACCACAGAGGACACCGAGGAATGTCGGGAGAAACAATGGAGGGTATATGGCACTGAAGGGGACAAAGACCGAAAAAAATCTACTGGCTGCTTTTGCAGGTGAGTCGCAGGCGCGGAACCGCTACACCTACTTCGCCAGTGCGGCAAAAAAGGAAAGCTATGAACAGATCTCCGCACTCTTTCTTGAGACCGCCGATAACGAAAAGGAACATGCCAAGAGGTTCTTCAAGTTCCTGGAGGGCGGAATG